>JAQUEX010000184.1:4185-6492 GCA_028684935.1 Kiritimatiellia bacterium | reverse complement strand
CCCCGCATTGACTTGACGGAGCGAAAGGGGTACGATTGCCCGCAGAGTGTGGAACGTGGTGCGATGGTATGGGAGAGTGGCATGAATCGACGGAGCTTTTTGACGAAAACGGTTGCCGCTGCGGTGTCTCTGCCCGCCGCACCGTATCTACGGGCGCAGGGCGCGAACGACGCCATCCGGCTGGCCATTGTCGGCATGGGGTCGAGAGTCAAGATCGGCGGCATGGGTCGGAACGACATGAAAGGGTGCCGTGCCGTGCCGGGCGTACGTATCGCGGCGCTCTGCGATGTCGATTCCGCCAATCTCGGCTACGCCCTTGAGGAGTGCGCCAAACACAACGAGAAGCCCGAGACCTTCACCGACTACCGGAAGCTGCTGGAGCGCAAGGATATCGACGCGATCTGGGTCACCACGCCGAACCACTGGCACGCGCTGGTGTGTATTCACGCCGCCCAGGCCGGCAAACATGTGTTCGTCCAGAAGCCGGTCTGCCACAACCTGTTCGAAGGCCGGAAAATGGTCGAGGCCGCCCGCGCCCACAACCGCGTCGTCTACTCGTCCACGCTGACCCGGTCGATGGCCGGTTTCCGCGAGGCCGCGCGCTTTGCTGTCGACGGCAACCTCGGCAAGCCGCTCTATATCCACGCGGTGCGTTATGGCGCACGGACGAGTATCGGCAAGGTGGCCGGCCCGACGCCGATTCCTCCGACGCTCGATTACAACCTCTGGTGCGGTCCGGCGCCGATGAAGCCGCTCATGCGCCAGAACCTGCATTACGACTGGCACTGGGATTGGGACACCGGCAATGGCGAGCTCGGCAACTGGGGCATCCACCTGCTGGACGGCGCGCGCGAAGTCGCGGGCCAGGGCATGCCGAAAAGCGTGCTGAGCGTCGGCGGCCGGTTCGGCTATGACGACGACGGCCAGACGCCCAACACGCAGATCACGTTCTTCGATTACGAGCCGCTGCCGATCATCTACGAGATGCGGGCCTTGCCGCGCGCCCGCAGCTCCTGGAAAAACGGCGCGTGGGGGCAGCAGGACATGGACGCGCTGCACGGCCAGTCGTACACGACCTCCGTCCAATGCGAAGAGGGCTACACGGTCGGTAACAAGGCCTATGACAAGGCCGGCAAACTGGTCAAGGAGTTCAAGCCGGCGCTGCGGTCGGTGCGCGCGGCCTTTTTCGATGCCGTCCGCGGCGGTGCCGGCACGCCCCATTACGATATCGCCGAAGCGCACGTGTCGACGAGCCTGGTGCATCTGGGCAATATCGCGCACCGTCTCGGCCGGCAGGCCGCGCCGGAGCAGATCCGCGAACGTCTCGCCTTCAATGCCGACTTCCTCAAGACGTGGGAGCGGATGTTCGCCCATCTTGACGCAAACGGGATCGACCTCAGCAAAACGCCGCCGACGCTCGGCCCGTTCCTGCGCTTTGATCCGGCGGCGGAGCGGTTCACCGGCGACTTCGCCGACGAGGCCAACCGCTATCTTGCGCGCGAGTATCGAAAAGGCTTTGAAGTTCCGGACAAGGTTTAAGAGGAGGATGACGATGACTCGACGCGAGTTTCTGAAGAGCGGCGGGGCGGCATTGGCCGCGGCCTTGGCGGCGCCTGCGGCGAGGGCGCACGAGGCGAAGAACGGGGTGCGGATGGGCCTGACCACCTACCAGATCGGCAGCAAATGGACAGTTCCGGAACTGATCGAGGTCCTGCCTCGGTTCGGGCTGTTCGGGGTCGAGATCCGGACCGACATGAAGTACGCGCACGGACTGGAACTCACCAGCAGCAAGGCCGCGCGCGCCGAGGCCGCGAAGCGTTTTGCCGACAGTCCGGTCCAACTGGTCGGTGTCGCCTGCGGCGAGCGCTACGATTCGCCCGACGCCGCCAAACTCGCGCGGGCGGTCGAACGGACCCAGGAGCTGCTGCAGTTCTGCGCCGATCTCGGCGCGCCGGGACTGCGCGTCTTTCCGAACGATTTTCACAAAGAGGTGCCGCAGGAGAAGACGCTCGAACAGATTGCGGCGTCGCTCAAGCATTTGGCGCCCATCGCGGCCTCCCTTGGTGTCGAGTTGCGGCTTGAGGCGCACGGCAGCGCGGGGCTGCTGCCGCATCTGGCGACCCTCTGCAAAGCCGTGGACCATCCGGGCCTGCGCGTGATTCTCAACAGCGACTTCCGCGACACGCAGGGCGAGGGTCTGGCGGCCAACCTCGAAAAGGTCGGGCCGTATCTTGCCGGCACCGTTCACCTGCACGATCTCACGGCGAAGAATTACACCGAGGCGAAATTCTACGAGACGCAATGCGC
>JAQUEX010000184.1:0-4085 GCA_028684935.1 Kiritimatiellia bacterium | reverse complement strand
TCCGGCCCGAAAGACCATCTCTTCGCGAGCTACTATGCGATCAACGCCTGGAGCGCGGATGGACGCTACGCCACGGTGCTGGAAACCGAAGTCAAGGACCGCCTGCCCACCGAGCAGGACGCGGCCGTGCTGGGAGTGGTGGACGCGCAGGATGGCAACCGTTTCATTCCGCTGACCGAGACGCGCTGCTGGAATTTCCAGGAAGCGGCCATGGCGCACTGGCTCGGCACCGCGCCCCGCACCCAGTTCATCTTCAACGACCTGGTGGACGGCCGGTTTGTCTCGGTCATCTTCGACATGGCGAACCGCACGCGGCGCGTGGTGCCGTTTCCGGTGAGCGCGGTCTCGCGGGACGGCCGTTGGGCGGTCAGCATCAACTACGCGCGGCTGCGGCTGACGCGGCCGGATTACGGCTACGGCGGCAACGGACAGAACGCGCGCGCCGATACGGTCTGGCCGGAGGATGACGGACTCTGGCTCGTGGATCTGGCGAGCGGCGAAGCACGGCTGATCGTCACGATCGCCTCGGTGCGCGACCGCATGCCGCCCGTCAAAGATCCCAAGGCGCTGGCCTACTTCTGCCACACGGTCTTCAGCCGCGACGGCTCGAAGATCTTTTGGCTGGCGCGCACGGTGGAGAATCTTTCGGGGCAGAAAGTGGTGCGCAAGTGGGAGACCACCTCGTTCACCTGCAACCGGGACGGCAGCGGCGTGCGCCGCTGCTTCCCGGACGGCTGGGGCGGATCGCATTTCAACTGGCTGGACGGCGACCGCTTGATGGTCACCGCCAAGTTCAAGGATGCCGTGTGGAGCCATGTGCTCTTCACGCCGGGCAGGGAGGACTTCACGCGCCTGGGCCGGGGGCTGCTGGACTTCGACGGGCACGGCGTCTTTTCGGACGACGGACGTTGGATGGCGACTGACACCTACCCGGACAAATTGGGCGAGCGCAAGCTGATGGTCATGCGCATGGCGGACCATGCGGTACTGCCGCTCGGTTCGTTCTTTGTGCCGGAGCTGTACCGCGAGCAGTACTCGCGCTGCGACCTGCATCCGCGCTGGCGCCCGGACGGCAAGATGCTGGCGTTCAACTCGGTCCATGAAGGCTCGCGCCAGGTGTATGTGGTTGACGTGACGGCGAAGTGACGACACGAAGGCACTTGAAAAATCAAGTCGCCGTTTCCCGGGGAAGGTGGCATACTCACTCGCATCATGAAAAACATCTTGCTGGTATGGAGCGTGTTGGGGGCGACGGCATGGGGGCAGGCCTCTTGGACCTTCGAAAAGCCGTACGTGTGGGCGCGTGACAAGGATGCGGTGGCGCTGGAAAAGCAGGCGGACCGCTTTATCGTGCGTCACACCGGACAGCGCGATTGGTGTCTGGGCGGCTTTCCGCGCATCGCCGTCAAACCCGGTGACATCATCGAGCTGCGCTGCCGGGTCAAGGCGGTCTCTGAGGCCGAGGCGGTCAGGGTGTCGACCGGTGTGATCCTGCGCGACGGCGAGGGGCGTGAAGTGAGCTGGATCTATGGCGGCTCGCAGGTGACGACGCCCTGCGAGTGGACGGAGTTGACCTCATGCTTTATCCCGCCCAAGAATGTCGCCACCATTGAGCCGCGCCTCACCGGCGACCGGCCTGTGACGGTCGAGGTGCAGCGCTATGTGGCGGCGCGCGCGGGATCGGTGAACGACCGTGTCAAACCGGGTGCGCAGGGACAGACGCAGCTCGAGAACGGCCGACTGCGTTTCAGCGTCGATGGCGCGGCCGCGCGCCTGTCGGTGACGGATCTGCGCACCGGCCGCGTCTGGTCGCAAGAGGGCGGCGAGGCGGGCTGGATGGTTCTCGATGCAAAGACGTCTGAGGACAAGCGTTCACTCGCGCTGACCTTGCTGGACCCTGAGACCGTGCGGGAATTCAAGGCCGTGTTCGCGCTGGAGGAACAGGGCGCGGAGCTGTCGGTCGCGGTCACGATGGACGGGGCGATGCAGCGTCCGCTCAATTTCCCGATGCCTTTCGCGACGCGCAAGGGCGACCGGCTGATCGTGCCGATGAACGAGGGGGTCGGGTATCCGGTTCACGAAGAGCATCAGGGCTTGCACCGGATGATCGCCTACGGCGGGCACGGGATCTGCATGGGGTTCTTCGGCGTGGCGGACGACGCGACCGGCGCCGGCTGGATGTGCATTCTGGAAACGTCGGACGACGCGGCCATGGATGCCCGCAAGGGGGCGGGCGGGATGTGGGTGGCCGGTCCCTCATGGGACGCGCAGCGCGGCCAGTTCGGGTACACGCGCAAGGCGCGCTACGTGTTTTTTGAGGCGGGCGGGCATGTGGCGATGTGCAAGCGTTACCGCGCGCATGCGCGGCAGACCGGCCTGCTTGTGCCGTTCTCCGAAAAGGTCAAGCGCATTCCGAACATCGACCGCCTGATCGGCGCCGCGAACATCTGGCGCATGGGCAAGGGGGCGGGCGATCCCGTGGCGCTGGTCAAAGAGATGCAGGCGCTCGGCATGCGCCGCCTGCTGTGGAGCGCGAACGGCTCGCCCGAGCAGATCCGTGCGCTGCGGGAGCTGCCGGACGTGCTGGTGGGACGGTACGACATCTATCAGGACATCATGGATCCCGCCCATCATGAGAAGGTCGGCTACAAGCATGGCGATTGGGTGACCGAGGCCTTTCCTCACGACATCAACTGGGCCGGCCCGAGCGCGGCGCAGTGGCGGCGCGGCTGGCGCGTCAAGGCGAAGGACGGCGAGATGATCCCCTGCGCGGTGATCTGCGACTCGAAAGCCCTGCCGTACGCCCGCGCGCGGATCGCCAAAGACTTGCAGGCCAAGCCGTTCACCGCGCGCTTCATCGACACCACGGTCGCGGCGCCCTGGTTCGAGTGCTACCATCCCGACCATCCGATGACGCGCACGCAGAGCCGCCAGCACAAGATGGCGTTGCTCAAGCTGATCGGCGAGTTCGGCCTGGTGTGCGGCAGCGAGACCGGGCATGAGGCGTCGGTGCCGTTCTGCGACTATTTCGAGGGCATGCTCAGCCTCGGCCCGTACCGCGTGCCGGATTCGGGCCGCAACATGCTGCAGGTGTGGGACGAGGTGCCGGAGCGCCTGGCCAAGTATCAGGTGGGCGAGGCGTACCGCCTGCCGCTCTGGGAGCTGGTGTATCACGATTGCGTGGTGGCGCAGTGGTATTGGGGCGACTACAACAACAAGCTGCCGAAGGTCTGGCGCAAACGCGACCTGTTCAACGCGCTCTACGGCACGCCGCCGATGTACCTGTTTGACGGCGCGCAGTGGGAGGCGAAGAAGGCGCAGTTCGCCGCCAGCTATCAGGTGGCCGCGCCGGTGGCGCGCGCGACCGGGTATCACGAGATGACCGACCACCAGATTCTGACGCCGGACCGCACCGTGCAGCGAACGGTCTTCGCCAACGGGGTGACGGTCACGGTGAATTTCGGCGAGCGTCCGTATCGTCTGCCGGACGGCAGCGAGATCCCTGCGTTGGATGTGCGGAGTCCAGTGTTGACAACCACGTATGATTAAGCCTAGAAAGAGCAGTTGGCTTATTTGTCGGAGGCTCCGGACGGATGAAGCACAACTGCGGCTGACGCCGCGCCGGGCACGGCAAGCGTGAGTCTGAGAGGGCCGCCGCCCTCGATACGCTTGGAAAGGCCGGGAGACACGGTGATGTGGACAGCCAGCCCGCCGCCGGGCTCGGTCTCGGCGCGGACGCCCAAGCCCTCTGTTTCAGGGTGGATGCGGAGTTCCGCCGGGGCGAGCGTTCGGCCGCGCGAGCCCGAAAGCCTGAGCCGCAGCGTGCGGACAACCGTTTCTTCCGAATCGGCTAATGCGAGGACCGAAGGCACCGCGAACAGCTCGGAGCCGGCCCGCCCCGCGACCTCCAGGGCGAGAGGCGGGCGGTTGGTGGGCACAAGCACGGGGATCACGATCCGGCAGCGGAAGATCCCGTTTGTGGGAATCGACAGCTTCACGGGAACCCTCCAGCGCGGGCGTTCCGCACCCGCGCCGGACGCCGCCTCGACTGAAACGGCGGCGGGGCAGCCGGATGTGACCGCCGG
>JAQUEX010000021.1 GCA_028684935.1 Kiritimatiellia bacterium | reverse complement strand
TTATGATTATGATTTATTGGCCCCAACAGAACTGCCATGCGCCTCTGCACGAGTCGGCTGAAAAATTGAACGTGACAATTTCATGAAAAATGTCACAATAGAGCGCGTTTTCTTGACCCCATCAGGCCTCTTTGGAGAATGACCCTCTTATGAAAAAAGCCGAACAGAAAAAAACGGTCCCGGCCGCCACGGCGGCACCGCGAATCCGGATCACCGACACCACGCTGCGTGACGCTCACCAATCGCTCTGGGCAACCCGCATGCGCACCGACGACATCCTCGCCATTGCCGAGGAAGTGGACAACGCGGGCTACTACTCTTTGGAATGCTGGGGCGGCGCCACCTTCGACGTCTGTCTGCGTTTCCTTCGCGAAAATCCCTGGGAACGTCTGCGCCAGTTGAAGGCGGTCTGCAAGAAGACCCCGCTGCAGATGCTGCTGCGCGGGCAGAACATCCTCGGTTACAAGAACTATCCGGATGACGTGCTGGAGCGTTTCGTGGCGTTGGCCTGCGAAAACGGCATGGATATCTTCCGCATTTTCGATGCCCTGAACGACACGCGCAACCTTGAACGGGCGATCCAGGCGGTGAAGAAGTACGGCGGCCACGCGCAAGGCACGATCTGCTACACCTTCAGCCCGGTGCACACCGTCGATAACTTTGTGGCGATTGCCAAAGAGCAGGTTTCGATGGGCATCGACACCCTCTGCATCAAGGATATGGCCGGCATCCTGACGCCGGGCGCGGCGACTGAACTGGTGGGCGCGTTGGTCAATGCGGTGAAGGTGCCCGTGCAACTGCATTCGCACATGACCAGCGGCATGGCGGTGGCCATGTACCTCTCGGCGGTCAAAGCGGGTGCCGGCGCGATCGACACGGCGGTTTCGACCATGTCGGGGTTCTCCTCGCAGCCGCCCACTGAAACCCTGGTGGCGATTCTCGAGTCCGAAGGGTTCACGACCGGCCTCAACCATGCGGAGGTCGCGAAGATCAACGCCCACTTCCGCGCACTTAAAAAGATGCGCCAGCCCTCTTCGGCCGGCGCGGTGGAACCGGTGGACGCGGACGTTCTGGAACATCATATTCCGGGCGGCATGATCTCCAACCTGCGCTCGCAACTTCAGCAGCAGGGCGCGCTGGAGCGTCTGCCCGAGGTTCTCGAAGAGCTGCCTCGCACCCGCGCGGACATGGGGTATCCGCCGCTGGTCACGCCGACCAGTCAGATTGTGGGCGTCCAGGCCGTGCTGAATGTGTTGGCCGGCAAACGCTATGAAATGGTCACTCAGGAGACCCGCGACTATGTCAAGGGGCTCTATGGCCGTTCGCCCGCTCCGATCACGCCCAAGCTCGCCAAGCAGATCCTCAACGGCGAGAAGCCGGTGACCTGCAGGCCGGCCGACCTGCTCAAGCCCGGTCTGGCCGAAGCCGCCGCGCAAATCGCGCCCAAACTGATTGAGAAGGAGGAGGACATCCTCTCGTACTGCCTCTTCCCGGAAGTGGCGCTCGGCTACTTCAAGTGGCGCGCCAAACCGGCTGATCAGCGCGATCCGATCCCTGCCGACATCGAAGAGGGGAGCGCGAAGCACGTCGAGACAAAAAGCAACCTCGACACGCCTGCGCCGGTGGCACAGGCCGACACGGATACGCAGCGTTTCGCCGAGATCGGACGTTTCGTGGCGTCGCTCGCCGGATTGGTGCAAGGCTCCGGCACGATCAGCCTGCCGGCGTCCGCGCCGCTTCTGCCGCAGCCGGCCGCTCCGGCCGCGGCACCTGTCGCGCCGCCCGTGAAAACGGTTGACGCCACGCCACAGGGACCGACAATCAACGCGCCATTGAACGGCACCTTTTACCGTTCTGCGGGGCCGGACAAACCCGCTCTGGCCAACGAGGGCGACAGCCTCAAGACCGGCGCCCCGCTTTGCATTGTGGAAGCCATGAAACTGTTCAACCAGATCAAGGCGGATAAGCCGCTCAAAGTCGTGAAGTTCTTGGTCGAGCACGGTGCCGTGGTGTCGAAAGGTCAACCGCTGGCACTCGTGAGCTATTGAGCGCACACGTGAATCATCAATGAACGGTGCCGGTCTCCGGCACCGTTTTTTTTACCCTTCACAGTCTGCACGCGGGGCTTGCAGGCTAAGGGGCGTTGTATTACCATGATCACCAATTGCCATCGGGGTGCCGTGCGTCAGGCGGCTGAGAGAACACCCGTTGAACCTGATCCGGATCATGCCGGCGCGAGGGAATAGGCGGTGACAGCCTCTTTTTGAGCGGACCGGAAACGGCCGCTTTTTTTGTTGCCTGGAGACGAAATGACCGAGAATGAAACCGATTACAGCGCGATGCGCCGTGTCGTGGCGCTGACCATCGCGGGCAGCGACAGCGGCGGCAACGCAGGCATTCAGGCCGACCTGCGCGCCTTTCACGTTTTTGGTGTGCATGGCTGCACCGTACTCGCCGCCCTGACCGCACAGAATCCCTTCGGCGTGCGCGGCATTCTGACGGCGGACGCCGAATTTGTCGGCATGCAGCTCGATGCCGTGCTGGAGGCCTACGCGGTCTCTGCCCTGAAGACCGGCATGCTCGCATCTCCGGATGTGATCGAGGCGGTGGCCGACCGCCTGGTGCTGCACAATCGGATCAGCAAGGTGATGGATCCCGTGATGGTGGCGACCAGCGGCGCGCGCCTGCTGCAGGACGATGCGGTCGCAACGCTCACGGGTGCCCTGCTCCCGCTGGCCACGCTGATGACGCCCAATCTGCCCGAGGCGGAGGTGTTGGCCGGCCATGTGATCGAGGGGCGCGACGCCATCGTCGATGCCGCGCGCGAACTGGGCGACACCTTCGGCACCGCCGTACTGGTTAAGGGCGGCCATTGTGCGGCCGCGGAGGCCGAAGACATCCTCTTTGACGGCGAACGCGTGTACCGTATCGCGACGCCGCGTATTGCACAACCGGTCTCGACGCACGGGACCGGCTGCTCGCTCAGCGCGGCGATCGCCGCGGCACTGGCCTGCGGCAAACCGCTGCTCGATGCGGTGGCCGAGGGTAAAGCCTATGTCTATGAATCGATCCGCACCGGCACCTGGGTAGGCGAGGCTGCTGCGGTTTTGGGAACGCCTGCCCGTCTGCCTATCGAACAGGTTCGCGTGGACACCTTGAGAAAACCCTAGAGTACGTTTTTTGACAGGATTACACGATTAACATGATGTGCTTAAATCAAGAAAATCATGTCATCCTGTCAACATACAGCAATCGGAACTGACACTCATGACACAACTTCAAGCAGCACAGCAAGGGATTATCACGGACGCCATGCGCCGTGTGGCACAGGACGAAAAGGTCGCACCTGAACAGGTGCGCGACGCAATCGCGCGCGGCCACGCCGTGATCCCGCTGAATCCCGCCCACGCCAACGCGCGTCCGGTCGGCGTGGGGCGCCTTTTTTCCACCAAGGTCAACGCGAACCTGGGCCGTTCGACAACTCGCTCCGGTAAAGGCGACGAACTTGAGAAACTGCAGATCTCACTGAGGGCCGGCGCGGATTTCGTGATGGATTTGAGCGTGGGCGCCGATCTTCGCGCGATCCGTCAGGGCATGCTGGATGCCTCGCCGGTGCCGCTCGGCACCGTGCCGGTTTATGAAACGATCTCACGCCTTGAGGGCGACGTGCCGGTGATGAACCCGGACCTGCTGCTGCAGGTTATCCGTGAACAGGCCGAGCAGGGGGTCGACTTCATGACGCTCCACGCCGGGCTGCTGCGCGGGCATGTCGACCTGGCCATGCGGCGCATCATGGGGATCGTCAGTCGCGGCGGGGCCATCATGGCCGAATGGATGAAACGCAACCGGATGGAGAATCCGCTCTATACGCGCTGGGACGAGGTGCTCGACATTCTGGTGAAGCATGATGTGACCGTATCGCTGGGCGACGGTCTGCGCCCCGGCTGTCTGGCGGATGCCAGCGACGAGGCTCAGTTCGGCGAGCTGGATGTGTTGGGCGAGTTGGTGCAACGCTGCCGCGCACGCGGCGTGCAAGTGATGGTGGAGGGGCCCGGACATGTGCCGTTCAATCAGATTCAAATGAACATGGAGCGTCAGCAGGACGTGTGCGACGGCGCACCGTTTTACGTGCTGGGACCCGTGGTGACCGACATCGCGCCGGGGTATGACCACATCACTTCCTGTATCGGTGCGACCGCCGCCGCGACGTACGGTGCGTCGCTGCTGTGTTACGTCACGCCGGCCGAGCACTTGGGCCTGCCCGACGGCGAAGAGGTGCATCAGGGCATGATCGCCTACCGCATCGCGGCGCATGCCGGCGACGTGGCGCGCGGCTTTCCGGGCGCGCGCGAACGCGACGACGCCATGTCGCGGGCACGCATCGCGTTCAACTGGGAGGCTCAGTTTGCGCAGGCCCTTGATCCCGAAAGGGCGCGCGCGCGCTGGCTCAAGACCCGCGCCTGCGAAGGCGCAGCGTCGGACGATCACTGCTCGATGTGCGGCAAGGAGTTCTGCGCGATGCGGACCTCCACGCGCATCCGCGACATTCCGTCGTGATCCGGTCGCCGCCGCTCAGGCGGCCTCGTCGCCGCGCTCGTCAATGATGGCCTCGCCGATGTTGAGGCAATCCTCTTTCAGGCGGCGATAGACGTTGAGCAGGTCCATCAGCAGCACAACCTTGATCGGATCGGCATTCGGATCATGGTCCGTCAGCCGCTGGAGCTGCGCGGCGCGCACTTCCTTGATGCGCTGCGAGATCGCGTGCGACTGGGTGTGCATGTTGGCAAGCACTTCAGGGGCCAGGCTCTTGCCCAGTCGGAACGCCTCGGTCACTTTGTCAGCGAAATTCGAGCACATGTCATGGAGAGCGAGCATCTCGTCCCTGCCCTCGTCCGACAGGGTCATGCCGTTGGAACGCATGCGCATGATCATCTTCAGCAGCGCCTGCACTTCATCGCTGACCGACTCATATTCGTCTGCCACGCGCAGCAGCATGCGCGCGCGGTAGGCGACATCCAGCGGCAAATGGGCGGACATGACTTTGCCAAGGAAATCCGAAACTTCATGCTGGACAGTATCCAGCATGTCCTCAGCCTCGAAAATACTGCGCTCCAGCTCCTCTTTGCGCGTGCCCGCCAGAATCTCTCGGAAATCATTCAGGCTCTTCAAGGCGCACGAAGCCATGCGGTGAACCTCCTGTCGCGCCTGTTCGACGGCGATCACCGGCGAGAGCTTCACCGGGTCCAGTTTCGCCAGATGCGGCTGCTCCACAATCACGCTGTCGGGGATCAGATGACGCACCAGCAGGGTGAAGAGCCCCAGGAACGGAAGGAATAGAAAAGTGTTCACCACATTGAAGCCGGTGTGGACCAGCGCGATGGGCGCGGTAATCTTGGGATAGACCATACCGCTGGCCGTCGACTGCCCCTCCATCATGGCCGGAAACGCATGATGCAGCCACGGCACGATCACAATCATGAACAGCGGGGCGAGGACCACGACACCGATACAATTGAAGAGCGTATGCGCTAACGCCGCGCGCCTCGCCTCCGTGGAGGCGGTCAAGGCCGCCAGCCACGCGGTGATGGTCGTGCCGATATTCATGCCGAAGACCAAGGCAACCGCAGTTTCAAACGAGATCACGCCGTTATACGCCAGACTGATTGAAATCGCGGCTGAGGCTGCAGAGGATTGAATGACGGCGGTCACCAGTGAGCCCATCAGCACGCACTTCAGCACGCCCCACAGGGTTGAGGCGTCGAACATGTGAAACCACTCGATGAACCCGGGGTCGGAACGTAGCGGCGAAAGACCTTTGCTCATGAGTTCCAGCCCGAAGAAAACCAAGCCGATGCCCAGGCTCGCCAAGGCCGTGTACCTGACCTTTTCTCGTTTTGCAAACAGATAAAACAGGGCGGCAACGGCGATGATGATCATGCTTTGATCACCCAGTTTCGTCGGCAGCAGTACCACGAACCAGGCGGTCGTTGTCGATCCAATGTTGGAGCCAACGACGACATTGACAGCCTGACGCAACGTCATCACGCCAGCGGTCACAAGCCCGACAACCATGACCGTCACGACCGAGCTGGACTGTACGATACCGGTCACGAAAGCCCCGGTCACGATGCCGGCAAAACGGTTGCTGGTGCATGCGGCCACAATCTTTCGAAGCCGTTTCCCTGCCACGGCCTGCAACCCTTCAGAGAGTTGGTTCAGACCGAGCAGAAAGATGCCCAACCCGCCAGCGGTGTTGATCAGAATGGAACACGTCGTTGCCATAGCATTTCCGTTGGTTGTTCAGTCGTTTGCGTGTGTCGTTTACTGGATGGCCAGCGATTCGAAAAAGGTGACGGGGCCCAACAGCCCCGAAGCGTGCAGGGGGGTCTCTTTTTTGACCTGTTTGCGATTCACGAGGGTCACGCGCCTGGACTCCGGCCTGCGTGTGCCATGCAGCACCCACTGCGGCCAGGTCTCAAGAATCCCCTTTTCATTGGCACCGGTGTCGTCGGGCAGTTGCTCATCGCCAATGAAACGGTTGAACCAGGTGTTCGCCACGCGCACTGTGAGCGTGTTGTCACCGGTGCGCAAGGCAGCCGTGATGTCGAGGCAGAACGGCTTTTTCCAGAGAACACCGAGCGCCCGTCCATTGAGCGCGACAGCGGCGATTTGGCGGACTTCGCCCAGATCGAGCATCACGCGCGCGGCAGGGGAGCTGCCCTGCCATACGAATCGGGTCTCGTACTCCGCTGTGCCGCTGAAATAGCGGACGAGCGGGTCATCCGCCTCTTTCCAATCCATAAGCGCCGCCCAGCGGCAGGTTTGTGGCGCGCGGTCCGGGTGGTTGAAGGTCACCGCCCATGTCCCGCGCTCAAGCTTTAAACTTCTCGGTTCCGGACCGACCGTCCAGTTTCGCGTCGTGCCGTCGGAGAGGCGCGCCGCATATAAACCGGACGCCTGCACGTTCAACGTGAGCGCTCCGGAATTGGCATAGGTCACGGGAGGCCAGGCGACCGCAGGCCGCACGGATGCCGTCGCCCCGCGCGCGCGTCGGGCTGAATCGGCGATTTCAGCATCGGTCAGGGTACCCTTGCTGAGCGTGAGGCCTTCGCACGCGCCCGCGAATTCCGCCGCCTCACCGGAGGACGGATGCGGAACTTGCCCGCTGGCGACGCCCTGCTGCACGAGGCGCCCGTCGACATAGAGCGACGGCCTGCCTTTCACATAAACCAACGCCACGTGCACCGTCCGGTCGATCGGGGCTGGTGCCGCCCACACCAGGACCGGCGCAATGTTCTGGTGCCAATGCTCAAACACGGCGACACCGTTGCGGCCGACCGAGAATCCGGCCCCGGAGTGGCCGTCACCCCACGCATTGCC
Organism: Kiritimatiellia bacterium; assembly: GCA_028684935.1. Lineage (GTDB taxonomy): Bacteria > Verrucomicrobiota > Kiritimatiellia > RFP12 > UBA1067 > DUPH01. Next base: position 19,597 of record JAQUEX010000021.1, on the reverse strand, counting down.
ATGTGCGGGGAAAACGACGAAATTCTGTTCGCGATTCTGCACGCCGCGCGCGGCCTGCTGCGGCAACAGGATCGTTTTGGCCGGCTTCACGCTTGCGGCCATGACGAAGTTGCCGGGTTCTGAGGCCGACGGCGTCGCCTGCGTGACCGCATCGCACGAGGCGACAGTCTCGCCATTTCGCATCAGAGCGCGCACCGACGGGCGCTTGCCCAGCGGCTGGCGGAACACGATGAAACGCGAGCCGGCTGGTTCTAAGCGCAACGGCACGCGCGTGGCGTGTGGACCCGCGTCGAAAAGAGCAGACGCGCAACGTGTGCCGGTCTGCGCGTCCCAAATTTCAGGAAGGCGGCCGGTCACGCGGAATTCGGGTGCGCACTCAAGCGGTTTCTCGGTCTGATTGCTCACGAAATAGAGGTCGACATCTGGCGCGGTGCGGTGGGTCCAGAGCAGTTCAGGCGGCGCATGGGACACATCGGGGCGCACGTCGAGTGTCGCGAAGACCTGTTCCAACGTGAAGCCGTGGAAGACGCTTCCTTTCCGCACGCTGCGGCGCTGCGGCGTGCACGGCGCATCCCCCCAGAGACGCGTTGCCGCGGCTTTCACCTTGCGGTCGCACGCGGGGTAACCGGCGAGACTCGGTGAGCGCTGCGGTGGCGCTCCGACGAGGATCAAGCCCTGGCGCACAAACGTTTCGATGCGCGCGAGCAGGCGCGGGGTCATGGTGTCGGAAGGCGGCAGCACGAGTACGCGGTAACTCGGGCCGCCGGGCAGGGTAAGGCGGCCGTCTTTGCAGGCGGCGCGCGTGAGAAGGACCTCCGCATTGATGTAATCAAAATCGTAACCGGCGGGCAGGGCAGGGGACTGCGAACCGTTCATGCGCGGCGTGTCCTCGCCAAAAAAGTAGGCGACATCCGCAGCGTGCGTGCCGGTTTGGAGCAGTGCGCAGCAGCGCCGCAGGTAGTCGGTCCAGCCCTTCCCATACTCGGCGAACCACGTCGAGTTGCGGTTGAAATCCGCGCCGAACCACGGCACGAGTCCGGGCTGCGCCTCATAGGGCTGGTGCGTGTAAACGTGCAGCACAAAGTGGTTGATGCCTTGAGTCATGCACCAGTCGCCGCGGGTCTTCATGTTCGCGGGCGTCTGCACGAAATTTTTCCCTGAGGTGAAGGCCTCTGCGGAGACCACGCGCTTGCCATAGGTGTGGGCGCAGGAGGTGGCGAGGCGGCATTCGACATCGCCCAGCGAACTCCACAGCCAGTATTCGCCGCCGATGTCATCCGAGGCCCCGCCATATTGCAGGGATTCTCCGGGGAAGCCCCAATGGCCGTAATTTTCGAGCCACGTTCTGAGTCCGTGACGGTTGGCCGCAGCCTTGAGGCCGCCCACATAATTGCGCGCGACCAGATCGGCGACCAGCCGGCGCCAGTCCCAGAGAAACCGGTCGGTCTGCTCGCGCGAAGCAACGATACGCCCGCTCAGGCAGGCGAGCCACGGTGTCGGATCATAGCCGTAGGCGTCATGGAAGGTGTCGCGCATGCCGTCGGTCCAGTTTTGCGGACCGACCTCATAGCTGTCCAGCGTGATGTGCTGAAACCCGCGTCTGGCATCCGCCGGAATGCGTCTCACGAACTCGCCGATCATACCGTCGAAATGCGCGGCGACCGCCGCGCGGCTCATCTTGTCGCATTCCAGTCCGCGCGCCTGCGGCGGCGTGGGCCCGCACATGACGCCGGTCGAGGCCATGCCGATGCGCGCGATGATCCAGTCGCGGCCGGCCGGAGCTTGCCAAGCAAGTGTGCCGTCCTTCGTGACACGCGCGGTGAGGTCCACGATGCGCGCGGCCTCAACGGCTGTGCCGGGAGCCGGCTCGGGCTGTCGCGGCCAGAGAAAGGCGTCCACAGGCGGCACCGGTTCCGGATACATGCGTCCGAGTTGTTTCTCTGCCGCAAAGTCGATACGGGCTGCGCCGGAGCAGCGAAGCCCGTGAAGGACCGGCGCGCCCTCCAGCCGGCTCACGGTCAGGCGCAGGTGGCGGACGGTGACCGGCGCGACCGAGAAGTCGAAGGGCGCTGTGACCAGCGGCCCCATCGCGGTGCTCAGGTTGGTCCGGTAGACGGCGATGTCGCGCAGCGGTCTGGCGGTGCCGTCCTCCACCGTTGCCAGCGTGCCGGACAGCCGTACCGGGGAGTCGCCGAAATCCAGGGTCAGCGTTTGGAGCGGCACGGGTGCGTCAAAAAAGAGATCCAAAGTGAACGGTTTCGTCGGGAGTTTGACGGGCGGCGCGACGTCCGCACCGGTCAGGTGTGCCGCAAGGCTGTCGATCTCCGGTTCGCACGCAACGCGCGCGGGACGGGCCCATGCGCTGTCTTGCGCGGGCACGGGATACGCGATCACCGCCACGTCTTGGATGGCCTTGGCGTGACGGGCCGGTTCGCCGTTGAACGCCGTTCCGCCCGTGACGCGGGTTTCGGCGCTCACGAGATAGCGCATGCTCTGCTCGGGGGTCATCCAAGGGCCTCCCGATTGGCTCCATCCCGGGCAGTTGAACATGCCGACGCGGACACCGATCCGGTCGCCTTCGCGAACGGCGAACTCCACAAGCTGCCACCAAGAGGGGCTGAGAATCGGTACGGTCCCCTCTGGAATGCCCTCGCTGATGACGTGGCCGATGAAAGCCTCGCCGATGCCGGCCTGGCGCATCGCCTCAAGGTCGGCGGTGATCCCCTTCGCGCTGACGTTGTTGTTGAGCCAGTACCAATACATGTAGGGCTTGGTGCTGTCCGGCGGCGCGTCAAACCGCTCTTCCAGCGTGTCGGCACAGATCGTGAGCGACAGAACGGCGGCGGCACAAGCCGCGAGGGCACGGGGACGCATCATACGGAGACTCCTTGTTCAGCCGGGAAGAACATGTACTCCATGAAACAATCCGAGAAACCGGGTTGACAGGAGAGGTCGATGTGTTGCGTACGGTCGCGCAGGGACTGGGCGCGCGCACGTTCGGTCTGAGCGAGCAACGCCTGTTTCGCGCCGGCGAGCGACGCGTTGCCGATAAAGCGGACGGCTGTTTCTTCGGCGTGCGGCAACAGCCCGATGCGCATGGCGTTGGCGATGCGCAGTGTGTTGCCGAAGCCGCCGGCCAGCAACAGTGCGCCGAGCGAACGGGCCGAAACGCCGGCGGTGCGCAGCAGCGTTTCGATGCCTGCTCGAATCGCGCCGGAAGCAAGCTGCAACTCGCGGATATCCTGCTGGGTGAGTCGCACCGCAGGTTCGCCGGCGGTGTCCCAGGCCAAGGTGACGGACGCTTCGCCACCGACTGTATGAAAACGGCGCGCCAACACGTCGGATGATCCTTCCGGAACGTGCAACGCACCGGTCTCGTCGATGGCGCCGAGCCGCAGCAGTTCTGCCACCGCATCGACCAGCGCCGACCCGCAGAGACCGCGCGCCGGGCCATCACCGATCACATGGCAGGACAGGTCATCTGCCTCGCGCCAGACGGCGTCAATCGCGCCTTCCGCAGCGCGCATGCCCTGACGGATCCGCGCGCCCTCGAAGGCTGGGCCGGCTGCGGTGGAAGCCGCGCAAAGACGGCCGTCGTGCTGCAGCACGATTTCGCCGTTGGTGCCGACGTCAACCAGCAGGGCCGGGTAGGGGAGCGTGTCAAGCCGCGATGCCAGCAGGCCGGACACCGTGTCCCCGCCGACAAAGCCGCCAATTTGAGGGAAGACCATGAGCGTGGCGTCAGGATGCAAGCGGAGGCCCCGTTCAGCCGCAGACACGGTTTGGGCGTCCGTGAAAGCCGGCGTGAAGGGCGCCTCGCCCAACGGCGAAGGATCGCGTCCGAGCAGCACGTGCTGCATGGTGGTGTTGCCGGCAACCACCGCTTCACGGACTGCGGCAGCGCTCACCTGACAGGTCTGGCACAGGTCAAGCAGGATCGCGTTGAGCGTGTCGGCCGCGAGCCGTTGCAGATCGTTCAGGGCGTGCGCATCGCGGCGGACCGCATCGATGCGGCTGATGACATCGTCGCCGCGCGTGATCTGGCGGTTCATGGCCGCGCGCGTCGCGAGTTCTCGTCCGGTGTGCAAGTCGAAAAGCGTGCCGGCCACGGTGGTCGTGCCGAGATCGAACGCTACGCCGAACTCGCCGGACGGGCGGGGGTCATGCGGCATGCTGACCGCTGCGCCGGACGTCAGGATCGCGTGCATGCAGGCACCCAGGGCCGCATCGGGGATCTCCACCTCGAGCGGGCCGGTCACCGGCGTCGCGCAGGCCAGTCGCCAACCGGCATCAAGTTCCGCGCGCGAGAGGCACGCGGCGGAGCCGGCCTCAGTGGCCTGGCCGGCACGCAACCGCACACGACACTTGCCGCAGGTGCCATGGCCTCCGCACGGCGTCTCCAGCAACTCGCCGGCCTCGTGGGCGGCCTGCAGGAGAGGCGTATGGGTCACGACGTGCACCGTCCTGCCGCGGGGGAAAAAAGTGACGGGCCAGGGCATCGCCCTCCCCCTTAACCGGCGGTATCGCCTTCGCGGTGTTTATTCCTGCACTCCGAGCAATAGAAGAACGGCTTGTCCCACGTCGTCTCTTCTTCACGGCCGCAGGTGTCACAGACGCGAACCTGCTTGCGGTGTTCATTGCGGCAGGTCGAACAGAAGAAGTCGGGGCCGGCCCACGTCGTGGTTTCCTCGCGTCCGCAGTTTTTGCAGGCCCTGCGTTGTTCCTCGCGAACCAGCCTGATTTTTTGAGCATGCTCGTCTAGGAAGATCGGGGGCATATCCTGAATGCCGGGCGTCGTCAGCAGCATCGCGCTGGTGAGGAATTTTCCGTCGAGATTGCTCATGCCGACGATCTGCACGCGTTTGCCCATGGCACGCACGCGCTTCAGCATCGGGATATAGTCGGCGTCGCCTCCCACCAGCGTGGCCACATCGTACGCGCCGGGCACGGAGGCGAAGTAAAGCATAGACGAGGCCAGCGCGACGTTCACCCACTTGTCGTCCGGACGCGCCTGAGGCTCGCGGCGGAAGTCGATCTCAAGAATTTCCGTGTCGTACGCGCATTGCAGGGCCAGAAACTCGTAAAAGGCCTTCTGCTTGGCCGGATTGTACCCCTGCTTGTTCACCGGAATGGTGCCGAAGTAATTGGTGCGGACCACATCGACCTCCGCGTCGAGAATATCCGCTATCTCGTGAGCGATGATATCCGGAATCCGCTTGTAGTCGATTTCGAAGCCGCTCTCTTCGCCCAGCGACTCAAAGAGCGCTTGGCGGCTGTGGTACAGCCAGCTTCCGTCAACAAAAATCATGGTTTTGACCGACATCACTATTAGCCTTTCTGCTAGTCCCGCTATTTTTCCCCAGGACACTGTCCCTATTATGCAAAGGCAGTGCCCTAACTGTTAGAATAGTATCGCAAAACCGGTGGGGGTTGTCTATGAGGAAACCGCTATTTTAAGGACGATTTTCTTTACGGACGACGGTTTGTCCGTGTACCGTGACGGCAGGTGGGCGTCCTGCGGGAAAAAAATCGCGAACATGCCTTTGCGCAGCAGGGTGAACCACGCCTCGCCCTCGTAAAACGCGATGTCCTTGGCGTCATCATGGGGGGAGGAGACCTTCTGGTTGGTCAGCGGCGCATACCCGACGAACTCTTCGCCGTCAACCAGGAACTGAATGTCGATGTAGCGCCGATGGGCCTCCAGTCTGCCTTCTTGGATCGGCCGGGTTTCATAGCTCTGCGTCAGCGCAAAAAGTGCGTCGCCAGCCAGATCTGTCCTGCCGGCAGGAAGTTCGTTCACGGACGGATTCCTCAAAAAATCAAAGGCCGCTTTAAACCGGGGATGGAGAGATTCGTAGCGGCGGGCGTTGTCAAGTGTATCGATGACCATGGCACGGTTCCTTTCAGGGTAATCGGGCCGTCTTGCCGGCGGTCCGTTCCAGATACGTGATGAGGCCCGGAAGAGCCTCGCAAATCAGGTCGCGGCAGCGCCGGTAGTCGGCGAGTGACCCGCAGAACGGATCGTCGACGGCCGCGTATTGCGGTGAGCAGGGGTCAAACGCGCGCAGCAGAAAGAGACGGTCGCGTACAGACGGAAAACGCTGGATGAGCTGATCGGCCTGAGCCGGCGTCATGGCAATCACGGCATACGCCTCTCGCAGCAACGTCTCGGTCACCGGTTGGCTGCGGTGGCCTTTCAAATCGCCGCCCGCCTCGGCGACGGCCTGCACGGCCTCGGCGCAAGCGCGTCCACCGACATGCGCGGCGAGTCCGGCCGAGGCCGCCCGCCAAGGCGCGCCCGGCCTCAGCGCCAGCCTGAAGAGCACTTCAGCCATCGGACTGCGGCAGGTATTGCCCGAGCACACAAAGAGGATGAGGGGAGCCATCGCGCTCAATCCGGGATCAGCACACGCCAAGGGATCGTGCCGGTGTTTTTCGTTTTGAGCGGAATGGCGGTCGCGAGCCGGCCAGCCGGAACCGGCGGCGGCGTGACACCATCGGCGGGCACCGGCGGATCTTTGACGGCCGGCGGAAATTTTGGGGCGGCTGCTGTGGCACGGGGCGGGTGTGTGGGGTGGGGGGGGACGTTTTGGGCGGCAGGCGGTTTCGGCAAGGAAGCCGCCTGAGGGGCACCGGTTGCCGTTGCGGGCATTGCGGCATGACCTGCTTTTTCCGCCGGCAGGGTCGCAGGTTTCGTCCGGGCGGCCTGCGCGGCAGGGGTGACGGCTGCGACATGCGCGGGGTGCGGGCGGTCCGGCACCGGCTGAGGCACGCTCTTGGGTGTGTTTCGTTCGCGGTTTAGGCGCTCGTTCTGCGCCTGTATGTTTTTGAGTTCGCCGCGAAGCTTTTCGAGTTCGGACTCCTGAGCGGCGACGCGGTCATGCACTTTGGCCGCAATATCACTGACCCCGTTCAATTTTTTGTCCAGGGAGGCTCGCAGTTCCGTGGTAGCCTGGGAAATCTCGCGGACCGAGGCTTCGAAGAGCGGCGAAGGTGCGGGGGCCGCCGGTGCGGACACCACCACGGGCTGGGGTGGGGGCGCGTGGGACTCTTTGGCCGCCAGCGCAACATCCAATAATTTGGTCTGTACGTCGGACATATTCCGTAACATGAAAATGCCAGCCGTTAAGAAACCGGTCACGACGACGCCCATCAACACAGCGAAAAAAACGGAAAGCTGCATAACGCGCTTACGCGCCTGCGCCCGCTCAGCCTCGATGTAATCTTGAAAAGCCTTGAGCACAGGAAAGGATTCCGCGTTCGCATGCGAAGCCGCGTTATACATGGCCACCAGGCCGCTGCCTGATTCGGGCACCTCGTAAGGCGTTTCCGGTGTGCGCTTGGGAGGGATGTCGCTCATGGCCAGTAGATTAGAGGATTTGGGTCGGGCGGGAAAGTGCAAAAAGAGGTGCGCGTATGCTTTCTGCTGCACGGCCGCGCCGTATCGGTTTGACGCCGCGCACGCGCCCGTGTAAAGTGTGAAGCGCCTTCAGAGCAAGGCGGCAGAGGAGGTTGTCGTGGGGAGAGAGATTGGATTCGCCCTCCTGGGCACAGGCATGATCGCGCACGTCCATGCGCGTGCCGTACAGGCTATCGGCGCGCGCCTCGTGGCGGTTTGCAGCAGGGAGATGTCGCGTGCCGAAGCCTTTGCGGCCGAGTTTGGATGCATCGCTTGTACGGATCTCGCGACGATGTTGGCCCTGCCAGAGGTTGAAATCCTGGTGATCGCAACGCCATCCGGCGCCCATCTCGAGGCGGCCGTTGCCGCGGCTCGGGCCGGCAAACATGTTTTGTGCGAAAAACCGCTGGATGTGACTATTGAACGGGTCGATGCCATGATCGCAGCGCACCGCGAGGCCGGCACGACTCTGGGCTGCACCTTTCAGATCCGGTACTCGCCGGCGCTGGAACCGCTGCGTGCTGCACTGCGTGAAGGACGTTTCGGCAGGATCACCTCAGCGGGCGTTTACGTTCCATGGTGGCGCTCCGATGCGTATTATCACGAGTCGTCGTGGCACGGCACGCAGGCGCTGGATGGGGGAGGTGCCTTGCTGAACCAGGGCATTCACATGATCGATCTGCTGTGCGACCTGCTGCCGCCCGTCCAAACCGTCTGCGGCATGACTGCCTCGATCGGGCATGCCGGACTCGAAACGGAGGATGTGGCCTGCGCGGCGCTGCGGTTTGAGGGCGGTGCCTTGGGGATGGTTTATGGCAGCACCGCCGCCTGGCCGGGCTACCCGAAGCGGCTCGAAATCTCAGGTACCCGCGGTTCTGCCGTGTTCCTGGATGATCGCCTGACGGTCTTCGATTTTGCCGAGGCACGTCCCGAAGATCAGCGGATTGTCAGTGACGGCACCGCGGCGGCACACGGTGCCAGCAACCCTGCCGCCGCGCTGACGCATGATCTTCATGCCGCGTGTTTTCGTGATTTCGTCCGATCGGTTGAGTCGCAAACACCGTTCCGCATCGACGGAGCGGCCGCACGGAGATCCGTGGCGACGATTCTTGCCATCTACGAATCGGCCCGGTCCGGCAGGCGGATTGATGTCGCATAATATATGTTATGTCAAATCATAGCCGCGCAAGAACAACCGACACGGTCGATCTGGCTACGTCCGTTGCCGCGTTTCGCGGACCGTTCGCGCCAATCGTTCGAAACGCGGCAACGTGTAGTCGTAAAATATTTTCCAGCCCTCGCACAGATGGCTGCGCGCTGCGGCGGAACCTCCTGAGTGCCCCACCCGGTTTTTCGGACAGTCACCCGCGCAGAACCGCAGGTACGGACAGACCTCGCAGGCGGGATGCCAGTGACGCTTGCGCGCGCCGAACGCCCGGTAGCGCTCTGACCCGGCCATCTCTTCCCAGGTCTGTGTCATCACATTGCCGAGCCGAAGTTCCGGCAACGCATGGAAATCACACGGATACACATCCCCGTTATACTCAACCAAGAAGTACTGACGGCAATCGGTGCCTGCCGTACAGCAGAGGCTCTGCCCGGTCACGATTTTTGCCAAAATCGTGTCGAAAAGACGGATGGAGACCCTTCGCGTATCGGAGGCATACCACCGGTCAAACACAGCGCACAGGAAACTCCCCCACTCATCCGGACCGATCGAATAGGGGGCTGCCCTCCCCTCGCCATCCAGTTCGACGCACTCGATGAACTGCAGGAACGTCGCGTTGACCCCTTTGACCAAGTACTCGTAAATGTCCAGCGGATGCGCGACCGTGTGACGGCTCACCAGCGTCAGGATGTTAAACGGGACCTGGTTGCGCGACAGACAGGCGATTCCCTCCATGACGCGCGCGTGCGTCCCCTGTCCACCCCTATCTTTGCGCGCCGCGTCATGCAGGTGCGCGGGTCCGTCTAGGCTCACCCCGGTCAAAAAACGCGCACCGCGCAAATGGCGAGCCAGCCGATCGGTCACCAACGTTGCGTTGGTCTGCAGGACATTCGAGACCGACGCGCCGCGCTGTCCATACGCCATTTGCAGATCAGTCACGCGCTCGTAAAAAGCCTCGCCCATCAACAGCGGCTCCCCCCCCTGCCAGATGAACGTGTGCGTCGGTTGCGGTGTGGCCAGATAGCTGCGCGACAGCCGGTCCAGCACGGCCTCGCTCATGCGGTGCAGCCGCGTTTCCGGATAGAGGGCGGCGCGGTCCAGATAAAAGCAATACTCACACCGCAGGTTACAGTCGGCCGAGGCCGGTTTGATCAGAAGCGCGAAATTCACGACGTCACACCTTCATCATGCGCTTCAACTCGCTGACGCGCGACCGAATCTCTGCCGGCGTCAGTTTCTGGAAGCGTTCCAGGCTGAAGCCCTCCACGCCGAACGACGCCAGCGCGCTGGCGTGCACGAGCGCCTCGCGCAGAACCCCGTCCGTGACACGGCCCGCGCGCGCCAGATAGCCCATAAAGGTGCCCGCATAGGAATCCCCCGCACCGGTCGGGTCCACCAGTTTGCGCACCGGATAGGCCGGAACGATGAAAACGCCTGTCTTGGAAAACAGCAGCGCGCCGTGCTCGCCTTTTTTGATGACCACGTATCTCGGCCCTAGCTTGAAGATCGCCTCGGCGCACGCCCTCAGATTCCACTTGCCGGTCAGTTGGCGCGCTTCGCCGTCGTTGATCGTGAGCAGATCCACCCGCCGAATCACCTTCAGCAAGGCCGGACGCGCGATCTCGATCCACAGGTTCATCGTGTCCAGCGCTACAAATTTTGCGCCCAGAGCCTGTTTCAACACATGCATCTGCAACTCAGGCTGAATGTTGCCCAGCAGCACAAACGGTGCCGCGCGGTAGCCTGCGGGCAACTCGGGCATGAAAGCGGCGAAGACGCCCAGCTCGGTCTTCAGCGTCGTCCGCTCGATCATGTTCTCGTCGTACTCGCACGCCCAGCGGAACGTGTCGCCCGCCTGATGCTGCACGCCGGCGAGATCGATGCCGAACCCCTGCCAGCGCCGTTCGAAAGCGGCTGGAAAATCATCCCCCACCACCCCCACCGCGCCGGTCCGCGCAAAAAAAGAGGCCGCGACCGAGCTGTACGGAACCGAGCCGCCCAGCAGGTTCTTGCGGTCGGCGTTGCGTGTTTTGATGTCGTCAATGCCGATCGAACCCACAATCCACAGTTTAACCGAAGCCTTTTGTTCGCCCATGATGCGTTCTCCCCCCTACTTTGTTTTCAAAACGTCAAGCAAGCCGTCCAGAGCCAGCAGATATCCCGCCCCGCCGAAGCCCATGACCTGGCCCACGCAAACAGGCGCCGTCAGACTCGCGTGGCGGAACCCTTCGCGCTTGTGCGTGTTCGAAAGATGCACTTCAACCGTGGGCACGCCGCTGGCCGCAATCGCGTCGCGCAGCGCCACGCTGGTGTGCGTGTAGGCCGCAGGATTGATCACAATCCCGTCGTACACCCCGCGCGCCGCGTTGATCGCCGTCACGAGTTCGCCCTCGATGTCGCTCTGTACCGCGTCGAGCGTTACGCCCTTTGCCGCTGCGGCGGCTTTCACGCGCGCCACGATCTGATCCAGCGTTTCGTGCCCGTAAAGGGTTGGCTCGCGTGTGCCGAGCGCCTTCAAATTAGGACCATTCACCAGCAGAATCTTCATGTCCGATCTCCTTGCCGCGCTCGTCAAAAAACACCCGGCGTGTCACGGTCACGCGGCCACACGCGACCGTGAGGTAGCGTCCGTCCGCCGTGCGCACGGTCAACCGGCCGCGCATGACATCGCGCCCCACCACGACGCCTTCAGCATCCTCATACTCTTCGCAGCGCACCAGGCTGCCGTGTTCCGGCAACGATTCCCCGGCGGCGCGGTACTGCTCGTACTCAAAGCGCAGGCAACACTTCAGCCGCCCGCATGTCCCGTTGATCGCCCCGGGATTCAACGACATTTCCTGAGTTTTAGCCATCCGCACATTGACCGGCTGGAACTGACGCTGCCACGTGCAGCAGCACACCGAACGCCCGCACGGCCCCAGGCAACCGATGAGCGCCGCCTCGTCGCGCACCCCGACCTGCCACAGATCCACGTGCGTCTTGAAATCGCGCTGCACCTGGCCGACAAAACGCCGCAGATCCACGGGGATCTGCGCGGAGTAACGGATGAAGAGCCGTTCGCCACCATACGAAAAGCGCACATGCAACATCTTGACATGGCCCTTCTCATGGCACGCCGACAGCATGAAGGCCTGCTTGGCTTTCTCTGCCCGCGACGCCTGTTCGGCCTCGCGAGCCTGTTCGCTCTCCGAACACTTCCGCACCACGCGGTAGGCCGGGGCCTTGTCTCCCCCCCCCACCCCTTCATTCACGCCGTACAGCTCCAAGACCGTTCCGACATCCAGCCCGTAGTCAAGTTCGATCAGGCAGCGGTCACCAGGCATTAGCGTCAACGCCGCCGACACGCGGCATTGAAACACGCCGTTTTCGGGCATTCGTATGCGTGCGACCGTTACCATTGCCCCTCCACTACGCCACCCCGTGATTCATGCGGTCCAGCGCGTAAGCCAGCACATTCTCTTCTGACAGATTCCGCTCCATCTGCCGCGCCAGCTCTTCTGCCGCCGTCACGTTATAGAGCGTCTGCGCCAAGGACAACCGTGCGCTGCGCGCCTTGAGCACCTCGATCTGCGATCGATTGTAAACCAGTTCGTCGGCACCGCCTGACTTGACCAAAAGCAAATCTCGGAACCAGCGCAACACCGTCAGCAGAAAGTCGGTCCGCATCTCTCGGTAACGGGCGCTGACGCGCGCGGTAAACACGTCGTCATCCTCATCCTCCGCCACCACGCTTGAGGCGTCTTCCTCCTCCACCAATTGCTGCGCCTTGCCCTTGATCTCCGCCAGTATGCCGAAGAGCATGCCGGCCATCGCCTGCTTCTCGACCGGACGTTTCAGCAGCGGACTCGCCAATGTCTCGATCACCCGGCTGCGCCACGGTTCGCCCAGTTCGCGCGCGGTGTCCAAGTCGATGCGCTGGCAGCGCGACACGAGGGTCGGCAACAACTGCTGCGGCGCGTCCGTCAGCAGCAGAAACAGCGTTCGCTCCGGCGGCTCCTCGAGTGTCTTCAGGAACACGTTGGCAGAGGCCTCGTTCAAGCGGTCCACGCCGACCAGCACACCGGCCTTCCAGCCGCCGCTGAATGCGGTCTGCGTGATCTCGTGAATCAGTTTCTCGCGGATCTGCTCCGCGCTGATGACGCGTGATTTTTTCTCAGGGAAAATCCAGTGGATGTCCGCCTCGTTCCGCTCCGTGACGTGCCGGCAGCCGTCGCAGGCGCCGCACGGCTTTGCTGCCGCCGCCCGACAAAACAGCGTCTGCAGGATGCGCACCGCCAGCTCCATGGCGAGCCCGCGCACCGGCCCCACGATCAGGTAGCCGTTGGCCGGCCGCCCCGCATCCAGCGCTCGCTTCACCATCGCGAAGGTGTCGTCAATCCGCATGGCCCGCCCCCCCCACACGGCGCTCAACCGCCGCTAGGATCTCCGCCGCGACCTGCTCCTGTTCGCGTTCCGTCGTTAGCACTTCGACCCGTGCCGGGTCCGCCGCTGCCAGCTCAAGAAACCCGGCGCGCAGCCGCGCGTGAAAGGCATCCGCCTCGCGTTCGATGCGGTCCGGCGCGGCCGCGGTCTGCGCCTGGCGCGCGTGCAACCGCTGCCGACTCGTCGCCGGCGTCACATCCAAAAGAACGGTCAGGTCGGGTGTCAGCGCGCAGGTCGCAAAGGCATCGACCGCGCGAAGCTGCGCCAGATCGAACCCGCGACCGTACCCCTGATACGCCAGCGTGGAGTCGCTGAAACGGTCGCAGAGCACCCACTCGCCGCGGGACAGCGCGGGTTCGATCACGCGCGCGACATGCTGCGCCCGGCTGGCCAGAAACAGCAGCACCTCGGCCCGCGGCTCAGGAGATTCGCCGGAGCCGTCATGCTGCAGCAGACGCCGGATCGCCTCGCCCAGCGGGGTGCCTCCCGGCTCACGCGTCAACGTCACGGCGATGCCGCGCGCACGCAGACGCTCGGCCAGCAGCCGGATGTGCGTGCTCTTGCCGCTGCCCTCAGGCCCTTCAAAGGTGATGAAAACGCCACGTCTCATGTTACAACTTCTTCAGTTTCTGGCCCTCTTTGGAATCGCGGACCTCCCACCCCTTGGCGGCCAGCTCATCGCGCAGGCGGTCGGCTCCCGCCCAGTCCTTGGCGGCACGCGCCGCTGCGCGAGCTTCGGCGAGCGCGGTGATCTCGGCAGGCACCGCTGCGGCGCGATCGGCCCGCCCGAAGCGGATCACCCCGAGCACGCTGTCCATCCTGTCGACCAGCGCCAGCAGCGCAGCCGCATCGGACGCGGCCAGCGCACCGGCATGCAGGGCGCTGTTGCTGCCGCGCACCAGCGCGAACAGCGCGGCAAAAGCCTCGGGCATGTTCAGATCGTCATGAACGGCTGCGGCGAACGCATCGCGCGCCTCGGCCGCCCAGACCGGCACGCCTTCTGCCGGCGCGGCCCCGGCCGCGCGCTCGCCGAGCGCGTCCACGCATTCATCCACGCGGGCCAACGCGGCGCGTGCCGCGTCCAGCGCGTCAAAGGTGAAGTTCAGCGCCTGCCGGTAGTGCCCGTTGATCAGCACGGTGCGGATTTCGCGCCCGCTCCACCCCTTGTCCACCAGATCGCGCAGCGTGAAAAAGTTGCCGAGCGATTTCGACATCTTCTCGCCGTTGACACGCAGATGGGCGCAGTGCATCCAATACGTCACAAACGGCTTGCCGGTCGCACCCTCGGCCTGCGCGATCTCGTTCTCGTGATGCGGAAAAAGGTTGTCGATGCCGCCGGTGTGCAGGTCGAAGGTCTCACCCAGATAGCGCATGGCCATCGCCGAGCACTCCAGATGCCAGCCCGGGCGCCCCCGTCCCCACGGCGATTCCCACACCACCTCGCCGTCGCTGGCGTCCCAGCCCTTCCATAGCGCGAAATCGCCGTAGCTCTCTTTCTCGTATTCATCCTGCGCCACACGCGCGCCGGCCCGCAGATTTTCGCGGTCCAGGTGCGCCAGTTTGCCGTAGCCCGGCAGTTTGCCCACGCTGAAATAGACCGAGCCGTCCTCGGAGGTGTAGGCCAGCCCGCGCTCAAAGAGCTTTGCGACCAGCGCGATCATCTCGGGAATATGGTCGGTCGCCGCCGGATAATGCTCTGCCGGCTGAATGTTCAGCGTCTTGAGATCGTCGAAAAACGCCTGAATGTAGGGGCGGGTAAAGCTTTTCAGCGGCACGCCCGCCGCCAGCGAGCCGCGGATCGTCTTGTCATCGACGTCGGTCAGGTTCATGACCTGCGTCACCCGAAAGCCGTCGAAAAGCAGGGCGCGCCGCAGCACGTCTTCGAACGTGTAAGCGCGGAAATTGCCGATATGCGCGAAGTTGTAGACGGTCGGCCCGCACGTATACAGCTTCACGTGCCCGGGCTCGATCGTGCGCAGCTCCTCTTTGGAGCGCGACAGACTGTTGTAAACCTGCATGGTCATGGGTCTCCTAAAAGGTGGGTGGCGGAGGCACGGCAGACCGTGGCGACCGCCATGGCGACGATGCCCTCGCGGCGTCCGACGGCATCCATGCCCTCGTTGCTCTTGGCTTTGACGGACACGCGCGACGGTTCGACGCCCATCACCTCGGCCAGACGTGCCCGCATCGCGGGGATATAGGGGGCCAGCCGCGGCGCTTCGGCCACAACCGTGGCATCTGTGTTGAGGATGCACCAGCCTGCCTGCGTCAGACGGTCCGACACCCTGCGCAGCAGCCGCGTGCTGTCCGCGTCCTTCCATTGCTCGTCGCTGTCGGAAAAGTGCTGGCCGATATCGCCGTCGGCGACCGCGCCGAGCAGTGCGTCGCACAGCGCGTGGATCAGCACGTCGGCATCGGAATGCCCCGCCAGCCCGCAGGAGTGAGGGATTGCTACCCCGCCGATGACCAGTCGCCGCCCCTCGGCTAACCGGTGCGAATCATACCCTATTCCTGTTCGAATCATGGTCGCTACTATACCCGATTTGCGCACGGCCAACAACGCTTCAATGGGCAATTATAAGGGTGCGCGATGGGCATAGATAACAAGACCCCCAGACTCTGGAAGGGGCCCGCCTGCCATTGGGCTGCATCGCAGGAACGGTATGGCCATGATCCCCGAAGGTGTGATAGTCTCACTGGCGTGTTGTAAGGGGGATTTCTTCGATATGCGTCTTCTATGGCAAAAAGGGTTCGCAGCACTGTTCCTTTCATGCTCAGCAGTGTGCCCTGCCGCAGAGGTGACACGCAGGCTGCAGGTCGAGGGCGAGGGCGGCACACCGGTCACCGCCACGACCACCCTGTTCCTGGAAGACCGCTTCACCGGTTTCACGCTTGCCGACGCGGCTGGCAACTCGCGTCCCTGCCTCCTGCTCAACCGTGACGGCAGCCGGATCAGCATCCATTTCGATGCCCATGCCGGCGAACGTCTCACACTCCGTCCCGCCGCTGACGTGCCGCTGCCTTCACCTGGCTTTGCGCACCGTACGGGCTTGCTGCATCTCGTGAAGCGGTATGACGGACGAGCCGTCAACACTGTCGCTGAATTCGACGCGCTCTGGCGGCAGGCCACGTTTGAAGGCGGCCGTTTCGCCGAACAGATTTACGCGGCCTACAATCCTTTCGGCGCTAACTCGAATGCGCTGCACCGGTACGAGGGCGGCTTGATTCTGGCAAAAAGCGGCGCCATCACGTTTTGCGTGGCGTCGACAGACGCTTCGTTCCTGCTGGTCAACGGGCAGCAGGTCGCCGCCTGGCCCGGCAACCATCCTGTCAAAGAGGGCCTCGACGGCAGCAAGCGCGGGACTGTCACGCTCGCGGCCGGCACGCACCGGATCGCCTTCCTCCATGCGAACAGCGGCGCAGCGTCCTTCGCGATCGCCGCCATGACCCTGCCGGGGGACGCCCGGCACTTCGTGATCGGCCCCGAATACTTTACACGCGCCGCGTATGCGTATGTCGCGCCGCTGGTCGATGCTTCCGGCGCGCGCCAACCTGATTTCATCTGGGAAAACGCCTACATGGTCGCGCTGCGCGGACACGCCGGCTACGAGGTCCGTTTCGAAGCCACAGCGCTCGCCGAGCCGGACGACGCCGCGTACATGTGGGATTTCGGCGACGGCACGCAGGGCAACGGACGCATCACCAACCATCTTTATTTCGTCGAGGGCGACGTGCCGGTGACGCTCACGGTTTCGCCGCGGGGCGGCGTCCCGCGCGTCTGCCGCCAAATCCTGCGCATCATGCCCCGATACGGCCAGAACGAAAACGACGATGCGCGCGCGCTCAACCTGCTCAACCGTGCGGTTCAGCAGGAACGCGAGGCCGGCATCCAGCCAAACGGCTACGCGCTGATCACGCTCGGCTATTTTTTCTTTCTGAAAGAAGCGGCAGCCGCCGCGTTCGCCGAGCGCGTGCTGGCCGCGCTGGACCGCATGCCGGAGGAGGACCTCGCACCAGTCCTGCGCGAACTTGCGTTGGGCGTGCAGCAGGTCGATGAACAGTATGAGTTGGCCGAACGCTGTTTCCGCGCGCTGCTCGACCGCGTGAAGGATCCCAAGGCGCGCGCCTCGGCCGCGCTGCACTTCGGCGGCATGCTGAACCTCTGCCTCAACCGGCCGCAGGAGGCGCGAGAGATTCTCAACGCCATCCGGCGTGACGACCTGACCGATTGGGAACCGCGCCTGCTCGACATTTACCTGGCTGACACCGCGCTGGTGCTCGACGATGTGGCCACTGCCCAGAAGTTGTATGCCGCGATCCCGCGCCAGACGCCGCTGCTGACCGGGACCGCACTCGACAGAAAAGCGCTCTTCGATTACAATAGCCGCCACTTCCGCGTGCAGAACCTGCTGAGCCAGGGCCTCTTCCGCGAGAGCCTGCCCGAGGTGGACATGCTCGAATGGGAGATGCCCGAGGAGCGGGCCTCGCCGCGCATCAACCTGATGAAGGTGCAGGCGCTGGTCGGCAACGGCCAGCCACGCAAAGCGAGCGTCTGCCTGCAGCGCGCCCTGCTTGCGGAGGTTGACGAAACCTACACGCCCAAACTCAGGCTGGAACTGGCCAAGCTCTATCTGGCGCAACGGCAGTTCCAGCAGGCGAGACACCAGATCGCCCTGATCCGCAAAGAGAGCCCCTGGACACACGAAGAGATCGAGGCGCGCCGCTTGCTGGACGACATCGAGCGCGCGCTGACGGAGGTGACACCATGAAACAGCGTCTCATCTGCGGGGGGCTCGCCGCCCTGCTGCTCGGCACAACCGCCGCGTACGCGGCCAGTGAAGATGACTTCCTCAAGCCCGTGGGCTTGCCGCCCAAAGCCAAGCCCCAGATGCGTCAAGGCGGCGAAGCCTTGCCGCCGCTGCCGCTGCCGGCCACGCCGCTGCGGCGTTCCGAAAAGAAACGCCCGCCCAGCCCCTCTACCCTGATCGGCAAAGTGATCTGGGGGTCATACCTTGACTATACGTGGGAAAACGGCATGATCACCCGTGTCTTCGACTGGAACATGGTGCCGGCCGACTGCCAGTCGCTCCTGCGCGCCTGCTACCAGCACTTGAACATGGACTACAAGGTCGAGGCCACGCCGCTCGACGGGTTCAACGCCACGCCCGCCGAGATTCCAGTGCTCTACTTCTCGGGCGGTCGTTCGCTCAACTTTAGCGATACCGAACGCGAGACCCTGCGCCGCTATCTGCTGTCCGGCGGCATGGTCTGGTTTGATTCGGTTGTCGGCTCGCCTTTTTTCTATAAGTCCGCACTGACTGAGCTCAGCCGCATGCTGCCGGAAGCGCAGATCCGCCGCCTGCCTGAAGATCATCCGCTCTTTCATATGGTCGACGACACCGTCAAACTCTCGATCAAGTCCAAACAGGAGATGTTCCCGGTACTCGACGCAGTCTACATCGGGTCGCGGGTCGCCGCGATAGTCTCGCCCTACGGACTGGGTGCCGGCTGGGACAACACCGCGCCCGAGCTGATCAAGCAGGCGGATTATTACGACTCCCCCTCCGCGCTGCGGCTCGGGCTGAACCTCGTCGCTTACGCCATGGGCTACTTTCGCGTCGGACAGTCGCATGCCAAGGCGCAGCTCTACAGCGATGAGGACGCGCAGGCCAATGCCGACCCCGTCGTCTTCGCGCACATCCGGACCAGCGGGGTCTGGAATACCGAGCCCGGCGGCGCCAACAACCTGCTGCGCTTCATGAAAAAAAACCTGAGCGTCAAGGCCGCCTATCTCACGCGCACTGTCAAACTCGACACCGATCCGCTCGCCGACTACAGCTTCCTGTACCTCTCCGGCATCAGCGATTTTCATTTCGACGAAGCCGAGGCCCGTGCCCTGCGCGGCTACCTCGCGGGCGGCGGTTTTCTGATCATCGACAATTCGCTGGGCCTCGACGAATTCGGGCGCGCCGTTTACCGCGAGATGAAGAAGGTCTTCCCCTCGACCGATTTCGCCAAAATGCCGACTGAGCACGCGCTCTTCACACAGGGCCCCTTCACGCTTGACCGCGTGCGCTATACCCTGGCCGCGCGCGCCAAGTATCCCGCGCTCGCCGCGCCCGTGCTGGAGTGCATCCAGATTGACGGCCAAGCCCGTGTGCTCTACAGTCCCTTCGACATGGCGGCCGGCTGGCAAGGCGATGACCACCCGCTCGCTTACGGCTACGAAACCGGCGACGCGCTGCGTCTCGGTGCCAACCTGATTACCTATTGCCTGACCCATTGACCTGGGGGCGCGGACGGCCCCGTCCGCGGGAAAGGCGGTCAGTACGGCGCGCCGGTCCCCCCGGCGAGACGCCAACCGCGCGTCTGCTTGGCCTCAGGTTTCACATCGCGGACGGGGCCGTCCGCGCCCCCGACTCTTCGTTCAAAGCACGCGCTCAACGCTGACGTTGGGAGTAGACATCGGGATCGCGATCGGGATCGCTATCGGGATCGAATATCTTGCGACCCCATCGCGAGAGGAGCCGCGCGGGACGGCTCAAAATGGACGATCCCGATCCCGATAGCGATTTGGATGAGAGCAAGCTCCGGCCAGTCGCGGGACC
>JAQUEX010000183.1 GCA_028684935.1 Kiritimatiellia bacterium | reverse complement strand
CGGTTAACATTTTGGTCAAATGACATTTTTGTCAGACATTATTGTTGAAAATCGCCGTTATATGCCGTATTTGGCGTGTCATATCGCCGTATTTTAACTGAATGCTGGCTCTTTCAGGTCTGGCACACCCCTTGCTTTATCATGGGCAAGACTTGTTATGCGGGAGACAGGACCGTCGAGACGCGCAAGTCGGGAGAGGCACAATGAACTACATCAACACCGTCCTTGAGAGCGTTCGCAAGCGCAACGCCAACGAACCCGAGTTCCTGCAGGCCGTGCAGGAGGTTCTGGAGTCCCTGGAACCCGTGGTGGCCGCCCGGCCGATCCTCGAAAAAGAGCGTATCCTTGACCGTGTGGTCGAGCCTGAGCGCATGATCGTTTTCCGCGTGCCCTGGGAAGACGACAAGGGTGTGATCCATGTGAACCGCGGTTTCCGAGTGGAATTCAACAGTGCGATCGGCCCCTACAAAGGCGGTCTGCGGTTTCACCCCTCCGTGAATCAGAGCATCCTGAAGTTTCTCGGTTTCGAGCAGATTTTCAAGAACGCCCTCACCACGCTGCCGATGGGCGGCGGCAAGGGCGGCTCGGATTTCGACCCCAAGGGCAAGTCCGACCGCGAGGTGATGCGCTTCTGCCAGTCGTTCATGACCGAGCTGTTCCGCCACATCGGCCCCGACACTGACGTGCCGGCCGGCGACATCGGCGTGGGCGGGCGTGAGATCGGCTACATGTTCGGCCAGTACAAGCGCCTGCGCAACGAGTTCACGGGCGTGCTGACCGGCAAGGGCGCGACATGGGGCGGTTCGTTGATCCGTCCGGAAGCGACGGGCTACGGCTGCGTCTACTTCGCCCAGGAGATGCTCAAGCGCCGCGGCGAGGAGTTCGCCGGCAAGACTTGCGCGGTTTCCGGCTCGGGCAATGTCGCCCAGTTCACGGTCGAGAAGCTCAACCAGCTCGGCGCGAAGTGCGTGACCCTCTCGGATTCCGCCGGCACGATCTATGACAAGGACGGCATCACGGCGGAGAAGCTCGCCTTCGTGATGGAGCTGAAGAACGTGAAGCGCGGACGCATCAAAGAGTATGCCGACGCGTTCGGCTGCGAGTACCTCGAGGGCCAGAAGCCTTGGAACGTGCCGTGTGACTGCGCCTTCCCCTCTGCGACCCAGAACGAGATCAACGTAACGGACGCCGCCGCGCTGCTCAAGAACGGCTGCACGCTGGTCGCCGAAGGTGCCAACATGCCGAGCACGCCGGAGGCCGTCGAGGCCTTTCTGGCCGCGAAGATCATGTACGCGCCGGGCAAGGCTTCGAATGCCGGCGGCGTCGCAACCTCGGGCCTGGAGATGAGCCAGAACTCGATGCGCTACGCCTGGACCCGCAAGGAGGTGGAGAACCGCCTGCACCTGATCATGGTGGAGATCCACAAGCAGTGCTGGGACCGCGCCGCTGAGTTCGGCCACGAAGGCAACTACGTCATGGGCGCGAATATCGCCGGCTTCATGAAGGTTGCCACCGCCATGCTGGATCAGGGTCTGGTGTGAGCGCCTCTCCCGCCATTCCCCCCAGAAGCGTCCCGGCCCCGGCCGGGGCGCTTTTTTTAGGCCGATCACTCTTTGATCAGCACGCGAGTGAAGGAGCAGGGGGCGGCCTCGCACACCAACGTCTGGCTGACGGCGGCCCCGACTTTCTGGCTGCGGGAGACCGGCACCCTGCGTGAGACACCGCGGCGCGCCGTGAGGTCGGCCGCCATCTGGTCGGAGACCCACAGCATGAAGGGGCGCCGCAACGCTGCGAGGTCGACGCGAACCGTGTGCGACTCAGTTCCGGCGTTGTAGAGGAACAGGACGAGACCGCCCGCCTCATCCGACCGGGCCGCCTGCACGCGCAGCGGAGCGTCCGACGCGGCCGGTGCGCCCTCAACCGGCAATGGGTCGCCCGCCGGATAGCGGTTGATCAGCGCCAGCAACGCGCCGACATCGGTCAACATGTTCCGTGCGCGGGGCACGCGGTATAGCACCTGTTCGGGCTGAAGCAGAGTGGCCACCCGGCCGCCGCGCCCTCGCGCCACCCGGTCGAGCGCCGCGTAAGCCAGGCCCAGCGCACCGTACCACTCGGCATAATAGGCCCGTTCGTCGAGCGGGGCCGTTTCCAGCCTCCGGAGAATCTCAGTCACATACCGATCACTGCGCGGCAGCAGCGTGGCCTCGCCGCAGGTCGTCACGTGGATCGCGGGATCTTCGGCGCGCATGGCCGCCGCGTAAGCCGCCGCGGACGCAGCCGACGGCGGCGCGTCGTTGCGCGTGGCCAGTTCCCACCGCGTCACACGCAACGGTTCGGCCTGTCCGTGGCGCTGCCTCAGCAGGGCCAACGGATGACCGCCCGTCGCGTTGCAATAAGCCACCCACTCCGCCGCCATCCGGATGCCCGCCGCCTCGTCCGGCACGCGCTCATCCGCTAGGCCCGGCTCAAACACCGTGACGCGGAGCATCGGTTCAGCGCCGGCCAGACGGCAGAACGCGACATATTCAGCCGTGCCGAATGTGTGCCCCTCCTCGGGCCGGGCGGACGGCACGGCGGGCCGACGCACGTCCTGCGGGCCGACGCCGTCGTACCACACATAGGGCCCCAGCCCCTTGACCGCTGGCCATCCGATGACACCCGGCTGCATCGTGCGCAGCGCCTCCAGCACCTCAGGGTCCCATCCCGCCTCTGCGTCATCCGGCGTCAGCGACAACGAGCCGAGCTCGACACAGCTCTCCGGCTTCACGGCCAGCCGGCAGCGATAGGCGGTATCCCGTTGCGGAATGACAGGCAGATCGTACGCGCCCCACAGACCGTTCTTCAGCGCGATCCGTCGCGTCACGCCGTCTTCGGCTTCGCCGCCCACCGGCGCGAACGTCACCCAGACACTCCCGCTGCCGGCGACACGGCGTCCCCGCAGGCGCAAGGTGTAACGGACCCCACGCCTCAACGGCCGCGTGACCTGCGTGATGCCCCGGCGCTCTGCGTCGCCAACCGCGCCGCCATGCACGACGCGCACCGGTCGATCAACCGGTTCGGCCGCGGCGGCCGCTTTCAGGGACACCCCAGGCTCGGCGCTCCAGTCAGGCCCCGCCAGGCATTCCGCGCGCAGCGGATGGAAGCGCCCGTCCAAAAAGCCGGCCTGCATGCCCAGGCGCAGCGGTGCGGAATTCGTCGCGGCCGGTTCGGGCAGCACCCGGACCGACCATTCGCCCGCGCCGCACACCATTGCCGCGCCCACCCAACTGAACAGCATCGTTTTCCAGCACTCCACCATAGCACCGATCCCAACCACCGCATCCGGTGTCAATCACGACTCGACAGTCGACGTTCTGCGTTCTACGGCTGGGGCGCTGTCTGCCGCGTGTCCAGTCGCACGGACAGCAGCGCGTTCGAAAAAACGATGGCATCCTCCAGAAAGAAGATCCGCCACTCCGAACCATCCAGCGTGCGGAACTCCAGATCCAGCCCGAGCGGGTCACTGCGGCGAATGGCCGGGCGCCCTAGGATACGTCGTTGCGGCGCCTCCGCCAAAGCCACCACCTCGCGCCGCCGGTCCACAGCAAACCAGTGATATCGCTCAGCCAGTCGCTCCGGCAGCGCCACGTAGTATCGGGTCGGCATGGCGAGCGGCCGGAAGAGCACCGCACGCTCCGCAGGCTGCCCGCGGAACGTATAAGACACATACGGAAACCCGGCCTTCACCAGCGGCGGCTGGTACCAAATCGCCGCCGCGACACCGATCACCGCCAGCGCGAGCGCGGCCTTGACCAGGTCAGGCAGCCAGCGCCGCCAACGCGGCACCGCATCCACCGCCCGCGTCCGCGCACCGTCCATCCGGGGGACGCCATCCCGTTCCGCGATCCATCCCGCTTCGGACGGAACAGAAAACGTGCCGGCCACCGACTCAGCAACCGGCGTCACGACGTTCTCATCCGCCGGCGCAAGCCCCGCCTCATCCGCTCGCGGCGCATCAGACGGCGGCACGACGGGCTGTGTTGTCGCCTTTCCCTGTTTTTTCTTTTGCTTGGCCATTCGCGTTTAGTTATACCCTTGCGCGGAGGATGTGCATAGTGAATTTTTGATCTTTTGCGCCAGCATTTCCGGCTTGACCTTCGGACAAATGACCGTCAGCCGACGCGTCGTGACCGGCAGCGTCAGGTGGCCGTCCGGGCTTTTATCCATAACCACGCGCTGGTCGTCAAAATCCGCGACCCGCGCCTCAGTCGGCAGCAGGGCCAACGTCACGGATGCACGGCCGACGGCATGCCAGAAGGTCGCAACCGCGCCGCCCTCATAGGCGCCGACCATCGCGCGCACGTCCGGACGCTGCCCCTGTCCGCACGCCACCGGCCGGACCGCCACAAAAACCGGCGGCGCCTCGCGGCGCTGCAGCAGGATGAATTCCCGCCCCGGTTCGCGCATCGGCGCCCGTACGGTCTCGGGGACCGCTCCCGCAAGGCGCAAAGTCTCGTACGCCTTGAACAGCCGCAGGATTTCCGGGGTCAGGGGATGCCGATCCAGATCGCGGAAGCCGGTCTGCAGCGAGACCGGACAGTCAAAGGCGAGCGATCGGCACAGCAGATACTCGAGGTCGTCGAGTTGGAGCCCTTCCACGTCGCGTCCGTGCCGCTGCTGGCGCGGCCACACGCCGAACCAGCCCAATTCGCCGGGCATCAGGTCGCCGCGCACACTCAGCATGTAGGCGACGCTGGTGTCGATGTGCTGTTTCACGGTGGGCCACGTCGCGGGCGGACGCCCCGCCTGAATCGCGCCGGACAAGGTGTTGAGATAGGTATCCACCGTCGAACTTCGCGCGAACGAGTGCCACAGCCGGTGGGTCATGAGCGTTCCCATGTGGACCACCGGCCGATTCAAGCGGCGCATGGCGCCGGTTTGAAACTTGCTGACGTAATAGTCGAACCGCCGCGTGTCGACATCCTCGCCGCCGTCGAAATAAACCATACCGAAGCCGCATGTGTTGAAGATTTCCGCCAGCCGTGCGTGCATCTCATCCGGCAGCGTGGTCTCCTGATCAACGATGTATCCGTTGATGCAGCCGTCCACACCGTAGTGCCAAAGCGGCGCTCCCGCCGGATGCGCAGCCGCCGACGTGCCCCACGCGCCGCGTTCACAGCCCAAAAAGGTGTCCCACGCCCCCTCCGGCCCGATCTCGCGGTAGCGGATGATCTCGCCGCCGATCACCACTTCGCGATGTTTGTCGACACCGCCTTCCCAATAGGTCTTCGCGCTCAGCGGGCAACCCGGCCACGCCGCCAGCGAGCCCCGCGCCTTGATCGCGGTTTGCGACGCATCGATCGCCACAGCCAGTTCGCCCTCGAATTTCCGCCAAAATCGCGTGTCCGGCCGTGGCGTCACATACGCGTCCCGTTTGCTGACCTTGGATCCGAACGCATGCATCCCGGCCGTGATGCCGGCCGCTTTCAGCCGCGCCACGAAAAACGTGAGATCCTCAATCCCGCGCGGAAACATCCTGGTGTTGATCGTGTAATGACCGGGCGATGCGCACCACGCGCCGGAATTCAGCATCACCTGACGGATCCCCGACGCCTTGCAGAGGGCGACGACCCGGTCAACGTCTTCGAGCCCCGCACTCAGAAAGAAATACGAGCCGCGCACCAGCGGTGAATCCTTGACCGGCGTGCCATCCGGCAACTCGTTTGTCAGCAGGTCGTACGCATGCGACACCTCGCGCGCCACCTGCTTAAATGCCGCGGCACGGCAGGCGATGATCGCCGCGGCAGCCCCCTCGATGCGCGGTCCGGGCGTGTCCTGAGCCAGCGCCGTCAAACGCACGTCCGGGATCACGCCGCCCTCGCCGCGTCTGACGGCGGCCACCGTCGCTTCAAGGGAAACCAGGGCTTGGCCTTTGACCTGTGTTTCCGTGGCGGGCGAGACCGCCATGACACACAGCGCGTGGTCGTCATCCCAGCCGATATTCAGACGCTTGCCGACCGTCTGCGTGAAAGCGGGCGACAGCGACACAAAACGCACAGCCTTGGGCCGCGTGCCGCCGACGCGCACCACGCGCACCGTCAGCCAAGCCTCCCGGGCCTCCACCGCCAGCGTGACGGACGTGTCGGAATCCTTGAACCCCACTTCCAGTTCATCGCCCTGACGCCGTAACGCGTTAGCCGGGTGCCACACGCCGCCCCTATCCTGCACCTCGGCCAATGCATGGCGTCGACGCGTCTGAAGGCATTCGGTCCGGTCCGCATGCAGCACCAGCGAAAGCGGTTCGGCCCGCTCGCTCACGCGCAACGTCATCCCCGCCGTGGAGAGCGTCACGTCGGCTGACAGCAGCGCCGCCGGCAAAGCCATCGCCCCCCAACACACCGCGATCACCCACCCTCTCTGCCTGCCCACACCTGCCATCCGACACCCCCTTCTGCCCCGTCCATACCGAAACCGTTTCACACTGCTCGCTTTGAGCATAGCAAAGCCGCCGCACGGTCTCAAGCCCGTGTCGGGCGCATGGCAGTTCTGTTGGGGTCCGTGATTCGTAATCGTAATCTTGCTCGTAATCATAATCTTGAATGTGGCACGCACGAGCTATT
>JAQUEX010000182.1 GCA_028684935.1 Kiritimatiellia bacterium | reverse complement strand
GTCTCGTGCCAGAGCTGGGCGGTCAGCGTCGCGCCGGCGGCGATCTCCACGCCGCACTGCGGCGCGATCGCGTCCATGGGCCACGCGGTGCCGTCGAGGGTGTAAGCGCCCGCCAGCACGCCGCGGTTGTATGTGATCTGCGCGGCCTGGTTGGTCCGTGTGTCGGCGGTGAACCAGTTGGCGGCGTCGGCGCTGACATCGATGGTCCACGCCACGGGATCGTTTGCGGAATTCACGCCGGTATACCAGCGGTATCCGTTGAACAGGAGCGGGGCCGGCAGGTTGACGCGGACCCATCCGGCGGCTGATCCGCACTGCCAGAAGGTGCGCGAATTGCCGTCATAGACATGCGACGAGTTGTTGGTGCCGGATGTCGAACTGGCGTTCCAACTCGTTCCGACCGGCCAGGGTATGGGCACACCGTCGCGCAACAGTTGAAATTCGGCAAGGGATGGCTGGCTGTCGGCGACGCGTGTCTGGAGCGGCGAAAAACGGATGAAGCGGATGCCGCCGCCCAGCACGAGGGTTCCGCCTTCGATGCGCAGGCCGCCGGTCGCGCCCGGGGTTCCCGCCGCGCCCGCGAGCGAGAAAATGCCGGTCCCGATTTTGGTCAGGCCGGAAACGGCCGCACCGTCCGCAAGCGCGCCGATGAAGCGGCTCGACACGTTGCCTTCGCCGACGGTCAGCGTGGCTGGAGTCGCGCCGCTGTTGGTGACCGTGCTGGCGAGGACGGCACTGTCCAGCCGACCGACGCTCTCCGACGCGCCGTTCAGATCCATCGTGCCGCCGGTCAGGGTCACGTTGCCGCTGATCTGATTGCCGCCGCTGCCGGCGAGGCGCACCTCAGCTTGGGGCGCGACACGCAGGATGTGCCGAACCGACGGCGCGTCTATCTTGTCGAGGATCGCCACACCTTCGTCGACCGCGAGATCCAGTGAAGAGTTGGAAAGTGTGCCGCCCAGCGTCAGCGCACCGTCGCCCTGCTTGGACAGCGATCCGCTCAGCGCCCCGTCCAACGTCAATGCGACAGACGCGGACACGTCGAGTACGCCGGCCGACGAGGTGAGCGTACGTGTCAGCGTCAGCGGCCCTGTGCCGGTGATGCCCAGGGTACCGTCCGTCAGCGTGATCGTGTTGGCGCTGTCGCCGAGCGCGGCGTCTTCGCTCACCAGCAGGCGTCCGGCGTGGAGGGCGATGTCGCCGGTGAAACTGTTGACACCGGTCAGCGCCGCGTCGCCGTCGCCATTCTTGATGAGCGTGCCGGTGCCGCTGATGGTGCCGGTGTGGGTCACGGTGCCCGCGCCGTCAAAGCCGACGGTCGACCCGATTCCACTGAGCGTGACATCGTGCGCAGCCGTGAAGGCGTAGTCCGGATCGTCATAGAGGCGACCGCCGGTTTCGCGCGTGGCGTCGAACCACACCGCCAAATCCGAGCCGCCGACGGTCACCGACTCGCCGCCGGTGCCTAGGGCGTCGGCCCGCGGGATGCGCAGCGAATAGTCGGTGAGCGTCTGCGCACCGGTCCCCAGCACGCCGGGCGTGCCCGCCGCCATGTCGGCGCCGGGCGTGATGGCCCAGGTTGATGAACCCGGCAGCGAGAGCAGCCACGTCTTGTCGCGGAAGACCACCCCGTTGGCGTCGTTCACATCGATACCGAACACGGCGGGGCGGTCCGGATTGCCCACGCGGAACGGCTCGACGCCGCCCGTGACCGTCAGGACCGGTGTGCCGGAAGCACCGGACGCCTCGACCAGATCGCCTGCCCAGAGCAGGGGTGCAGCGGTGCCTGAGCGGTCGAACGTGGCGTTCTGAACCAGTTCCAAGCGGGCGCGGACTGTCTGAGCCGATGTGCCAAGCGGTACGGTCCGCAACACGCTGCCATCGCCCGGATCTTCAAAACGCCGAGCCGACGCCGCGACTTCTGCCGCATTCGTGAAGGGGCCGTTGGCAGGATCAAACATGATGCCCGCAGAAAAACCGTCAGACGTGCGTGGTCCGACACCGCCTGAGCCCTGCGACACGGCGATGTCCACCGTATGCCAGCCGGCGGCGAGGGCGACATTCTGCGTGACGGCCACGGCGGAGGCGGAGTTGTTGCGCAACAATTCGATGCCGTCAATCGCCAGATACCCGCCGTCGTCAAACGCCTTGGCAAAGCTGTACGTGCCGGCGGCGGGGACATGCCAGTGGCCGGCGTAGCGATACTGCGTGTAGTTCGGATAGCCGAATGATCCGGCGTTGGCCATAAGCGTGGTCGGCCGCACGCCGCTCGCGGTGTGAGCCGCATCAAGGTGGATGGCGCCGTCGGGAATCGAGGCGCGGTTTTCCTCCAGCCCCGCCAACCAGTCGGTCATGGCCAGCGAGCCGCCGTCCATCATAAACGTTGTGGTCCCCAGGGCGCTGCCTGTGGCAAACACCAGCGCGCCGTCTGATATGCGGATGTCGCCACCTGAGTCGCCGGTCGCGAAAAACGACAGGTTGCCGCTGCCGATTTTGTCAAGCGTGGCGCCTTCATGGATCACCCCGTTGATGACCATGCCGGCGTTGTCCAAGCCCGCGTGCAAGAGGCCTGGCGCGCCGGCGCTGTTCACGAGCGCGAGATCGCCGGTCACGGACAGCGTGTTGACGGTTTCGCTGTGGCCGTTGAGATCCAGCACGGCTTTGCGCTGGCCGTTCAGGGTCAGCACCCCCTTGCCGGCACCGTGCGGGATAACCTCGTCCGCGCCGAGCCGCAACGTGGCCTGTGCCCCCGCGTTGGCGTAGATGCCGGGGCCGGCCGCGCCGACGACCGTTCCGCCCGCGTAATCGTTGGCGGGATTGGCGAGGGTGACCGCCGCGCTCTCCTGCACGATGAGCAGGGGGCCGGCACCCGTGATCGGCGCGGCCACTTCCGTACCGCCGCCGACACTCCGGCCGAACAGGTAGGCGCCCGACGGCCCTGCCGTGACGCCGCGGTTGGGATGCAGGGTCAGCAAGCCGGTGTAGTTGCCCAGACTGCCACCGTTCAGAGTGAGCGCATCCGGCTCAAAGGCGGCAGGTACGAGGCCCAGCGAACGGTCGGTTTCGGCAAACAGGTCGCCGTTCAGCGATTGGACCTTCCCGGAGAAAAGATTGGTCGGCGCGTTCAGGCATAAAATCCCCTTCCCGTCCTTCGTCAAACCGTCGGTACCTGTCAGCGCGTTCCAAATGTAGACATTGCCGTTGCTCACCGTGCACAGGGCGGGAGCGGTCAGCGTGTTGGTTTCACCGGTCAACGTCCAGTTACGGGCCAGGTTGTTGGTGTTGAACGTGAGAGCGGACAGGGAGAAGGGCATGCCGTTCGGCACCGTGACCGTGCCGCCCGCGCCGGAAAAGAACGCCGCGTCGCCGGTCCCCGGCAGCGCACCGCCCTGCCACATGGCCGGGTCGTTCCATGATCCAGTGGCGCCGATCCAGACGGCGTCAGCCGCATGCAGACGCGCCAGCAGCGCGAAAACCGCAACCGCACAAAGACGACACAGCCGATTCATTTTTATCATGGCCACTCCTTAGGCTTGCTGTCCAACGTCAAAAAGAAAACCAATCCTCACGCCCCCAGTGTAGTATCACGGACGGTGGAGGGCAATTCCGAATTCGTGCGTGTGATTACACGATTGCACGCGCCCTCGTGACACCCTCACTAAAATCTGATAAAATAAGATAACTTTTTTTACGGAAGGATCAGTCGAACATGGCAGAGGAACAGTCGCAGTCGGGCAATGAGTATCGCGAGCAGCGTATCGCCAACCTCCGGAAGCTGGAAGAACTCGGCTTCAACCCCTATGGACAGGCGTTTGAGCGCACGCGTCTGTCGGAGATACGCGCCGATTTTGCGGAAGACAAAACGGTTCGGGCGGCAGGCCGTTTAATGACGGTGCGGCGCATGGGCAAAGCGTCGTTCGCCACGATCAGCGACGGCACAGCCAATTTTCAGATCTTCATCAAAAAAGATCTGCTCAGCGAGCAGCAGTTCCAAGGCTTCAGCTATCTGGACCTCGGTGATTTTGTCGGCGTCGAAGGTCGGCTCTTCACGACCCGCATGGGCGAGCCGACCATCGAAGTGCACGCTTGGAACTTTCTGGGCAAAGCGATCCTGCAGCCGCCGGAAAAGTACCATGGGCTCCAGGATGTTGAGGAACGCTATCGTAAGCGCTATCTGGACCTGATGATGAACCCCGAGTCGCGAGACCGCTTCAACAAGCGCAGCGCGATCCTTGCGGAGATCCGGAATTTCCTGCATGCGCGCGGTTTTACCGAAGTCGAAACGCCGATGATGCAGCCCCAAGCGGGCGGTGCCGCGGCGAAGCCGTTCTATACCCATCACAACGCGCTCGACACCGAAATGGTCATGCGCATCGCGCCGGAACTCTATCTCAAGCGTCTGATCGTGGGCGGTTTCGACAAGATCTTCGAACTGGGCAAGGACTTCCGCAACGAGGGCATCGACCGCACGCACAATCCCGAGTTCACGGTGCTGGAGGTGTACGAGGCGTACGGCGACCGGAGTTCGATGAAGGCGATCATCGAAGGGCTGCTGCCGCATCTCTGCGAAAAAGTTCTGGGCCGGATGACGGTCGAGTACGGGGAGGCCAAGGAAGTTTTGGACTTTACGCCGCCCTACCGTGAAATCGCGTACCGGGACGCCGTGAAGCAGGTGATGGGCGACGACTGGTTTGAGCTGACCGTTGAGCAGGCGCGCGCCAAGGCGGAGGCACAGGGCGTGGCGGTCGATCCCGCGTGGACCCATCTGCTGGTCACGCATGAGGTTTACGGCAAGCTGGTGGAGAAAACGTTGCGCCAGCCGACATTCGTGACGCGCATTCCGCGCCAGTTCGTGCCGTTGGCCAAGGCCTGCCCGGATGACCCTGAACTGGTCGATGTCTTCGAATTTGTGGTGGCGGGCAAGGAGCTCTGCCCCGGCTACACCGAGCAGAATGATCCTCTGGCGCAACGCAAAGCGTTTGCCGACCAGGCGGGTGACGATCCCGAAAAAATCGATGAGGATTTCATCACCGCGCTGGAACACGGCATGCCGCCGACCGGCGGCCTGGGCATGGGCATTGACCGCCTGGTCATGATGCTGACCGGCACCGAAGTGATCCGTGACGTGATCCTTTTCCCGCAGATGAAACAGGCCGGTAAGCCGGGCGCGCAGGCGTCCGTGCCCGTATCGTGATAGCCGTGAGGTGTAATCGCCTTTACACGCGGCCGGGCTTCTGACATCATTCTCTTACCGTGATGATAGTCGCGAAAGGGGGAATAAAATGGCGTGTAACAGGTTATTGTGGGGCGTCGGCTTATCCTGTCTGGCGGTCCTTTCTGTTCGGTCGGCGGAGTGGCCGGCCGGCTCATCTTTCATGATCCCTGCGGGAACTGCCGTGACAAATGCCGCGGCTCAGGCGCCGCTTGCCTGTTTCACGAACAACGGTGCGCTTACCTTCCTGCCCGGGGCGGCTGTGACGCTGACCGGGTCTGTGGTGACCGCCATCGGCAGCGGCACGGGCGCTGCCGGTGTCTTCGACGGCCTCGGCGGAACGCTGCTGCACCAGGGACCGGGGTTTCTTGTGGTCGGCCATGCCGGCGCCGCCGGCAGCATGACCCTCGCGGCGGGCGCGGAGGTGCGCGTGCCCGCCGGCCGTTTCTGCATCGCGCGCAATGAAGAGGGCCTGCGCGAACGGCCGTCATGGGGTGACGTGTCGGTGGCGGGACTGCTGTCCGCAAATTATCTCGAAATGACCGGGTTCTTCCCGACAAACCTTGCGCCGCCCTATGCACTCTCGGCGACGCTCACGCTCGAAGACGGCGGCGTGGCCGAGGCCGGGCTGATCGCCAAGAACGATTGCGCGCGCTCGGAAATCCGTTTCAGCGGCGGCACCTTGCGCGCCCTTCAAGACACATCGTCGCTTTTTGCCGGCCGCGGCATCGTGGACCTTGTCATCGCGGACGGCACCGCCGCGGTCTTCGACACCAACGGCAAGTCGGTCGTGCTGGCGACCGGCGCGCCGCCGGAAGATACGCATGTCTGCCTGCGCGGACAGACCAACGAGACGGCGACGGGCGATGGCGGGCTGGTTAAAACAGGCGAGGGCGCGCTCGTCGTGCGTCTGCTGCCGTCTCACAACACCTTTACCGGCGCGGTGACGGTTCTCGCGGGCTCGCTGGATTTGGGGCGACCGCTGGCCGAGCACCAGACGGTGACGGTGGCCGCTGGCGCGAATTTCGTGGTGCAGGCACCTTCTGACCTCGCAAAAATCACCTATCTCGGGCAAGCGGAAGAACGGATGGTCTACACGGTTGCAACCGACACGGATTCGCTGGATCTCACCGCCCTAAACACGCTGTATTATGACGACCGTCTGGCCGGCCCGGTCTCCGGCACGGTCACGCTCAGTAACACCGTTACGCATACGGCCGGTAGCGCGGGCGATCCCTTCCGGTTGCTGGGGCTGGGCGGCACGCTCAACCTGGCCAACACGGGACTGGAAACGGCGGCTTTGCAGGTTGAGGGCAGCGGGACGTTTAACGTGTTGGGCGGCCGCACCTTCACCGCAGCCGATACCGGGCGCCTGCTCATCACCGACGGCGGCTACCGCCAAGATGGCGCGTTCACGCTCTCCGATCCGAATGCCGGCAC
>JAQUEX010000181.1:2032-6669 GCA_028684935.1 Kiritimatiellia bacterium | reverse complement strand
CGGCAGCTCAGCCAACACGGTCCACCTGCGCAGCGGCACGATGCTCGACTTCTACGATCTGGTCGCTGCCCCGGCGTGGAGCCTGGTCTGCGAGGACAATACCCGCTACAGGGCCTCCCACAGCACCAGCACGCTGCATAACCGCTGGGCAGGCCCGATCACTCTGAACGGGGCCGTGCGGCTGACTTTTGAAGACAGTTATGACGCGGATTACCACAGCGGATTCAGCGGCGATGTCTCTGGACCCGGTTCCCTGTTCGTCACCAACAGAACCTCTCGGCAGCCACGTTTTTATCTCACCGGCACGAACAACACCTACAGCGGCACCACGCGCATCATCGGCGGCTGGATCTATGCCGCCAGCCTCAAAAATGTCGGCGTGCCCTCCTCGCTGGGCCAGCCCATGAACGCGGCCGACGCCACGATCCGGCTGGGCATCGGCAATCTTCCGGGACGGCTGGCCTATATCGGCAGCGGCGACACGACCGACCGCACGATCGAACTCTCCGGCAGTTCGGCCGAAGGCTGGGGCACGCTCAGCCACGAAGGCACCGGCCCGCTGGTCATCAGCAACGTGACCTTCGCGGCCGGCACGAAGCGCCTGTATCTCATCGGCAATTCAACCCACCCGGCGACGATCGTCAGCGCCATCGTCGACAGCGGCACCGGCAACACCGAACTCGTCAAACAAAACAACGGCACCTGGATTCTTCCCGGCGACAACAGATACAGCGGGACAACAACCCTTTCGGAAGGCGGATATGGCACGCTCGCCTACACCGGCAGCAACACGCTGGCCGGCGCCTTTGCCATCGAAAACGGCATCCTGCGGCTGCCGGCCGGAGCATTTATGAAGAGTGCGGCCAACTTCGGCATCCGCAGAGGCGGCGCGTTCCACCTCGACGGCGGCACCTTCATCCGCAACACGCCCACACCGGACGGCGAGACCTTCAGCATCGGCCACAGCGCGGGCGGCTACGGCCACCTGAGCGTCAACAGCGGCTCGCTGACCTGCACGCGCCTGTACGCGGGCTGGTACGGCATCGGCACCACGCGCTTCACAGGCGGCACGGCGGCCCTCACGCACTTTGTCCATGTCGGCCGCTTCAGCTACGGGACCGTCACCATCATGCCCGGCGGCAGCGTCAGCCAGCCGGAGATCACCGACGACAATGATTGCTACCTCGGCTTCGACGGCGGGCGCGGCGAGCTGAACCTGCTGGGCGGCGATTACCTCCAAGCGCGAGGCAAATTCCAAGCCGGCCAGAACAGTGCCGCAGGCACCAGCGTCGTCAACCTCTGCCAGGGGACGCTGACCACGCGGTATTTGGCCTATTCCAAAGGGGCCTTGTTCGTAAACTTCGCGGGCGGCACGCTGAAGTATCCTGACCGTGATGCCGTAACCACGTCGATCCTCCCGTTAAACAGCGCGGTGAGCGTCTACTCCTACGGCCCGCGCGACGGATTCGCGGGCGGCGCGGTGATCGACACCAACGGCCGGGACCTGAACCTCCAAGCGCCCGTACTCGCGCCCGCCGGGCAGGGCGTGTCCGCCATCGATGTCCAGGTGCCAGGCAGCCGCTACCTCGGCGAGCCGTACGTGAAGATCAGCGGCGACGGTTTCGGCGCGTGCGCGGTGGCGAACATGGAGGACGACGGGCAAGGACGCGGCACCTACCGCGTGGCCAGCGTCACCGTCACCTGCCCCGGCGTCAACTACACGACACCGCCGACGGTCACCTTCCTGGGAGGCGCGTGCATCGTCACCGCACAGGTCAGCACCGTCACGCTCGCGCCCAACACCGGCGGCGGACTCACGAAGAGCGGGACGGGCACGCTGACGGTCTCAGGCAGCAACACCTACACCGGCGCCACGACCGTCGAGGGCGGCACGCTCAAGCTGGGCGCGGCGCAGGCCCTGCCGACCGGCACGCCGGTCGTGCTGGCGGGCGGCACGCTCGATCTGAACGGCGCTACCGTCACGAACACCCTCAGCGGCAGCGGCACCCTGGCGAACGGCACAGTCGAGACGGTCCTTTCGCCGGCCGGCGCAGGCACGGTCGGCACCGACACGATCACGCTCACCGGCGCCGCACTGCGCGGCACCTACCTGGCCGACGTCACGGCGGTAGGCGCGTGCGATCTCGTGGCGGTCGCCGGCGACATCGATCTGGCGCAGCTCGTTTTGCAGCTTGTCGATCCGCTGGCTCTCAACCGTCAGCAGGCCTACACGATCCTGACCTGCACCGGCACGCAGAGCGGCGCCTTTTCCGGCACGAATCTGCCGCAAGGCTGGCGCGCTTCCACCCACACGCCGGGCGTCGTGAAGCTCGTCTATGCCAGCGGCACGCTGATCCGTCTCCGCTGACCCGATGCAGCCCCGCGGGGCATCGGTGAGCGGCAGGGGTGGTGCGGGGGACGTGCGTGTTTGGGGCGAAGCACAGTCGGGCGCGGGCGTCCGCGCCCGCACTGTGAAAGGCCGGGCGCGATGCAGATGCGCGGTTTCGCAAAACAGCGTCTTTTTTTGCGCAAACGGAGAGGATCAACCTGTTTCTCGTGTGATATGCTGTCCGTGTTGTTGTGGAGAAAGCGTGTCGCCTGAAAAGGCGTGAACGTCCGGCGTGGCACGCACGACGGCGGGTTCGCAAAATACAGAGGCGAGTTCGCATAACCTAGATTGCAGCGTGACGGCGCTGTGTGGCAAGCTGGCTTCAAAAAGAGGAGACAGGATATGAAACGTTTAGGCACTGTCCTTGTACTCGTATGCGGGCTCTCGTTCACCGCTGCGTTCGCCGACACGATCATCGGCCCGGACGCGACCGTCGCCGTCACCAACAGCGAGGCGCTGGGCTCCGATCCGGTGCAGCTCAAGACCGGAGCCATCCTCGTGTTCCCGGGAGCGGACGCCGGCGTCGCGGGCCTCAACGAATACACCCGCACCGCCGCCACCTCTGTCGGAACACCCTACCTTAATCCCTACGGCACCTTCACGCGGATCATCGACAACGCCTACTGGGCAACCAACAAGATCACCGAGGCCAACACGGAGTATGTCTACACCGGACGCTGGTATCTTCCCCAAGCCGGGCTGTACAGTTTCTACGAGCATATCGACGATCATGCGGCCCTCGGCATCGACGGCCAGGTCGTCTTCAGAAACACGGTCTACAACCAGCCGACCTGCGTGCAGGACATCCCGCTGGAGGCCGGTTGGCACGGCGTCGAAGTCCGCGTGTTCAACGGCTGGGCCGGAGGCGGGGCGGCCTCCGGACTCCTGAGCGGCATTCTTTTCAGCCCCAGCAATGACCTGATCAGCGTGGAGAACCAGACCAACGCCTTTGCCTTCGCCGACCCCGGCGACGGCGGCGTGCTGCGCGCCGCCCACAACGGGCACCTCGGCCAAAAGATCCTGGTCGAGGGCTCGGCCGTCCTGAACCTCGCCGACCACGACATGGCGCAGCCGTTCCGGCTGACCGGCGGCCTGCTCCAGCTCACGAACACCACCGGCGCGGCACAACTTGTCGTGGACGGCGCGGATGACCTCGTGTTCGGAGCCACCGGCCTGGACATCGATTATCCGCCCTTCAATCTCGATGTGGTTTTCAGCAACGCCGCGCCGGAGGCGTGCCTGACCTTCCGCGACCTGGTCACGCTGTACGCCTGGCCCACCTCCTGCACCTGGCGCGTGGCCGACAACGCCACGCTCGCGCTGGCCGGCACCAACCTGCTCGGCACGGGTGACATCGCACTGACCAACCATAACATCACCGTCCTCACGCGCGAGGCAGTCGCGCAGGACGCCGTGATCCGCGTGCAGGGCACCAACCTCACGGCTGCGATCAAACCGTGTTGGCTGGAGGCCCTCGGCAAGTGGAACGGCGTCGCGGCCACCTTCACCAATGACATCGCGCTAAAAGGCGTCGGCTCGACAGCGCTCTTCCCGGTCAATCAAAACTTCAACCTGCAGGGCGCGATCACCGGCACCGGCACCGTGGTCAAAACCGGCAACAGCCGCCTGGAGATCCTGGAGCCTTGTGATTTCGTGGGCGATGTCTTCTGCGGCGGCGGCAATGTGTTCGTCTTCCACCAGGCCACGGCCGGCGACTCCAACAACACCGTGACAGTGCAGAACAACACGACCCTCGCCTTGTACCCGGCAGGGTACGAAACCGCCCCGACAACCGCCTCCATCAAAAAGCTGGTCGGGGCAGGCACCGGCAATTCAATTTATATACCGGCCCTCCAAACGATGGAGGTGGAGCGCTTCGAAGGTACCCTCAGCGTTTACGGCGTCGGCGCGCTGCGCGTCGGCACGCTGGCGGCAGGCGCCACGCTGACCGCAGCGAATCAGATAGCCTTGACCGTTGACGCCATCGAGCCGGGCACGGCCGTCCGCCTCAGCGACACCGCCTCCCTCGCGCTCGGCAACGGCACCGTCCTCGACGCCCTGTATCTGAATACCGGCACGTTCGCGGTCGCCGGCGCGGCCACGGTCAAGCAGCTCAGCGGCCCCGGCACGCTGGTCAAGCAGGGCCCCGACACGATGAGCGTGCTGTTCAGCTCGGCCGCCGGCGGGCTCCGCGTCGAGGCGGGCAAGCTGACCGTCGCCGCGCCCGATCCCGCCGGCGTGCTCGGCA
>JAQUEX010000181.1:0-1932 GCA_028684935.1 Kiritimatiellia bacterium | reverse complement strand
CTTCACCGTCGGCCAGCTCTACGGCGAAGGCACCGTGCGCCTGGCGGACAGCTCCGCCTTCACGCCCGGCGGGCTCTTCCGCGGCACCCTGCAACTCAGTGGCGGCACGCTGCGCGTCGCGGACCTGCCCGCTCCGCCCGGCCCCGAGGCCGTGCCCGCCGCCGGACGATCCGCCTGGTTCGACCCGAGCCAGACCAACCGCGTCGTGCTGGGCGCCGCCTACACGCCCACCCGGCCGCTGGCCGTCACCGGCCTGCTTGACCGCGAGTCGGACGGCCTCTATCTGCTGGGCACCTGCTCGGGCACAAACACCACCCAGGTCGACCGCCGGCCCTGGCTGGCCGCAGCCGCCGGGCCCCGGGGTGAAACGCTCCACTGGCTCGATTACCAGAACATCTACGATGAGAGCCGCGGCAACACTCTGCGCATGATGCGCGACCTCAGCAAGCTCGGCACCGAATACACGCAGAACGCCGTCACCAACGTGCGTACCGGCTTCATCGTGCTGGACAGCTCGCGCGGCGGCGGCGTGCCGATCACCTACAATGTATACGCCGACCAAGTGATCCGGCGTGACGGACAATCCTATGCCGCGCCGATCTGGGGCAGCGGGACCACCAATATCGTTCGTGACGCGCCGACCTGGCTCGACGGCCAGCCGGTCAACGGCGCGAGCAACGGCTTCCGCGCGACGGAGGAGCTGCTCTCCTTCCAGGCGGACGGTGTCTTTCAAGCCGGCTATTTCGGCTTTTTCGGCGGCGACAATCCGGCCACGCCCAACCGCGAGCGCCTCGGCGAGATCATTCTCTTCGAGAGCGCGTTGGACGACGCCGCGCGCGCCGGCATCGAGGCCTATCTGATGAACAAATGGCTGGGCAAGGCGCGCGACGGCTACACCGACTTCTCCGGCGCCTGCGTGAACGGCACCGGCACGGTCGCCGCCACCACACCCGACCGTCTGCCGGCCTTCGCCGAAACCTTCGCAGGCACAGTCACGCTCTCGACCGACACCTTTGATTTCACGCTCGGCACCAACGCGCTCGGCCAGGCGACTGTCTCGCCGTCACTCGCGATCCCCGGCACGCTCGCGGTCGCCGCCGGCGGCACGGTCAACCTGACCTTCGCGGCGCGGCTGCCGGCAGGCCTCTACCCGCTGATCACCTGCGGCGCGTTCGCGGGCGAGGGCTTCGCGGACTGGACGCTCGCCGTCAGCGGCGACGTGCCGGTCGGCGACGTGACCCTCGTGCAGAGCGCCGGCACGCTGAGCGCGCGGATCGCGTCGGTCGGCACGCTTCTTTTCCTGCAGTGACCGTTGCGCAAAACCAATAATTATTTTGCGCAAAATCCGGTAGTCAGGCGCGGGGCGACACTTTACGATACTGTGTCGACGGGTGCGGTGTCGCCGTGCCCGCGCAACCCAAGGATTGAAACCATGGCCACGACAATCGACCCCTCCGCGCTGAAGATCACCGACGTCCGTTTTGCCGACATCGACGGCGCACCGAAACGCTGCACGCTCATCAAGGTCTTCACCAACCAAGGATTGATCGGCTACGGCGAAGTGCGCGACGCCTCGAGCCGCACCTACGCCGCGATGCTCAAGAGCCGCATCCTCGGCGAGAATCCCTGCAACGTGGAGCGGATCTTCCGCCGCATCCGGCAGTTCGGCGGCCACTCGCGCCAGGCCGGCGGCGTCTGCGGCATCGAGGTGGCGCTCTGGGATCTGGCTGGCAAGGCGTGGGGGGTGCCGGTGTGGCAACTCCTCGGCGGCAAATTCCGCGACAGCGTGCGCATCTACTGCGACACCGATT
Organism: Kiritimatiellia bacterium; assembly: GCA_028684935.1. Lineage (GTDB taxonomy): Bacteria > Verrucomicrobiota > Kiritimatiellia > RFP12 > UBA1067 > DUPH01. The sequence goes on along the minus strand of JAQUEX010000181.1, from coordinate 121 downwards.
CCGAAGGCGGCGGCCGCGACATGGGCAAGGCCCTCAAGGCGCGTATGGCGCAGGGCTTCACCTACCTCAAAATGGACCTCGGCATCGAGCTGCTCATGGACAAGCCCGGCTGCCTCAGCGC
>JAQUEX010000180.1 GCA_028684935.1 Kiritimatiellia bacterium | reverse complement strand
TAATCGCCGCGCGCGCGCAACCCGGAGAACATTCCATCCGGCCATTTTTCCGGCAGGGCCGGAAGCAGTTTGATCTGATCGCCGTGGCTTTGCAGGAGCATCTCGGCTACCGCCGCAGCGGCGCCGAAATTGCCGTCGATCTGGAAGGGGGGATGGTTGTCCCACAGGTTCGGCAAGGTGGATTTCGCCAGTATGGCATGCAAATTATCATAGGCCTGCGCGCCGTCGGCAAGGTGCGCGAAAATGCCGATTGTCCAAGCTCTGCTCCAGCCTGTTTTCGCGCCGCCATGTGCCAGGCGGAATTCCAGCGAGCGCCGCACCGCGTCGCGCATGCGCGGATCGCCGTCCAGATCGATCTGGTTACCGGGGTAAGCCCCCAGCACATGCGAGATGTGCCGGTGTCCGGGTTCCACCTCCTCGAACGGAAGTCGCCACTCCATCAGCCTTCCGTCTGCAGCGACGCGCGGACGATACACCTTGGGCAGCAGGTCTTTGATCTTTTTGACGAGCCGCTCATCCGAACGTCCGAGAATCTCGGCCGCTTCCAGATAATCATGCAAGACCTGCAAAACCATGTACTGATCGAAGGTGTTACCCGCTGAAAGCGCGGCGTTTGTTTTCTTGCCCCCGGATGCCTCATAGCGGAATGAATTCTCTGGAGAACTCGACGGGCGCGCCACCATCTGGCCGGTGGCGGGATCGGGGATCAGCCAAGCGTCCACAAAAGCCGCGGAGTCGGTCAGGATGTCCCAGTTTTTCTCAAGGATGCTTTTGTCCCGGCTGAAGCGGTAATGCTCGAGGATGTGCAGGACCATCCATTGTCCGCCGAAAAAAGAGCCGCCCCAATAAACGCGCGAGGACATGATCCGCGCGTTCGCCCAAATATCGGTGGCGTGACCCATGCACCACCCCGCCATGCCAAGACGGCGCGCCATGTCACGTCCGGTCGGCTGACAATACCGGATGAAGTCCAACAAGGGCTCGTGCAGTTCCGCGAGATGGGTCGTTTCCGCCAGCCAATAATTCATCTGAAGATTGATGTTCAGGTGGAAGTCTGAGCCCCACGGCGCCTTATCGTGGGGATTCCAGATGCCTTGCAGGTTGGCGGGGAAGGAGCCTGGGCGCGAAGAGGCGATCAGCAGGTAACGCCCGAACTGGAAATACGTCTCGATCAGATCCGGATCGTCGTGGCAGCCTGCTTTGATGCGGTTGAGGCGTTCGCCGGTGGGCAAGGACAGAATGGCATCACTGGTCTTTCCGAGATCCAGGCCGACCCGATCAAAGTAGTGCCGGTGCTCGTTGACCGCTTTGAGCCGCAGACTGTCGGCAGAGACACCGGTCAATCTGTCAAGCGTTTGGGACGCTTGACCCTGCCAGCCGTCCGCCAGCTTGGCCCCCGGGTTACGGCGATCGAGATCAGTGGCGATGGCCACAAGAATCGTGATCTGTCCGGACTCGGAGACCTCCAGAAACTGATCGCCGGCGCGGACTTTTTCAGCGGGCAGTACGCGTATGCGGCCGACGTAACGGGTGGCGTTTGGGCCGGTCGCGGCGCCCCGCTTGATGATCTCATGGCCTTCGGCTGAACCGCCATCTACGCGTACGCGGATTGGGATTTTCCCGTCCGTCGCGATGGTGACCGCGAGCACGTCATCACTCCCGCAGGCAAAAACGCTTTGAACCACTTCAGCGCCATTATCCAGCGTATAAACGGTTTTCGCTATGCCGGTCTCGAGAACAAGTTCGCGGCGGCATTGCCGGAGTTGCGATCCGGTGACATATTCGATCTGCAGCCAGCCGAACGGTTGATAGCTGTCCGGGTTAATCCCGGCCTGCTGCAACGTTTCCTCGAAAACACGGTCGGCCCCGGAATAATCGCCAGCGGCTTCAAGCCGCCGCACTGCCTCCAGATGCTCAAAACTGTGTTCGGGCATGACCTTGGCAGGGCCGCGGTGCCAGATGGTCTCCTCGTTTAGCAAAATCTTTTCGTTCGGGAAGTTTCCGAATGGCATGGCGCCCAGCCGCCCGTTGCCGACCGGATAAGCGATGTCCCATCTGTCTCCGGCTCCGGCGTTGTCCCAGATCATCAAGCTCTTGCCATCCGCAACGGCAGATAGCGCAGCCAACCACAGGCAAACACAATATGCGAACCGTTTCATTTTCATTGGTATACCTCATGCCCCCGGGAAAAGAGAGCCCGCGCCGGCCAGTGGTACGTGCAACACTGGCCACTGGCTGGCGGGTCTATTAAAAACACCTTCTCATTCACGGCAGCGACACCCGCACCCGGTAATACGCGGCATCCTCTGCGTCAGGGATAGACACCGTGACCGGCTGGCCATTGCCGGCAAACGGTGCATCTGCATTTCCCCACTGGCCCAAGGACGACAGCAAGCTGCGGCGCTCGACGGTATAAATCCGACCGGACACCGTATTCAGCGTCAGTTCTGTATAGCCGGCCACGCGGGCCACCGCCACAATCGCAAACACGCTGGCGCCATCCACCGGCGACGTGCCCGCGATGTACTCCTCCCAAGCCAGGAGCCCGTCATCATCCGAATCGTCCAACTCTGCGGCGTCCCAGTCAGGTCCGTCATAATAATCGTCCAGCCAGTCAATCGGCGTGCCGAGCGCCGCAAATCCTGTCGACACCCCATACTCATACGCACCGATGTCGGGCGCACTGCCCAGCACGCGCGGTCGCGCGTCCAGATCCACCGCATCGTCGTCCTGCGCGTACCCATCGAGCGCGCCGGCATTGATGCAGGGCGACGCGGCGGCGAGGCGATAGTCGCCCGCGGCGGCGTTGACGAACAGCGGATCGCCGGTCAGGTTGCCGCCACCGTCGTACGCGCCATCCGGCAAGGGCGCCGTCAGGCAGTTCGCATAATAGCCGTAGGACCACTGCGGATCAGAGGGTGCCTGATTGTCCCAAATGACGGTATTCAGCACGTAATCGGTGTCGTACACGCCGCCGCCATAGTGGGATGCCGCATTACTGACCACCGTGCACACATCCAGCGTGCCGTAAGCCGCCCCGCCGCCGTATCCGGATTCATTGCCTGCCACCAGGCAGTTGACCAGATAGCCGTCACTGCTGCCACCGCCATCGTCGTAGGCCCGGTTCCCGAGAATCAGGCAACGGGTCGCGGTACAGTAGTACACTCCGCCGCCGTCGCTCCCCTGTGCCTCATTGCCGGTTACCGTGCAATCCGAAAGGACACTCTCTTCCGCACCGCCGCCGTCAGAAGCGGCAGTGTTGCCCGTCAGCGTGCAGGCCTCCAACACGGCGTCCGCCGCGCCGCCGCCATTCAAGTCCGCCACGTTGCCGGTGAAGACACTCGCCTGCCACAGTCCGCCGCAAACCCCGCCGCCGTCATAATAGGCGCCGCAGCCGCTGACCACACAGTTGCTGCCGCCGGCACCGGGCGCGGCGCAATAGACACCGCCGCCGGACGCATCTGCCGACGCGGCACCCGCCGCCGCATCGGCCACGGTCACACCGATCAGACGCGCGCCCGCATGCCCCAGGAAGACGCCGCGCACCGCCCCCGCGCCCCATGGCGTGACGCCGGGATCATGCCAGGCCCCGCGGATGACGGTCACCGCCGGCCCGTTGGCACCGCGAACAGTCACCGGTTTTTCGATGCAGACTCGGTTTGGATGCGTCTGTCCGGATGCCGGGCGTCCGCCCTGCTCATAGGTGCCGTCCGCCAACCAAATCGTGCCGCCATATATCGCCGCGTCGACAGCATCCTGTATGTTTGTGGCTGCATCTGCCCAGGAGGCGAACGGCGGCACGTGGCCGCCGGACAGCGACACAAAACTGTCGCCGGCGACGACCTCGACCGTCTGTGTGGCGCTGGCGCTGTGTGTCGCATTGGTCACCGTCACCACCACCTGATACACGCCGCATGCGGCAAAGGCATGACTCACCGGATTCACGTTTTGGGCAATCTGGCCGTCCCCGAAGTCCCAGAACATCTCACCGGCTTTCCCCTCTGTCTCGGCACGGAACTGCGGCGCATATGAAACGCCAAACGTCGTATGATCCGCAATCACCTGAATCTGCAACGGACCCTCGAGCGCGGTTTCGTGCCGCTCGTCCGCGCCGATGTCTACGCTCGCGCCTGCCACGCGCGCTTCGCGATCCATGTCCAATCCCTCGGTCCCGGCATGCCAGGGCCGGCTCTGCCCCGCGTTCAGGCAGGGTGAACCGGGCAGCAGATGCGGATCTCGGAACCCCGTCAATCGCGGCGGCTCGAGCACCGGCACCCAGGTCACCCAGGCTTCTTCCGGCGTTGTGCAGCACGACCAACTTTCGGTGGCATCATATTCGGGGCCTGACGCGGCTCGGTTATGATAGATAATGCTGGAATACGCTTTGCCTTGGCTGCATCCGCCGCCTGACGCAGCCTCATTGTCCACCACCGTACAGGACTCCAGTGCCGCGTAATAAGCGCCGCCGCCCGCGCCGCCCGCCACGTTGCCGCTCAGCACACAACTGTAAAGTGCGCCGAAGTACGTGCCGCCGCCGACGTTTGTGCCCCGGTTGCCGAAGAGGCGGCAGCGATAGACCGGCGGCACTGGCGTGGTGAAAGCAGCCATGGCATAAGCGCCGCCGTATTTGGCAGCGTTGTTGGTGAACAGCGAGTCGTGCACGCCGGCATAATAGACGCCGCCGCCGTACTCGCCGCAACGGTTGTTGATGATCGTACAGCCGCGCAAAACATGGTTGGTCGCGCCGCCATAGTAGCCGCCGCCGCTGCCGGCAGGTCCGGCCTGATTGCCGTCCAGCACGGAATCCATCACATACCCCTGATAAATGCCGCCGGCCGATTGGCTGGCCTCATTGCCGCGTACGATGCAGTTGCTGATGACCGTCGCCAGATTGATGCCGCCGGCCCAACCGCTCAACACTCGGTTGCTGAGCACGCTCGTATCGAAAATCCGGCCACGATGAACGCCGCCCGCGCGTGTTGCCGACTGGCAGTCGCGGATCACGCAGTTGCTGATCACGGCCGTGTCGTCCGCGCAATAAACGCCGCCGGCAAAATAGTCTGCGAGGCTCAAACTGGTGCTCCAGCGGGTGCGTCCGTCACGGACGGTGAACCCGCGCAAGGATGCACCCGCCGCCAACCGCACACCGCGCACCGCGCCGTCGCCCAGGCCGTTGGTCACCGGCGCGCCCGAGGCAGCCCCCACGATGAAGGTCACATCCGGTCCGTCAACCGCGATCACCGTCACGCCATTGGTGACCATCAATCGGTTGGTCAAAGATTCCGAACCGAACGCGCGACCGCCCGTGTCATACACCCCGGCCGCCACCAGCACCCGTCCACTCGCCATCACCGTGTCTGCCGCGTCTTGCAGGTTAGTCGCCGCATCCGCCCACGAACGGAACGGCGGCGTGTGCGAGCCGGCTGACGAAACATAGCGCGTGTCCGGCGCGACGTTCAATGCAAGCGTCGCCTCCGCCGTATGCGTGGCATTGCTCACCGTCAGACGCACGACATAATCGCCCTCGCTCCAGACGTGGGTCACCTGCGGCAGGCCCGATGTGGCGGTGTTGTCACCGAAGTCCCAGTTCACGTTTGTCGGCTTGCCTGTGATCGTCGCTGTGAACGTATAGGGCGCCCCCGGGAAATAGGGCCACGCCGGACCTTCGATCGCCACCGACAACGGACCGGTCAGATTCTCAACAAAGAGCTGATCGGCGCCCATGTCCACACTGCCCGTGCCGGCGCGCGGCTCACCCTCCACGTCCAGCGCCTGCGCCATCCATTCCTCATAGAGGCCCGCGCCCGCGCAGGGCGACCCCGGCAACAGCCGTCCGTTGGAGAAATCGGCGATCATCGGCGCGGCGTCCATATTGCCCTCGCCGGCCGGCAGCGGCAGCGAGCAGGTGTAGGTCACCGCCCCCTGGTAAAGGTTGGTGCCGAGTCCTCCGGAAGCGTTGTGGTAAACGATGCAGTTGCGCACCGGATACGATGTGCCGTTGCCGTAGAAACCGCCACCGCCCTGCGTCGTGCCGGTCACGGTCGCGGTATTGGCCACAACCGTACAGTTATACATGCCCTTGGCCGCAGTCGAACCGTACACGCCGCCGCCCTGGCGCGAGGTGTTGCCGGAGATCAGGCAGGAGGTGAGCACGGCATCATAGACGCCGCCGCCCACGCCGTATGAAGCGGCCCCTGAGCGGTTCCCGAGCACGCGGCAACGGTCCAGCACGCCGTAATACGCACCGCCGCCCTGATAATCTGCGATGTTTGAAAGGATGTCGCAGCCGGTCAATGTGCACTCATACGCGCCGCCCCCTATGTAGGCCGTGTTCGAAACGATGGCACAGCCCTCCGCGAGCAGCCCGTACATGCCGCCGCCGTACCCCGATGTATACCCGACAGACAGCGCCGCATTGCCGCTCAGCACGCAGCCGCGCAGCACGCCGGCCGCGCCCGCCGCGCCGCCGCCGACCCAGGCGCGGCAGCCGGTCACCGTGCAGTTCGTGGCCGCGCCGCCCGCCGCAAGGAAGAGGCCGCCGCCTCGGCCATTGTCCGAGTAGGTCGCGGCTGCGGTCGCGCCGTTCGAAACCGTGAAGCCGCACAGCACGGCACCGTCGGCCACATAGACGCCGCGGATCGCCAAGGCGCCCAGCGGCGTCTCTTCACTGTG
>JAQUEX010000020.1:25655-27649 GCA_028684935.1 Kiritimatiellia bacterium | reverse complement strand
TCAATCAATGCGAGTCCCTGCCGGGCGTGCCCCATAGCGAACATGAGGTGGTCCGCCTCATCGAGGCGTCCGGCTTCACCTACACCGGCGCGCCGCCGGAGGCGCTGCGCCTGACCGGCGACAAGGCGGAGACCAAGCGCCTCCTCGACGCGCATAACATTCCGACGCCCGTCTGGCGCGTGTTCGAAGAACCCTGCGCCGACGGGTGGGATCTTTTCCCGGCGATCGTCAAGACCGTGCGCGAGCACTGCAGCCTCAGCCTGACGCCCGAATCAGTGGTGATGAACCGCAGTGAACTTGAACGGCGGATCGCCCACATCCTGCAGCGTTATGACCAGCCCGCGCTGGTCGAGGATTTTATCGATGGGCGCGAATTCCATGTGCCGGTCTGGGGCGACGGCACCCCGATGCTGCTGCCGGTTGTGGAGATGGACTTCTCGGCCTGCCCGTCGCTGCGCGACCGGCTTTGCACCTATGATGCGAAGTTTTCGCCCGACTCCCTCGAATACGCCGCGATCAACAGCCTGATCCCCGCGCCGCTCAACGCGCAGGAACTCGCGGCGCTGTCGCACGTCACGCTCACTGCGTATCGCGCCACAGGCTGCCGCGATTACGCCCGGCTCGACGTGCGTAAACGTGACGGCATCTTCTACGTGCTGGACGTCAACCCGAACGCGGATCTCGATGACGAGGCCAGCATCGCCTGCGCGGCGGAATGCTCAGGCCTCTCGTATTCCGAACTGATGACCCGTCTGGTCCGGTTGGCCGCCAGCCGTCACCCGCGGTTCTCTTAATTCACCTGAATGAGCGTGCCTGGATTGTAGGAGGTCGCCGTGAGGGTGCCGCCGGAAACGCGCAGCGCCACCGGAGATTGCGGTACGCCGTCGAGGGTCACGCTTACGCTGCCGGCCGGTGCGACCTGGAGTGAAGCCGCGGCCACGACCGTAATGCCCTGGCGCAATTCCGCCGCAGAAAATCCGGTCAGCGCCAGCACCGCCCCGGCGGGAATCTCGCACGCGTCGGCATGCAGCAGCGCTGTGCCCTGCGCGGCATTCCGCGCCAGCACCGCGCCCGAAGAAAAGAGCACGCGCCCAACCGTGCCGGTACCGCCGAGCGTCGCGCCGGAGGCGACGGTCAGCGTCTGGCCGTCCGCCAGACGCAGCTCGCCGTCCACGCGCGACACCGTGCCGTTCGGCAACGTGAAATCCAGCGTGCGGGCCGAGAGGTTCAGCAAGGCGCCGCCGCCGATGTCACAGCCTCCGGCCAGCGTGATCAGTCCGCCGGAACCCAGCGCCAACGTGCCGGCCTCGACCACGACCGGCCCGGTAAAGGTGTTCACCGCATTCAGGGTGAATGCGCCCGCGCCTTTCTTGACGACCCGCCCCTGCTCGCCCGCCGCATCGGGCAGCACCAGAGCGGTGCCGCACGTGAAGCCCGCCGTGTCCACCACGAGGCCGTTCGACGTCAGTGCCCATGCGTCCAGTGCGCGGATGAACGAGGCATCGCTTTTTGTGGCCTCAAGGGTGCCGCCGTCGAACAGCACGTGGAGCTTGCCGTGATGCTGCCGCAGATTGGGCACGGCGAACACGCCGCCCGCCAAGGTCAATTTACTTGTAATGGACGCGGTGTCCGGATAATACGTCTCATTGGTCACCCACAGACGGCCTCCCGTCATCCGGATTTCCGATTGCGGCGGCACCGGCGACACGGTTGTTCCCGGATTCATGCGCAGGATATTGACCGTCAGTTCGCCGCCCGCCATTTCAAAAAGGCCGGGGCCGGCCTGGCCGATATCCAGATAGCCCGGCACAACCGTCTGGCCGCCCTCGATGCGGAACAGCGCGGAGGAACCGGCATTGTTGCGCGCCACGCGCAGATTGCTGAAGGTGTTGCTGCCGCCGGTAATGCGCAGCGTCGCCTGCGTGTAGGTGCCGACGAAGATTTCACCGAAGGCGTTCGTGCCGCCGCTGATCTCAATCAGAGAAACGCCGCGC
>JAQUEX010000020.1:0-25555 GCA_028684935.1 Kiritimatiellia bacterium | reverse complement strand
TTGCCCCCTGTCACGTGGATCGTGCCGCCGCTCTGATTGACAATCCCTTGGGCCGCGTACGCATTACCGATCCAGATCGACCCCCTCAGATTCACAAAGCCGCCTGAGACAGACAGGAGTCCGACCGCCGTCGAATAGGAATCGCCCAAGCTGAAGTTGTTCGAAACCACCAGCGAGCCGCCCGCCACCTCGATCACACCGGTCGAACGGGCATCGCTGCCGGCCCAGAGCTGCCATGTCGTCAGTGTGGCCCCCTCTTCAACCTTCACGCGCGCCTGAGAATCGCTCGGGCCGCCTTTCGCGATCCAAAGCAGGTTGGTCACGCCATGCTGGCCCTCTTCGAATCGGACCTCGGCGCGATGAACGGTCAAGTTTCTGCTGGCGCTTGCGGCACCCGTTCCGAACACCAACGCGGAGGGCTGTGTCTGCGTGCTGAGCGACAGCAGCACCTCATTGCCCAGGCACGAGAGCAGGCCGTTCTGCAGCGTGACGACGCCCGATTGCGAGGACGCCGGGAACTGAAACCGGTCCTTGACCGTCCAGCGGTTGCCGCCGAGATCGAACGTCAGGGGGGCATTCTGCGCGGCATCGACGACCGCGTTCGAGACCGTGGCATCCTGCGTAAACGACACCGCCGCAGCGCCGGCAACATCGAAACGCACGGCATCCTCTTCGCCGGGCACCGCCGCAGACGACCATTTCGAGGGATCAGAGAACGTGCCGTCGCCGCCCTGCCACACCGATTCCACAGCCCACGTCGCACTCATCACGGCAAAAACGCCAGCTCCCACAAGCACCTGTCGTAACATCCATAACTCCCGCGTTCACTCCACCCCTACTCATGTGGCGCACCATCTGGAGACCACTCGAAAATGAGGCGACAGTGTATCGCATACCCGTCCGGCGCGCAACGGCGGATCGGCGTTTTGACGTATTCGGTTAGCGACGGGGGGGGCAGACGAAGTGCGAGGGAAAGCGGAACTGATGCGGCACAGGCTGGTGTACCGACTTCAGTCGGCCCGGTTCGCCCCAGCCGGCTAAAGCCGGGACACCAACGGGGCTAGCCACCCTGTATCTTCCTCTTCCCCTCGCATCAGTATGCCACTCCCCCGAGGCTAGCCGATTACCGTTTTGACCCTTACGCGATCGGGTGAAACAGATTGAAAAAGTTTTCAACGAACTTGCGCCACAGCGGCCGGCGGCGCCAGTCCGCGTAATGAATCTCAACCGCTTGAGACAGATCGTTGAGCACGGCGGCCTTGACGCGCGCCGCACAACTCTCATTGAAGACGACCAGGTTGGTTTCATAGTTGAGAAACAGGCTGCGCGGATCGAAATTCGCACTGCCGATGATCGCCACAACATCGTCAATGACGGCAGCCTTGGCATGGATGAACGGCGGTGCCCGTTCAAAAATCCGAACACCGGAGACCAGCAGCTCGGCATACAGCGCCTGCGACGCGAACTGCAACGTCGGATGGTTGTTGACGGAAGGGACCAGCACCTTGACCTCAACCCCACGGAAGGCGGCCTGACGCAGCGCGAGGATCAGCGCTTCCGGCGGCACGAAATAGGGCGTCACGATCAGCACTTGCCGGCGCGCCAGATTGAGCGCCGCAAAAAAACCATGCATCGCCGCAGCCGTCTCCTCGCGCGTGGGGCCGCTGTTCAGCAACCTAACCGCCATCTCGCCTGCTGCGGCCGGAGCCGGAAAATAACATTTCGCCAACAGTTTTTCGGGAGGCTGGTCGGTCATATAGTACCAGTCGCGCAAGAACGTATACTGCAGTTCGAGCACCGCCGGCCCTTTGACCCTGAAATGGTAGTCGAGTGTGCCGGGCCTGTTGCCTCGGGACAGATAGACATCATGAAAGTTGATGCCGCCCGTGTATGCCACAACGCCGTCGATCACCAGGATCTTGCGATGGTTGCGCAGGTTGAGCTGGAATTTGCGTTTCAGCACATTGGCTTGGGAGAAACCGATGATCTCCAGGTTGGGTTCCCGGCGATGGCGCCAGAAGAACAGCCGGATGTTGGCGCCGGCCGAACCGAACGCGTCGTACAACACACGGACCTCAACCCCGGCCCGCGCTTTTTCAACCAGCAGATTCATCAGACGCTGGCCCACCGCATCGTCATTGAAAATATACGTCGAGAGGTGGATGTGGTGGCGCGCCTCGCGCAAGGCGAGGAACATCGCTTCCAGCGCCAGCCCGGCCGGCTCAAGTAACTGAATGTCGTTGCCGCCCAGCAGCGGATGGTTGCCTGAAAGGTGATCGAGTATCCGGTTGAACGGCGCCAGCATACGGTCGTCCAGCGTCGCGCGCAGCGCGTTGCGCCGGGTGTGCATCGCCGCCAGCGGATGGGTGCTGCGACTGGTCAGACGCTGACGTTTTTGGAATGTCGTGTCCGAATACTGCTTCTGCCATCCTTTGTTCGGCACCGTATTGATCCCGAACAAAACATACGCGAAGGGCCCGACGATTGGAAAGATGCTGGTGAAAAAGATCCAGAGCAGCGACGTGCGCGCATCACGCGGTTTCAGAAGCAGATGCAAGCAGACCAGCAGCCACAAGGCCACATGGACCATTGTCCCGTAGCCGATCGATTGCGACAAGCTGACCGTCGTTGCAGCATCCATACCGCTCCCGCGAAACAGGTTTGCTCAACCTTTGATCAGTGTTCGGCGCGCATCGACGTGATCGACAGGTCGCCGACGATCTTCCACACATTGCCATCGCGCTGCACCGTCAGGCCGCGCCCCGGCAACACGCGCTCTAAGCCATCCTGAATCAAGCGGACGGCTTTCCTCTGCATGCGTTCGACCTCCGCCTGCGGCACCTTTTCAAGGGTAACCAGATCGAGCTGCAGCACATACCCCTTGCCCAGCTCCGTACCGAAACCGGGACTGAAACTGGCCGTGACCCGGAACAACCCGTCATGCTGCGGGTTCGACGTCGCCCCCTTTGGCGGACGTGCAGGATGCGCGGCGAACAGGTGTCCGTACGTCTCCTCAAGCGTGTGGTCGACCTGCTTCAGGAGCTCATTCAGCCGGCCTTCCCATTTTTCGACATGCTGATGGCGCATCGGCGGTTCACCCCGCCTGTCACGCCGGCAGGCGCGCCAGCACGAAATCGCGCAGCGCGGCCACCGAAATGAAATTCCGAACGTCAAAGTCGCTGTCTTCGATCACAATGCCGAAAGCCTCTTCGAGGCCGACAACCAACTCCAGCAGGCAGACCGAATCCACGCCGTACGCATCGACCAGTGACGCCTCTGTCACGATCGTCTCGGGCGCCACGTTCAAGAACAGGCGCTCGACAATCATCTCTTTGAGCTTGGCCTCAACCGTCGCGATATCCATCAGCACGTTCCCCCTTCGTGTTGGACTACGTCTCTCATTTCAAGTTCTTTTCGATATACTGCAGATGCTCGATCAGCGTCCTGTACTGCTTATCCGCGCGCACCTTCATCATGACCTGCATCACGATCACCAAAATCAAGAGCCCCGCGACCACCATCGAGAAAAGCGGCGAGGGTCCGGCGGCAGGCGGCACCGCGCTATCCAGCGCTGCGGACGCAACCGGCTCGCGTTTGGCCGACACCATCGGCTTGTCCGTTCCGCCGGGACGCTCAACCGGTTTCTTGAGTGTGATCTCTTTTTCTTTGGCAGCCGGCTCTTTTTTGTCCGGCGATGTGTCAGAGGGCTTATCGGCATCCTCTGATTTTTTTCCAACGGTGTCTTTCTTTTCCGGCGCGATGGCATCCGATTTGGCTGCTGGCTTCCCCTTCGACGCTGCGTCCTCCGCCGCCTTCACATCCGTGCCGGCCTTGACGTCACTTGTCGACGCTTCAGCCTTTTTCGCGCCGTCGCTCGCGGACTTTCCCGAATCGGTCGCTTCTGCGGTTTTCACCGCCTCTTTGTTCTCTTCGGATTCAATGACGAAGGCGTTGCCGCATTTGGGACACTTTTGGTTGATGGGCTTGCCGAGGTCGAAGACCGCCAGTTTCGCCTCGCATTTCGGGCATGTGACAATGCGTTTCATGACTGCTTCCTTTTGCTTAATACGGCTTATTCTAAACGATCGCGCCGTGCGATGACAAGGATGAGTTGGGATTTAGGCGTTAGGAGTTGGGCAGCCGCTTTTGACGCGGTGGCTCGGGAAAGATGCCCTTGAGCGCATTCTCGCAGATGGCGCGTGTGTCCTGCGGGAAATCGTTCTTGATGATCCACTTCACGAAACTCGGATCGTCCCGGGCAAGATCTTTCAGCTTGGCGCCTTTTTTCTTGCCGAAATTCACGGTCACCTCGCCGTCCACCCAGCGCAGGCGCCCGGAACGGTCGGCGTTGAAGGGATCGATGGGGTTAAAGGTCCGGTCCAGCGTGTCCATGTCGCGCGGCAGATCGGTATACTTCTTGAACTGACCGAGGATCACGTCCAGCGTCGCGCGCACGTCGGCTTCGGCGCCGTGCGCGTCGACATGCGCGCGGCCGCAGTAGTAGTTCAGCGCGGCCGAGAGATCGCGCGGCTCGCGGGTGTGGAAAATACGCTGCGCATCGAGCAGCCTGCGGCGATCGGCCTCGAACGGAATGCCAGCGCGCGCGAACTCCTCGGCCAGCATCGGGATGTCATAGCGGCCCGCGTTAAAGCCGGCCAGATCCGCCTCGCCAAAAAAGGCCAGGATCTCCAGCGCTTTGTCTTTAAAGGTCGGCTGGGACGCGACGATCTCATCGGTGATGCCGTGGATGGCGGTCGTTTCGATCGGGATCGGGACGCCCGGATTCAGCAGCCAGTAGCCGCTGACCTCCGTGCCGTCCGGCTCGATCCGGATTGCGGCCAGTTCGACGATCCGGTCCGCGCGAGGGCTGATGCCGGTGGCTTCGATGTCAAACACAATCAGGGGGCGGTCAAGTTGAATGGGAAACATGCTGATATAAGGGGGTTAGGGGTGGAGAGTCAAGCCGGGAGGAACGAGCCCGCTCAAGGCAGGGGCCGCGCGCCTCCCGACGGGGTGAACACAGTGTCAAAATCAACAAAAACCGGACGCTGCGGCAGGACCTCGCCCGCCGCCATCGCGGCGCGCAACTCCGATGCCGAATCGGGGTCATACCACCAGTAGCCGAGCAGCGAACGTTCATCGCCGAATTTTGACAGCACGGTGTCCGGCATGCCGAAGGTGTCCCAATGGAGCAGGCGGGTGGCTTCGGTGTTCCACAAGAGCACATACGGGACTGCGGCGGCGACTCGCCCGTCAATATTGCGGTAGATCGCGTTTCGTTCCGTGATGCTGAACAGGGTCTTCTGACGCTCGATCAGGGCATCCACCTGCGGGTCTTTAAAGCCGGTGATGTTGTTGCCGGAGGGCCGGTCGGCCTCGGACGAGAGCCACATGCTTTCGGGGTCGCGGAACAGCGAACCGCCCCACGCGGCCCAGGTCATGTCGAAATTGAACGCGTCCATGTCGCGCATCCACGAGGCGAAATCCTTGCGCTCGATGGTCATCGAGACGCCGACCTCGCGGAAGGCCGCCGAGCAGAGCGCCAGAAATTTGTCCGTCCCCCCGTCGCGCGTGAGAAAGCTGAACGCCAGCGGGCGACCTTGCTTCTCCAGAATGCCGGTCTGAGGATTGGCCGCGTAGCCGGCCTCGCGCAGCAGGGCTTTGGCGCGGGCGATGTCGAATGGGAACGCCTCATTGGTGCAGGGATGGGCGGCGTCGTAAAGATCTTCGAAGTAGGAGCGGTGCAGGAAATAGGCGCCGAACATCATGGTGCGGATCATGGTTTCGCGGTCCACCAAATGGGCCATAGCCTTGCGCACGCGCAGGTCATCGAAAGGCGGGCGGCGCATGTTCATCGCAAAGCCTTGGAAACCGATGGGATTATGGTTCTTCACGCGACGCTTCACGATCCAGTTTTTGTCGAACTTTTCGCCGATCGTCTCGTTGGCCCAGATGCGCGCGGTGTAGACAGCGTAGACATCCACCAGCCCTTTTTTAAAGGCCTCGAACGCATTCTCATTGCTGGAAAAATAGCGGAAGACGATCGTGTCGAAATTCATGGTGTTGCGCAGCGAGGGCTTGGCGCCGGCCCACCAGTCGCGCCGCCGCCGCAGACGGATTTCGATCTGCTCTTTAACCGCGCTCAGCACATAGGGCCCGGACACCACCGGACGGTCGAGATCAAGCCGGTTGAAATCCTGCCCCGCGAAGGCATGCCGGGGCAGAATTTCAAAGAGTCCGAGCGCGCTCAGATTGCGCCAATGGCTCTCCTTCGCGCGAAAGCGGATCATGCGCGGCCCCAGGATCTGCGGCGAATCGAACACCCCGAGCATCACCTTGGAAGCGCCGGTGGCATGACGCGGATCCATCACCTGATCAAAGGTCCACTTCACATCCTCCGCCGTGACCGGCCGTCCATCGCTCCACACGGCGGCCTCGTCGAGCTCAAAGGTGTAGACGAGTTTGTCGTCGGAAATAGTCCAGCGCTTGGCGAGATGCGGCACAAATTCAGTCGTGGACGAATCTACACCCAGCAACGTCTCATACATCATGCCGAACACCTGGCGGGTATAGGTGTTGTTGTCGATGTAGGCGTTCAGGCTTTTCGGCGGCTGAAACGCCGCGAAGCGGATCATGCCGCCCGGCTCGGCATGCGGGCTGGCCAGCGGATCAGGCGCATCCCGCCAGTCCGGCTTGGGATACGCGTCGTCCGACCGCGCCAGCAGCGCGGCACAGGCGTAAAAGATGAGGGCAAACAGATACATGGCTTTCACGAAATAACGGTCAACAGGTTAGCGGATTCTACCCGACAAGGGGAGGAAAAACGACCGCCCGACGACGCTTTGGGAGCATGGCAGTTCTGTTGGTGCCGATGTCGCCCAATGTGAAAACCGCGGACTCTACATTGGGATTACGATTACGATTACGAGAAGGTCTCCCCAACAGAACTGCCATGCGCTCTCAAACCTGTTCGGACACGACATACGGGGCCCGGTATTCGCGCGTTAGCAGCGCGTTGGCCTCCGTGTCGCCCGGAAAGGTCAGCGTCGCGGGATCAAAGGTCAGCGTACGCCCCAGCCGGTAGGCGATGTTGCCGAGGTGGATCAACGCGCAGGAATAGAAGCCCTCTTCGATCCCTGCGTTGAAAACTTTGGGGTCAGGTTCGCGGATCGCGTTAACAAAGTTCGCGTAGTGGTTGCCGGTGCCGGAACCATGTTCGCCGGGCTCACGCTTCTCCCCCATATAGGCTTGCCAAGCGGCGACATCTTTAGCCATGTACCCTTTGGAGCCGAAAAAGAGATTGCCGGTCACGTTGCCGCGACTGGTGGCCATGTAGGCGTTGCCCTGCCCGGCCCCCTTGAGCCACATGCCGTCTTCGCCGTTCGCCACCCAGTGGCGCACTTCAAACTGAAGGATTTTCTTCTTATCTCCGCCCCCGTCGGGATTGGGAAACTCGAACATCGCCATCAGCACGTTCGGGGTCTCCTGCGCGTCGTCGAACATGACGTGTCCGCCCATAGCCGTGATCCGGGTCGGCAAGGTCACCCCGAGCCCCCAGCGCGCGATGTCCATCTCGTGGACCCCTTGGTTACCCATGTCGCCGTTGCCGTATTCCCAGTTCCAATGCCAGTTGTAGTGGAAACGGTTTTTGTTGAACGGGCGCTTGCTCGCCGGCCCCAGCCAGAGGTCATAATCAACACCCTCAGGCACCGGTTCATCGGGAAAACGCCCGATGGTATTGCGCCATTTGTAACAGAGGCCCTTGGCCATGTAAACCTCGCCCAGTCCGCCGTCGTGCAGAAAACGCGCCATGCTCTGCGCGCACGGATTGCTGCGCTGCTCGGCACCGTCCTGTACCAACACGTTGTATTTCTTGGCGGCCTCGACCAATTTCCGTCCCTCATGCACGGTATGGCAGCACGGCTTCTCGACCGACACATGTTTGCCCGCCTGGATGGCCCAGATCGCGGCCAGCGTGTGCCAATGGTTGGGTGTGACGATCGAAACCGCGTCGATCTCCTTGTCCTCGTAGAGCTTGCGCAGATCGGTGTAGGTTTTGGGCGCGTTCAATCCCTTGCCCGTGAAATGGCGCTTGATCACCGGCGCAAAGAGATTGGCGTCCACGTCGCACAGGGCGGCGACCTCCACGTTCGGCAACGCCTGGTACGACTGGATGTGGCTCTGGCCCATGCCGTGAATGCCCACGACCGCCACGCGCACGCGGTCGTTCGCCGCCGCCCATGCCCGGTGCGTCCCCCACAGGAGCGCGCCGCCTGTTGTCGCCATAAACCCTCTTCGTGTCATGTCTGCCTCCTCGTTGATGTCATGTCATTCCGTGTTCACGTCACGACGCCTGTCGGATCACTTTGGCCAAACGCTCGGCCAGCCGCCGGTACCCGTCGGCGTTCGGATGAATCAGGTCGCTTTTCTGCGAAGGCGTCGAGAGAATCCGCGGCACGATCACGCCTTCGTAAACCAGGTCGAGCTCTTCTGCAATCTCCCGGTAGAACGGCGGCGCGCGAAGCAGCAGGCCGGGCTGCGGCACCCCCAACAACACCACGTCGGCCTCTGCTTGGCGCACAACGCGGATCATCTCGCGCAGATTGCGAGCGATCTCTTCGTCATTCAGCTTGCGCAACATGTCGTTGCCGCCGAAACAGATAATGACCATCTGCGGGCGGTGGCGTCGCAACAGCTCCGGCAGGCGGGCGAGCCCTTCGCGCGTGATCTCGCCCGCCACGCCGCTGTTCACGACCCTGCACCCCAACAGGCGCGCCAGCACCGCCGGATAGCTCTCTTCCTCTTCGGCGCCCACGCCCGAAGTCAGGCTGTCTCCAAAAGCCAGCACGACCGACTCCGATGTCACCGGCTGCAGCCGCGCCCCGCCTCCGCACCCCGCGGCCCAAACCAGCAGCAGCGTGCCGGCTGCAAACCGCCCTGCCCGGCCGGTGTGTCTGAGCAAGCAGCCAAGGCCGGCGACATAGCCTCCCCGCGCGCCGCCACGTCCGAACGGCGATTCGTGTCCGGCTTCCGCGGCGCATCGCTTCTCCACATTTCTCAACATGGTTGAAAGCATACACGATCCTGATTCGACTGGCGAGCTGTGCTTCGCCATGTTTACAGAAAACGGGCCGTCGCCGCTGGCTAAACGCTGGCGGTGACTGAGGCGCAACTCATGATTCCGCCCTTCAGCTTTTTGTGATAACGTGTCTGCTATGCATCATTTGTGTACGACCCATCTGCTGTTGATGTTCCTCCCGTTGGCCGGACAGGCCGTGCCGCTCCACGTGCCGGGCGATTGGGCCTGCCTGCCGCGTGACGTCGACACCGCCGCGATGTCGGCCACCCCTGCCCCTGTCCCGCGCAAAGCCTCCGGCCGGACCGCAGCGCTTGCCACCGCCACGCTGAGCGCCGCTGCGGACGCGCGCGTCAGCGAGCTCGACGCCTTCACCGGTATCCGTGTGCACCCCTCGCCGGTCACGGTTGATTTTTCACGCGCTCAAAACGACGCGCAGCTCCACGACATGAAAAAAGCCGAAGCGTGCCATTCCTGGTACGGCTCCACGTTCTGGAGCGGCGGCGAAACATGGGCCCGCATCGGCAAGGACTGGATGCACCCCGGCCATGCGCTCGATGCCGCCCGCATCTTCGTCGTGCCGCGCGACGGACGCGTGACCGTAACCGGCACGGTCAAGAAGCTGCATCTCGACGGCGATGGCGTGCGCGCCGCCGTTCGGCATAATGACACCACGCTGTGGCGCGCCGACCTCCACGGCAAGGACAGCACCGGCCACACGCTCGCCCTCACGCGCGAGGTCTGCCAAGGCGACACCCTGCGCTTTATCGTGAACCGCAAAGGCAACCACACCTGCGACACCACCGGCTGGGACCCGGTGATCACGTATGCCGACGGCACCGCCTTCCAAGCCTCTGCCGGCTTCGCCGACACGCAGGGCACCCACGGATGGCGATATGCCTACACAGGCAGCCAGGCCGCAGCCACGCGCCCTGTGCTGTACGCAGTCGGACGCGACCTCTCGCTGAGAAAAGAAACCCTCGACCCAGCCACAGCCTTTCCGTTTGTCATCCTTTCGGACGGTAACGCAGAAGATGGATTCGGCGGCTATGTCATGGCTCTAGACACCGACGCGCCGTGGACACTCGACCGGCAGCCGGACCGCGTAGGCCTCGTCGCTCCGGACGCTCCGGCCGTGATCATCCGCTACGACGGCACATGGATCGAGGGCTTGAAAGTGCTGGCCAAGGCGGATGCCTTTGCCCCGAAACTCGCCGCCGCCTTCCAAAACGCGGTGAAGCACGCGCTGGAAGGCGTACCGTACGCGCCGGAACCGGATCTGCTGTTGCTGGCGATCGCCGAGTGGGTACAGGACGACGCGCTCTTCGGCGGCGGGGATGCGAAACGGCTGGCGGCGTGCATCGGGGAACAGACGAAACGGACGGAGCAGATCACAGAAAAACCTGCGATGCCTCCGGGAGAAGGATGGGAAGGCTATCTGCGCGCGCGCCTGCTGAAGCGCGGCGCGCTGCTTTCCGATCCCAAGCTCGCGTTCGGCGAGCTGCTTTTCTGCACGCGCCGCAATCCGTCGTGGAACCACGAGGTCGCGCAATACTTCGGCTGGCGCCAGCGCCCGGGCGGCAGTTTATACGTTCTGGAGAAGCCCGGCGTGTCGTTGGCCTGCCGCGACGTGCTCGGCGGCCGCCTGCCCTCCGGCAGCCTGCTCGAACCGCGTCTCTCATACGATGCCGACCAGATTCTCTTTTCGTTCGTCGCCACCGAAGGCGCACTTGACCCGCGCACCCTGCCGCGCAACGAGGCCGACACCAACCACCACTACTTCCACCTCTACTCAATCGGCTCGGACGGTTCCGGCCTCCGTCAACTCACCCACGACCGCTTTGACGACCTCATGCCGGAATGGCTGCCAGACGGCGGCATCGCCTTTGTTTCCACGCGCCGCCGCGCGACCTCGCGTTGCTTCTGGTGGGGCTACAGCGACCGCTGGCACTCCTACACGGTCTACCGCATGGCGCGCGACGGGTCGCGTATCCAACAACTTTCCTGGAATGACGTGAACGACTGGTTCCCGGCCGTGGCCAACAGCGGACACCTTCTGTTCGCGCGCTGGGATTACATCGACCGCGACGCCGTGACTCATCAGAACCTCTGGTCCATACGTCCCGACGGCACCAATCCGATGGCCGTCTGGGGCAATGAAACGCCCAAACCCCACTGCACCTTCCAGGCCAAGGCCATTCCCGACAGCGGCAAGATCGTGTGCGTGGCCTCCGCCCACCACGCGATCACCGGCGGTCCGGTCCTGCTGATCGATCCGGCCGTCGACAACAACAGCCCAGCGGCCGTGACGCGTTTCACGCCCGGCCATTATCCTGAATGCGAGCAGGGGCCTAACAACGAATGGTACAACGCGCCTTGGCCGCTTTCTGAAAAGCTCTTGCTGGTCGCCTACAGCCGCGACCCGCTGATGTACGAGCCGGCACGCCACAACCCCGACCCTGCGCTGGGCCTCTATGTGCTTGACGATCGGGGCAACCGCGAACTGCTTTACCGCGAGGGGCTCCTCGGCGCGACCTGCCCGATCCCGCTCGCGCCTCGCCCTGTTCCCCCGGTCCTGCCCTCGGTGCTCAGCCCGCACCTCGTTGAACGCGACAGCGGCGAAGTCTTCATTTCAGACGTCTACGAGGGCCTCCCCAACGCCGCTCGCGGCACGATTCGAGAGATCCGCGTGGTGCAGGTCTTTCCCAAAACCACGCGCGACGCCAACGAGCCGCGCATAGGTGTCGCCGGCGAGGAAAACACGCGTGCCGTACTGGGCGTCACCACGGTCGAGGCGGACGGCTCGGCGCGTTTTCTCGTGCCGGCGCGCAAGGCGATCCTCTTCCAGGCGCTCGATGCCGACGGGTGCGCGTATCGCGTCATGCGCTCCAGCACCTCGTTGATGCCCGGCGAACGCGTGTCCTGCGTCGGCTGCCACGAGAGCAAAATGACCGCCTCCCCCGCAGCCCTCAAGGTCGCGCAGGCGATGAAGCGCCCAGCCGCCGAACTGTCTCCCACGCCAGAATCGGGACGTCCCTACGGCTTCGTGGAACAGGTGCAGCCGGTGCTCGACGCCCGCTGCGTTTCCTGCCACAACGACCGGGAGGCCAAAGGCGGCATCACTCTTACGCGCACGATTACAGGCCCGCACACGGCTTCCTACCAGTCGCTGTGCTACGCCACCGGCAAGAACGGCAAGCCGACCCGCCGCCTTTCCAAAAAAACCGGAACGCCGCTCGTCCCCTGCTTCGCCATGCGCAACCAGATTCAGGTGACGCCCGAAGGCGGCGCTGACAGCGCACGCGGCAGCGCGCTGTTTCAGATGCTCAAAGCCGGCCATAACGACGTGCGCCTCTCTCCCGGCGAGCTGCGCCGCATCGCGACATGGATCGACATGAATGCGGTTTTTTATGGGGTCTATGAACCCGACGACCAGCTCGCGCTGCAGCGCGAGGGCAAGCCCGTGCCCATGCCGGCGATCCAATAGGCCATGTTGATGCTAACTCTGGGTCGTTGACGGCCATTCAAAGGCGTCGTGGGATCACCGCATGAAAAACCCCGTGATCAGCCCAGTCTTGTCCGGATCCACGCCATGCGGGTGGTGCCCGAACAAACCACGCTGATTTACATCGATCGTGCCGCCGGCCTTTTTGAAGCGGGCTGCGAACAGCTCGCAGTTCTTCGCCGGCGGGACCGTCTGATCCTGACCTCCGTACAAGAGCAGCACAGGAATACCGGCCTTCGCGATCGCCTCCGCTTGGTTCACCGGCATGCCCGGGGCAGCAGACCAGTCTCCATTCGTAGGTGCGACCGCACTCCAGGGACCGATGCGGCTCGGCTCGCGTCCGAACCCGTCGAAGTTCAGGAGCGGCGCATCCAGATAGATTTTCGACACGTTAGCCGGATGCGCCGCCGCGTAGCGCACAGAGAAAAAGCCGCCCCAGCTCATGCCCACCAGGTCTGCCTTCGGCGCAAAACCAAGCGCGTTCACAAGGAATTTCTGAAAGTCCGCGAACTGCGCAACCCCCTCGTCAGTCGCGCGCAGATCGAAGGCCTCGAGCGTCACATGGTGGAAGCCCTGCCGCAGGAGATCGGGCACGCCCGTGCGGTCCACGAACGCCTCAGCCCACTGCATCGTCCATGTCCAAGGCATCTCCGCCCGCGGCGCGCGAGAAGGCTCCACCACCCAGGCCGTACGGCCGTTGAAGTCAAACTTTGTCCGGCGGAAACCCTGCCACATATCCTCCGCGATGATTTTGCGCGTTTTCGCGATCTTGGCGCGGACGGATTCACCGGCGCGCTCCGCATCCATCTGTGCGTTGACGTTCCTGATCACGTCGAGCTCCCTCGGATCATACGGGCGCAAAGAGGGCCGGAACAGATCATGAAACCATTTCGACAGGTCATAGCGTTGACCGCCGCCCCGCTCGACCTCTTTCCACATTCCCTCCCACGGCTCATACGTCTGGTACTTGCCCGCCACGAAACCCCAGCACATGCAGCCGATGCGGTTCTGGGCGAAGAACGGATAGCAATCGAACACCTCACAGCCGATGATGCGCGCCAGCCACTCCGTGTTGACCATCGGGCGCCCGTAAAGGGTCTTGAGCCGTTTCGCGATGTCGATCTGGCTGGCGAGTGGGCTGTATGAGTGGTAGCTGACGATGTCCGAGCACGCGCCCGCGACCTTTTGAGCCTCGTTCTTATCGTCGGCGGCACCGTAAGCGCCCCCCCAAAGGTCTGCTGCGAGCGGCTGCTTTGGATCGATCCGCCACCCCAGCTCGAAGAGCTTTTGCAGATGCTGCGCGGTGATCTTTCCGCGCCCGTTGTTGCCCGGCTCGTTCCAGATATTCCAGAAGACGATGCGGTCGTCGTCACGGTATTTCGTCAGCAGCTCCTCGCACATCTGGTAGAACTTTGGGTTCAGCGCGGGGTCATCGAGCGATGTATAGCCGACAGCGCCCGGGAACGATCCGTGCTGGGAGAGCTTCCGTCCCCCGTGATAGCCCCAGTCGCACGGCTGCGGTCCCGGTGCCGGCAGCTTCCACAACGGCTTCGGGCGTGAGCAATCGTTGCCAAGCACGATGATTGCACGGATTTCGTGCCGCCCCATGACGGACAGCATTCTCTCGAATCGCGCCATGAAGCCATCGTGATCGTGATACCACACGCCAAACCCTTGTTCCTCGATCAGGATGCGCAGCGTGTTGAAGCCGATCGACGCCGCCAGCGCCAGTTCACGGTCTACTTCCTCGAAGCGTTCTTCGCAGCCAAGTTCCTGCCACTGGTCCACGCGGTTCACCGCACTCGCGGGCATGTAGTTACAGCCGCGCATCCACGGCTGGGCGTTGTACCATGCCCACGCCTTCTCCTTCGGCCAAGGGCCCGTCCGCTCAGCGAATGCCCCCACAGACGTGCAGAACGCGCATAACCCAATGACCACACTTTTTGTTTCCATGACAAAAATACGCTCCATTCACAGTTGACCTATGGCGAATCCGCATTCGTCTCCGCACAACGTCTCTTCGACTTACCGTTTCGGCGGCTGGGCCTCGCGCACGACTGCGCCAAAGGCATCGCTCAGCACCAGCACGGCCAGACGCTCAGCCTGACCGGCCTCGTCGGTGTTAAGCGAAACATAGTCGAAGCGGCCGCGCAGATCGGTATAGCCGTCCTTGATGAAACCGACCGCACCGCCGGCCGCACGGGCGTACACCTTGACATACGCGCCCGGAACCGGCCGGCCGGTCTCGGCCTGCGTGACGACCAGTTGTCCGTAACTCTCGATCATCTGCACCCTCAGCGTGTTGGCGTAATAGGCCTGCGTCTTGCGCACGCCGCCCGCCAGCGCCTCCACCATCACGTTTTTGGCGGCAAACTCCGGCGGCAACTCCACCGTGGTGCGGTTCTGCCCTGCGGCGACAGCGACCGGGCGGCTCGCAACGGGCCGGATGAATGCGAACTGCGCGGCCCCCTCCTGCAAGAACGGATTGCGCGAGAAGAGCAGTTCGATGTCCATCGGGTAGAAGTTGAGCGTGACTTCCGCCACATTACGTGTGTCGAGCTGAATGCGACCGGCCTCCACCAGCAGCTCCAGCGCCGGCTCGGTCGCGGCCAGCGCGCCCTGCGCCTGGTCGCGGCTCTCCGCGTTGACCGGCGCGGCGCCGCGCTCGGCCCCGGCGATCTCGTCGAGCTGCGCCAGCACCTGCGCGAAGCGCTCGCGCCAACGTGCCACACCCTCGTCCGCATGCGCCTTGGCCAGCGCGCGCGCCTGCTCAAGATCGCCGGTGTAGAAGGCGAGATAGGCCGCCAGGTAGTCGTATTGCAGCCGTTCCGCCACCACGTCGCGCTTCACGCGTCCGAACGTCTCCAGCGCCTCGGCCACGCGGTCTTGCAGCGCCAGATAATAGGCCACCGCCAGCGTGTCGGCGGCCGACAGACGGGATTTATAGCGGAGCACCGTCATGAAGCGCTGGTACTGGCGCAGAAAGGCCGGATTCAAGATGGTGCGGTGTGCGCCGACCTGATGCGCGCGCGGATTGACAAGCGGCGCGTATTCAAGGTGCTGATAATCGAAGCGTTCCACAGGATTCAGCGACAGCAGCGGCGACTCCAGCCACAGGCCGCACTGCGCCGCGAAGGGCGAATGCTGCAGGAAAGGCCGGATCACCGCGGGCTCGTTGTGCAGAATGCCGTACGACCAAAGCGTGCCGTGATAGACGTGGCGCGCCTCCAGCACTCCGATCACGGTTTTGAAAAAGGCCTTGTCCTTCATGCGCCACGCGATCTCGTTCAGGTCAAGCCGATGGAGATTGGCCGTGTTCAGAAACGCGAGCACCTGTTCAGGCGTGCCGTTCTGCGAGAGCCAGGCCCACGATTCGGTGTCGGCCCGGCTCAGCCGAGCCACGACGTTGAACGTAAAGGGTTCCGCTGCGCCGACGACGCGCCCCTCTTTCGCGAGCGTCACCGGATAGTGCGCAAAGCGTCCGGTCGCCGGGAACGTGAAGAAATACTCCAAGGTTTGGGTGGCATAGGGTTCGAGCACCAGATAGACACCCTTGGCAACAGCCCCTGCACTCACGGCGATCGAGCCGACCGGGATCTGCAGCAAGGCATTCAACGCCTGGCGTTCGCCGGTGGGATTCGTGAGTACCACCTGTGTGCCGTAGACCACCTGCGGCAAAAACTCATCGGTCACCCATTTGTCGAACCGCTCGTTGTTTTCAAAGCGGGCGCGGTCATCCGCACGGAAGAAGCGCTGTGCGACCAGTACCGAGCCGGCGGCGGCGGCGCGCGCGCTCTCGCGGATTTCGCGGTGGAAGAAAAGCACGGGCGAGGCGGCTGTCAGCGTGTAGGCTGCGCCCTCGCTTTTTTCAACGTGCGCACCGGCCTTGAACGGCACCTGCAAAACCGCCAGCGCCAGCATCATCTCGGTGAACGACGAGGTCGCCTCCAGCAGCGCTTTCGAAAGGAAGGGCGTCCGAGCGTCATGCATCGCATAGTCGGCCCAGAAGGCGTTGTCCGCGACCAACGCAGCGACCTGCCGATCGATCGGCTGGTGCCAGTAGTTGTTCTCCGCCCACTCCTGCGTCTTGTCCAGCTTCTGGAAAAAGCGCCTTCCTTCACCGCGTTCGGCGGACAATGCGTCAAAGAAAAGCGACTCCTCTTCTGGGGGCGCTGCTGATCCGGGTTTTGCATCTTTTCGAACTCTAGATAGTTCCGGCATTCCCCGCTGCCGCAACATTTTTTGATCTCCAACCATCCGCCCGTCAGCGCCCACGGACGGTGCCGGTGCGGCAGCCGGGGCTTTCATCCGGCTGCCGGCCGCCTCCAGATTCGCCGACCGGATGTCTTTGGGCGTCCCGGTGAACTGCGGTTTCGGCAGCGCGATCTTGAGCGGCACCCGTACGTCTTCTTCCAGAGCAGAGTCGGCATCGGCGGTGGCGGTGCCCGTCTCGCCTTCCAGCGCGCCGGCCTGAATGGCGGTATCGAAGCGCCGGTTGAAGGCTTCCATGTCAGGCGGCGTCAGGTCGGCTCGCTCACGCGCGTCCCGAGCCAGCGAGAGCGCCTCAGCGCGCAACCGCTTGCCCAGCATCGCGCGCTCGGCCGCATTGAGGCGCGCAAAGCGCCACGGCTCCAGAAAACCGCTCAGATCGTCGCCCAGCAGCCAGTGGTCGACAAAGGTCCTGTCCTTTTTATTGGCGAGCGCGGGCGCGACCACCGTCTCGTAGAAGCGCGGATCTTTGTGATAAAGAAAAAGGTGCAGTTCATGGCACGCATACTTGGCGTAGAGCCGGCGCTGCTCGGCGACGTCCAACTCGTTCCATTTCGCCACAAAGTCAAACTCGGCGAAGGTCGGATCCGGATTGAGTGTCGCGAAGAGCCGATAAAGTTCCGCGACCGTGCCGAACGCCTTGAACCTCGAGACCGCCAGATCGGCCACCGCCACCTTGTCGCCGGCCTGCAGCGGCGTGATCAGCTTCTGTTCGGCAAACGGCTTGTCCGGGTCCAGCCCTTCGGCCAGCCGCAGGTCGCGCGTTTCCACCGGCGTGTCATCGAGAAACGCGCAGGCGAGCACGGTCGCGGTCGGATCCGCCGCGAGCACGCGCAGGCAGGGCAATCCCTTGAGCGCCGCGCGCGGAACCGAGAGTGTCCCCGACTCGTCCGGCACCAGATTCAGCAGCGTCACGGCGGGCTGGCGCAGGAAATCGAGCGAGGCGAACCCTTCGGGCACCTCGGCGTCCTTCACTGCCTTGAACGCCATCGCGCTGCGCTCAGCCTTGGCCTCCTGCGCCGCGCGGCCCGCATACGCGCCGCCCGCCGCGAGCCGCTCTTTATCCGACTCGGTCGCGCGCAGCGCCCAGGGGTTGAGCAGCAGGCCGGGACGTTCCAGCATGTTGCCGGGGAACGTACGCGCCTGCTGACGGTCGAGGATGTAGCGGTACTCGTCGCCGATGTCGCGCCCTGATTCGTAATACGCGCGCGCCGGCTGCCAAGGCTGGCACAACGGCCGCGCGGCCGCAGCCGCGCCGAGACGGTCGAACAGGTCATACGCCGGCTGGTAGCGCGTCGCCACCACATGCACGCGCGCGAACGGCGTAACATTCGCCAGCCGGATCTCGACCGTGTCCTTGCCGGGCGTGACAGCGGTCACCGACAGCGGCTTGAGGCGCGGCAGCTCCAGCGCGCGGCGCGGTCCCACCAAAAATCCGTCAACCGGTTCGCCGCCTGTCACATGCACCGCGATCTCCCGCGCGGGCTCGGCGAGCCACAGTGAATAGTCTCCGGCCGGCAGTCCGCGCAGTTCCAGGAAGCCCTCCTTCACGGCCAGCGCGGCCTTCCATTCTTTCACGAACCGGCCGCGCCGGACCTCCAGCAGCGTGGCGGCGGGGTCGGCGCCCGGCGGCAGCGCCACGCGCAACGTATCGCCCGCCTTTCCGTGCAGCGCCTCCGGCAAGGTGCAGACATCGTGTAGCGGCTGCCAGGTCCCAGACACCTTATCGTCGGAGATGATAGTGAGCGCGCGCACGCCGGAGAGCGAGCCCAGCCGCACGCGCCCGTTCTCATCAGTCTTCAGATAGGCGTCGATGGTCTCGGACTGGAAATAGCGGTGACGAAGCCGCAGATGGATCGGCTCGCCGGCCAACGGTTCGCCGTTCTTGCCGCGCAGGTCCGCGAAATGGCCGGCGGCGTCGCGCCCGAAATAGAGCGCGCGTGTCAACGGCGTCCGCTCCATGCCGTTGAAGGCAAAGTACGCGGTGTCGCTCAGCTTCTGTTTCTGATTCAGGCTCAGGTTCTGGATCTCGGCGTGCAGGGTGACGGCGAGTGCGACCGTGTGCTCCGGCACCTGGATCTCCTGCACGGTCTCGGCATCCTCGCGCAGCGTGAGATCAGGAAACTCCTTAGTGGTCACAAGCCCCTGCAGATCGGTCGCGCGCACCGTGAGGCGTGCCTCTTTCAGCAGCTTCAGGCTGACCGGCTGGCCGTTGACGCGCAGGAGCGGCCGGACAGCGAGCTGTGCCCGTTCGCGGCGGATCAGCGCCTCGCGGTCCACATAGATTCCTGCCGAAAGCGCATACTGCTCGGCCAGATGGTCGAACGCGACGCGCGCAGCGAAGCCGCCGTGCCGGACGATCAGATGCTCCGCGTCCGGTGCCGTCGAGAACGGCACCAGGATGCGGCCGTCTTTACCGGCCGCGAAGGCGCGCCCGCCCAGCCAGCCCGAGGCGTCGGTCACGCGCCGCCCGGCCTCGTCGAACACCGTAAACGCATGCCCGGCTGCAGT
The DNA here is from genome assembly GCA_028684935.1 of Kiritimatiellia bacterium. GTDB lineage: Bacteria > Verrucomicrobiota > Kiritimatiellia > RFP12 > UBA1067 > DUPH01. Next base: position 6,194 of record JAQUEX010000020.1, on the reverse strand, counting down.
CACTTCCTGCAGCACATCGAGCCGTCCCTTCTGCACCAGCGCGCGGCTGCTCTTGCCGTTGCCGATCAGTTCCACCACATAGACGCCGCGCTGCCGGATCTCGGGAAACTCGAAGGTCTGCGTGTGGCACCGCTCGGAGGGCTCCGCATACTCAACGCGCCGCGCCACCGAGGCGACAAGCCCGTCGAGATTCACGGCCAGGTTGAGCGGTCGGCCGGTTTCGCGGTAGTAGTTGAAAGCGTTGATCTCGTAAATCTTCACGAGCAGGACCGGCACGTTCTTGAGCGTGGCGGCCAGGCGTACGGGGGCGTCCGTGGCGAATTCAGGCGGATTGGTCTCGGCGAACTCTATATCCACCCGATCCTTGAGGCGCGCGTAGGCGGCCGGTGTCAGCAGCGGCACCCAGTGCTGCGGCTCTCCGATGCCGTTGACGATCTTCGCCTCCGCGAAGAGCGGCTTGAGAAAGTCATCGCGCAGATAGGTCTCGAAAGCGCGGAAATCCTTGTCCTGCTTGAAAAACTCCAGCAGGAAGCGGCGCACCAGCGGCTCTTCCTGCGGAACCGGCGGCAGGGCGATCAGCTTGAAATCCTGATTGAGCCGGGCGAACTGGTTGGCATGCGGGACGCGGTCGCGGAACTCGGTGCGCAGGGTCGGCACCTGGCGCGGCAGTTTGAGATACTCCATAAACCGGGCGCGGTCGAAAACACCCTGCGTCAGGTCATGGCGCAGCCGGTTGTAGAGAACGTTCGCCTTGAGCGAGTTGTGCGCGGGCTCCAGCGTGCCCACATAGGCCCAGAGCCGCTCGAAGTAGGCCTGGCGCGCGATCGGATCGGTGTCGAGGTCCACTTCGTCTCCGGGCACGAGCACGGCCAGATAGGCGAGCACAAAGGCCTGTTCGTTGCGCAGGCCCGGCACGCGGCGCAGCAGGTCATCCAACTGTGCCAGCGTCATCTGCGCATGCACGGGATGGTGCCCGAAACCGCGGCTGCCGCGGACAGCCAGGTCGGCCGCGACCAGCTCGACCAGATTCGGGAGATCGGGACGCCGCAGGCGCGCCAGCAGGTTGCGCCGCTGCTCGTCGCTGAGCCGCGCGGTGGCGACGAAAGCCAGACCGTCCTCGCTGAGCCGGTCCAGCGAACGGGGGTCGCGAAGGGCCCGGTCGCGCAGCGCGCCCGGCGCGAGCGCCGCGTCGTCGAAGCGCGACGGATAGCGGTTCACCCGCTCCTCGGTGCGGCGCACATGCGCAAACGTGAGGTCGAGTTCGCGTCTCAGGTAGTCGAGCGTTTCCTGAGGGCGCCGCTCGTAATCGAGCAGCGCCTGGCGGTGGGCGAGTTCGCGCGCCGGGCCGACCACGTTTCCGTCGCGCTCGTGTTGCCAGCGCGCCATGATCTCGGCAAAGCGGTCGCGCGCCCCGCTATTCTGAGCGTGCAGTGCGCGATAGAAGAAATCGTCGTCCGTGCCGGGCACCAGTTCCCGCAAGGCGGCTTCTCGGTCCTGCGCCAGACTGAAACGTTCCACATACCCGATCTCTTGCGCGGCAGCCGCGCCGGCAGCGATACAAACCCAGGCCACACTCCGAATCCGTTTCATACTCGCACCCTCCTCTTCTGACAGCAATACGTCGGCCATACGGCTTTTCTTACTGAACGACCGCGAAAAATCAAATTTTCATGTTGGTCTCCATCTTAACAGGTGGGAGCGTCTGCCGCCAGTTGATTCACAGGGCTGCGATTTGCTCGACATTGCCAAATGCATGCCACACTGCTTATAATGCCTCATGAAAAGAATTCTTTTTGCGTTTGCGGTGTTCACCGCCTTCACATCGGGTGCCGCGAAACCGGTCCAGCTCTTCAACGGGCGTGATCTCACCGGGTGGAAAACCGCCGATCTGTTCGAAGGCGGCACGGTCGACGTGCTGCCAGACGGCACCGTCGAGTGCGGCTTCGGCAACCCCATGACCGGCATCGCGTACACCAACACGCCGCCGCGCATGAATTATGAACTTTCCCTGCAGGCGGTGCGCGTGCAGGGCTCCGATTTCTTCGTAGCGCTGACCCTACCGATCGAAACCAATTATTGCACCCTCATCATCGGCGGCTGGGGCGGAGGCCTGTGCGGCATCTCATCGGTCGATTACCTGGACGCCTCCGAAAATCAATGGAGCGAAAACATCACCCTCGAGAATGAGCGCTGGTACACCCTGCGCGTGCGTGTCACGCCCGGTGTCTTGCAGGTCTTCCTCGACGAGAAGCTCTACACCGCACGCGTGGAGGGGCCGCCGTCGCGCTTCAGCCTGCGCTCCGGCAGCGACATCGACAAAACGGGGCCGCTGGGCCTCGCCACCTACCGCACCAAAGCCCGCTGGCGCAACTTCACGCTCACGCCGATCACGGAGTTGGGGCCCAAGGACAAACCGATGCTGGAGGAGTGAGCGGCCCGCTCAGTACGTGACCCAGCGCACGCCGCCCACCACCAGCCGCACACGGCTGTTGCGCGTGGCGTTGATGCCGAGCATCACGCCAGCGACCTCGGTCGGCACCAGTTTCCCGTCGGCATCAGGACGCGAATGCGGGCCCCAAGACGCCTTTTCAAAGAAGGCCGTTAGTGTTTGCCGTCCCCGTTGCGAAAAGTCATACGGCAGCTCGCACACATAACAGGCGCCTCCCGTCTCGATAAATTGCACCCGGAGCGTACCCTCGCCTTCCGTAACCTCGATCTCGGCCTGAATGCCGTCGGCTCCGTCCGGCGGACGCTCATTTGCGGCAAGCGTCAGTTGCGGATACCCCCACGGGTCCTGATCGCCGAACCGCATGTCAAAGGCCATGCCGCTGTCCTGCGGCGCGTGCGCCAGCGTCGCGCCGTGCACGATGTTGTCGGCCCATGCCGCAGGTTCGGCGGCCGATGGGATCACGCTGATCCGCGACGGCGTCACGGCGACAGCCGGACAGGCCAGCCGGAACGCGAGCCGGGCGTGCCCGGCTGCGCCGAAATCGCCGTGCAGACGCACCGGCGCGCCGAAGAGCGCCGCACGGCCGGCCTGCGGCGGGATGAATACGTTGAGCGCCACAACCTGCCGCTCCATCGGACGCAGTTCGATCACCTCTATCGGCAGGGCCACCTGCCAGCCTTCCGGCACGACATCGACCTTCAATCTGCCGCGCACGCCCGCATCGCTGAAGTTGTAGAGCGCGACAGACACCGACTGTGCCGTGCCGAGATCCACCTCGTACGCCTGGATGTCGAGTCGTGAGCGCGTTTGCGGCATTATGGCCTGCATCACCACCGGCGAAGGCTCAAGCGCGGCAGGAGCCGGTGCCACGCGCAACGGCTTCTCCGCTGCAAAACGTTCGCCCGCGCCCGACGGCAGCACCGCAAAGAACGGCGATTCGGTTAATTCGCCCGGCACGCCGTTACGCAGCGGCCGCCCGTATCCGTCGTAAACCGCCTCGACCGCCGCACCGCGCAACATGTCAGACGCCACGCGCCCCTTGTCCGCCCAGGCGACCACGACATCACGCGCCGCGCCGTCCGGCCGCGCGCGGAAGACGTAGACGCGCGCCGCGCCGTTGGTCATGCGCCCCAGCGGTCGCGCGCCGGCCAGCAGCCGCCCTGTGGCGGCCAGCGCGAGATAACCGCGGCGCGGCGTGAGATCATGGCGCAGCAGGCCAAACTGGACCTGTCCTTCACAATAATTTCCGAGAATGAAAAAATAGTGCCGCGACACGCCTGCAAAGAGGCTGGTCGCAAACGACTTTGGCACGAAGCGCGCCTGACGGACCTCTTCCGCCTCCGGCAACTCGCCGCGCTCGCCTTCCCACCGCACATGAATCCCGCACTCGCTGAGCCAGAGCGGACGCCCACACGCGCCTTGACGGGCGGTCGCGAACTCGTTCACATATTGCTCGACGCCACTGTAGGTATGATGGTTGTAGGTGTCATAGTACGGCCAGCCGCCGCCCTCGACCACGCCCTGCGCATGCAGCGCCGTACCTGACCCGGCGTAGACATTCCAACACACGGTCAGCGAAGGATCGCCAGCCTTGAAACCGAGATACGACGCTTTCTGGAGAGCAACCATCTCATCGATGAGATGCCCGCCGAAGCCGGGGATGTTGGCCTCGTTCCATGGCTCCCACGCCTGGATCGTGCCTTTGAATCGTCCGGCCGCCGCGCGGCAAAAACGGAACGGATCACGCAGGTCGCGCGGGAACCGCTTATGGGCTTTACCCGCCTCCAGATGCGGAGTCTGCGCCCACTCCGGCGTGCCGTGATAGACCTGCAGCACCTCAAGGCCGGCGCCGCGAAGAATACGCGCTGAATCGTCATACCGCGTCGCGTCGTGAAACACGCCGGAAGCGGACTCAAGCTCACCCCATGTCAGCCGGTCCCGTGCGCCGCTCACGCCCGCCAGAGCCGCCAGGCTGGCGAAGGCCTCCATCTTGCGGCGGTCTTTTTCCGGCTCGCCGGTGCGCGTAAACCAGGCGTTCGCGGTGTCGATCCGGACCGGCGAGTCGGCCGGAACAGGCGCGGCCAGCCGCTTCAACACCGCAGCGGTCGTCCATGCAACCGGTTTGCCGGATTCATTGACGCCTTCGATTCGGTACCAGCCCACCGGCTGTTGACCCAATTCGAAACGGGCCGCGCCCGTTTGGCAAACGCCCTGCGCCACGCGTTTCCCGTCGAGATCACGCGCCTCCCAACTCACCGCTCTTTCAAATCCGGGCGACAACACGCCCCATGCTTCATCGTCTTCAACGCAGATATTACCCGGCCGCTCCGGTAGAGGCAGCGGCACCGCCATCGCCATCCACACACCGCCACACGCACACCACAACACCTGTGCAATAATCTTCATCATCTTCGATTCCCCGATGCCAACATTGAAAAAATTCTTCGCCTCGAACCTCACGACACCCCGCCCTGATGCTGCTCATAGCGGTAACGCCTCTGGACATGCCGCCAGTCGCCGGGACGCTCCATCCAGCGCGTGCCGCATGCCAAGCCTCCTTCCCCTCGCTAACCGACCGTTCATCCAACCCCATCCATTTCCCGTAACCCCACCACCTTATCCGATCGCGTCATGAACCCGCAGGACGCATTCTTCTAAATACCTGTCCCTTTGTTATCCCTGACCCCGTTGCCCCCTGATACCCAAAAAACGGTTACACTTTCTCCTATAGTGATACGGGCAACTTGATCTCTCGTGTAAAGGAATCCGCTTTAATCCAATCACCGAGCCACACTCGGACGACTTTGTTATGTGGATGTATATCCCTTTCTACGACGACAAGAAGGTTGCTTTCAGGAACAATAAAAAAATGATGGCTCGTCGCTGACAGTTCGCCCTCGACCTTAAAAGACCCGAGAACCTCACCACTTTCATCAAGAATGGAAACAGAACCACACTTTGTGGACACGACATAGAACACCTGTGAATCAACTGGAATAATAGCGCAAACACTGCTTCCTTCAGGCATAGGAACACCTCCTAATACTGCGCCAGAAGCTAAGTCATACTTTTGAAGTGTATTCGCCCCGTCTTTCCACTGGTAAATCGTCTTCCCATCATAGAATGCATTCATGCATGAAGGATACATGGGATCACACCATTCATTGCCCTTTGAAGCTAAAGGAGTGGTGCCGATCCGGACATGTATCTGATTAATGATATCATAAAAAAACAGATCAGAGCCATTCTGCCAAAGAAGGCTACCGTCAATACTCCCGCACGCAACATGAGATGTCCCTGCTGGGGATTTTAAAGAAACGACAGCACGATCACCGTCGTGAATCAAACCAACATCATTTCGTTTGGGCATGCGATAAGAAATGAGACCAGATTGCCTCGTAAACGAGAGGGTAGCAGATTCATTACCATCAAGCTGAAGGAAGTGAGAAGAATCACCAAAGGAGAACACTGCGTTTATAGAGATATCCTGTATAGACTCAAAACGAACAAACATCTTGGTCTTGCCAACAAGTCGACCACGACTGCCAAATAATTTGTCAGCAAACGATTGCTCGTAAACATTTTTCGTACATCCTACCACGCAAATAAGTTTATTGCTTTCGATTGTTGCATCCTCAACGTGGTAGAGAGAGGCACCTTGGGCTTCATTGCATCCACAACAACAAAGAATCGGCAACACTAGCACTGAATAAAAACTCACATTCATTTTGTTTCAACTGCTCCC
>JAQUEX010000019.1 GCA_028684935.1 Kiritimatiellia bacterium | reverse complement strand
TCATCCGGGAGGAAGGAGGTCGGTGTCTGCTTGAACCACACCCACGTCAACAGCATCGTGCCGACCAGCAGCAGGGCGGTCAGCGCGAGCCGGCGCGCCAGAAACACGGAAAGCGAGACATAGCCGCTGCGGCTGCGGTTAAGCGCCGCGTTGAACCAGCCGAGCGGACCGCGGCGGTGCATCTTGGGCGGATTCAGCATCGTCGCGCAGATCGCGGGGCTGAGGGTCAGCGCATTCAAGGTCGAGAAGCAGATCGCGACCGACATCGTCACGGCGAACTGCTGGTAAACCTTGCCGGTGATGCCGGGAATGAACGCCACAGGCACGAAGATCGCAAGCAGCACCAGCGTCGTGGCGATCACGGCGCCGGTCACCTCGCGCATCGTCTCTTTGGTGGCGGTTTTGCGGTCCATGCCGCGCATCTCCATCAAATACTGCACCCGCTCCACCACCACGATCGCGTCATCGACGATCGATCCGATCGCCAGCACCAGGCCGAAGAGCGTCAGCGTGTTGATGCTGTACCCGAACGCCTTCATCACGGCGAAGGTGGCGAACAGCGAAACCGGAATCGTGAGCATCGGCACCAGAGTCGCCCGCCAATCCTGCAGGAACAGATAGCAGACAAAAACGACCAGCACAAAGGTCATGAGCAGCGTGGAGACAATCTCCCGGATACTGGAGCGCACGAACTTGGTGGCGTCGTAGGCGGTCAGCATCTCCATGTCTTCCGGCATGCGCTCGCGCAGGCGCTGCAACTCACGCTGCACCCCGTCCATCGCCTCGATGGCGTTGCTGCCGGGTTTCTGGGCAACGGCGATCGACACCGAATCGGCGCCGTTGTAGATGCTGCTGAAGCCGTAATTGTTTTCGCCCAACTCCACCTTCGCCACGTCTTTGAGCCGCACCACCCCGCCCTGCTCTTCAGTGCGGATGATGATCTCCTGAAAATCTTCCGGCCGGTTCAAGCGTCCTTGCGTCTGGAGTGTCAGCACTTGTTTGATCTCGCCCGGATTGGGCGAAACGCCGGCCGAGCCCAGTGCGGCCTGGACATTCTGGTTCTGGATCGCCTGGATCACCGAATCGGCCCCCAACCCCAACGCGGCCAACCGCTCGGCATCGAGCCACACGCGCATGCTGCGCTTGGGTCCGTAGACTGTCGCGTCGCCGACACCCGGCACGCGCGCGAGCACGTTTTTGATGTGGTTGTAGATATAGTCCGAGAGGGCCAGCCGGTCGAAGGTCCCTTTCGGCGACCGCAGGGTCAGGAACCCCAGCATGTCCGAGGACCGCGTATACACCGAAACGCCCTGTTTGGTGACCTCTTCGGGCAGACGCGGCGTGGCCTGCTGCACGCGGTTCTGCACCTTGACCATATCGAGGTCCAGATTGGTGCCGATCTCAAAGGTCACGGTCAAATTGTAGTTGCCGGAATCGTCGCAGTCCGAGGCCATGTAGAGCATGTCGTCCACGCCGTTGACCTCCTCCTCCAACGGAATCGCGACCGTGTTGGCCAGATCACTCGCGTTGGCGCCCGGATAGCGGGTCCGCACCGACACCTGGGGCGGCGTCACCTGGGGATACTGCGTGATCGGCAGCGTCTTGACCGCCAGGGCCCCGGCAAGGGTCAGCACGATCGAGATGACCAGCGCGAACCTGGGGCGTTCAATAAAGACATCGGAGATCATTTGCGGGCGGCCTCCTTCACGGGCGCGAGCGTCACCGGCTGGCCCGGCATCACCTTCTGGACACCCTGTACCACGACCCGCTCGCCCGGCTTGACGCCGGACCGCACAGCCATGCGGCCGTCCGCCATCGCGCCGGTGTCAACCGCACGGCGCTGCGCGACCCCCGCGTCATCAACCACATACACAAAGCGTCCCGCTTGATCGGTCAGCAGCGCCTCCTGCGGCACCACGGTGGACTTCGGCGCGTTGGCGAGGTCCACCAGGACAGTCACATAGCCGTCCGGCACCAGCAGGCCGTGCTTATTGGAGAACCGCGCCCGTACCGACAGCGTCGCGGTGTCGGCTGACATCGTGTTGTCCTCAAAATCGCGGGCACCCACCCCGTCAGACACCGTACCGGTCGGCAGACGGTAACGGATGCGCAATGCATCCTGCACACGCTCTGTCCCGAAATGCTCGATCGCCTTGAGATAATCTTTATCCGTGACCGAGAATGCGATGCGGATGGGATCCACCTGAACGATCCGCACCAAAGGCCCCAGCGAAGGCGACACGTAGTCGCCCACATTCGCGACGGTCCGTCCGACACGCCCGTCGATCGGCGCGATGATGCGCGTGTGCTTGAGATCGAACTCCGCCAGCGCCAGATTGGCAACCGCCTGCTTGACCGCCGCCTGCCCCTGGGCGACATCGCTGCGCGCGGTATCGAGATCCGCCTGCGTGATGGCGCGCGCGTCCGAACGCTCCAGCCGGTTGAGATAACGCCGGGCGCGGTCGAGCGCCGCCTCGGCCTGGCCGATCTCGGCCTTGCGCACCGCGACCCTCGCGTCATACTGCTCCGGATCGATGGTGAAGAGCAGGTCGCCGGCCTTGACCAGCGCGCCCTCTTTGAAATGCACCAGCTTGACATAGCCGCCGACCTGCGCGCGCAGCTCGACATCCTGGATCGGCTCGACCCGGCCGATATAGGCGTTGGGCGGATTGATCTCCATCTCTTCAACCGGCCGGACCTCGACCAGCGGCGGCCCGCCAGCCCCGCCCATCATCGCAGCCATCGGCGGCGGACCGCCAGCCGGTTTTTGCGGCACCAAGGCGCGCGCCATCCACCCCAACCACAGCAGACAGGCCGCCGTCACCAACCAGCCCATGACTTTGGCCGCAGGATGCTCATGCTTGGCCGCTTTCGCTTTCTCTAACTCTTCGCTCATACACGGGACCCTTTCTCACTCAAAAAATCAACTTTTCACGCCGTTCAAAACCGCTTGAAAACCCAGCCGGAGCGCGCTTTCAAGATCGGTCTCCAAACAGTGCGAAATTTCATGTTCCAACAAACCCAGCCAAATGACCATGACCACTGACGATACCGTCGCGAGGTCAACATCGGGGCGGATCACACCCGTGCTCCGCATGCCTTCCAGCGCCGAAAAGACGATGGCGTAAGGCATGGTTGACACAGTATGTATCCGCTGGTGCACCAGTAAGAATTTGGAGGAGGACCAGTCAAGCCGCCGCACCATCAGGAAGAAACGCCGGTTTGCCGGCGAGTCGACGATCAGGCGCGCGCGCTGCACGAAGTAGGCGGTCAACGCCTCCAGCGAATCCAAGGAAGCCGGATGCGACAGCGTGCGCGCCAACTGAACGGTGTGCCGTTCGGTCATGAACACGACAAGCTCTGCAAGCAGTTCGGGCTTGCTCTTGAAATGCCAATAGACCGCGCCTTTGGTAAGGCCGATGTGCTGCGCAACTTCATCAAAGGTCGTACGCTCGTATCCGTTCTCCACGAACAGTTTGAGCGCGGCCTTCATGATCCGCAGCCGCGTCTTTTCTGCCTCGGCCTTGGTTTTTCGCGCCATTCACACACCTCCCCCGCTTCAGTGGGCACGTACTATACATACCTTCGGGTAGGTATGCAAGGCAGAAAAACAGGGCGACGACACGCCCGCCGTGGAGCTTTACGCGGGCTGGAGCTGGCTGCCGTACGGCTATGGCTGGCATTGTCCCAACCGTTACCCCTACGCAGCCGCTGGAAGACCGTGGCAGCCGCATGCGGGCATCCTGTTTCTGCTGGACGGACACGACCTTGAGGCCCGGGGGATCCGTGCCGTCACCAACGCCCCAGCTCACTCGCCAAACACATAAACCAGGCTGAGGCGGTCGGCGACCGCGCGCACGCCGGACATGAACGTACTGAGCGGCAAATCGGCCGGCGCGTAGACAAAGAGCAGGCGCACCTTACTGTCAGTCCCGCCGGTCTGCGTCACCAGCTTGGGAAACTCCGCCCACTCCGTAAACGGATAGTCGCGCGGCGTCAGCTTGGGATCGAGCCCCTCGACCGTCCAATCCTCCTCGATGAAGACCAGCTTCTTGCTGAGCGCGCCATCCGCCGCGCGCGTTACATGCAGCTCAAACGGCTGCGGGTGGCGGTCCTTGCGCTCGCGCCACTTTTCCAGCGGCAGGAAGGCCTTGGGATAGAGCCCGTCATCGGCCTTGCCGTCCAGCTTGATGCCCTTGCCATCCAGCATGTCGAAGACGCGCGCCACATCCGCCGCACGGCGCAGTGGCATCGCATCATCAAACCGCACGGTCACAAACGGCTCGCGGCCGGCTTCAGCCTGAGCACGCAGCCAGGTCAAAACTTCGGCGATCTCCCCCACTTTGGCCATGCGCCCGTCCGCGTGGGTGCAAGTGAGCGTCAAACGCTCGCCGTCCAGCGCCGCCGAGGCCGTCAGCGGCAGCACGCGCGGGCGGCCGTCGGCCGGCAGCAGCGGCCGCAGCACGATTTCGAGCGGCGCCCCGTAGGGCAGGGCCTCCGCCAGTGACAACCGGCCATAGACTTCACTCTGACCGACTTGAAAAGGCACGTCGAACACCGTGTCGGGGGCATTGTACAGGGCGATCACCGAAGAGGGCATGTTGGTATCCGCCCGACACGTCGCGTCCTCCCAGCGCGCGCCCGTAAAGACCAGACCGCCCTCGCCCACCAGCGGTGCCGCCGTCTCTTTGTCATCGATCAAAACCCGTAACGGGCGGGCGGGCGCGCCTGGCACATCGAGGCGGCGCACCGTCGCCTCGACACGCTCGCCGCAGGGCCAGAATCGGAACGGGCGGCTGCCGACACACCCGCCGCGCGCGAGCCCCAGACATTCGACAGCACGCACGATGTCGCCGGGCAGCGCGATCGTCACGGCCACCGCCTCATAGGCGCGGTCACTCAGCGGCCCCACCAGCAGAAATTCGGCTGTGATCCCGACCCGGTGTCCAACCGCTTCGGCCAGCAGACGCACCTCACGCCGTTGCCGGTCGGCGACCACGCCGCGCCAGACGTCGCCGGCCGGCACGGCGTGGGCCTGGGCGTCCTGCCAGGCCGCCACCGCGTTGGTGTGGACCGTGCGCCACTCGGCCGGGCCCGTGAAGCCCGCCGCCGCCGCACGCCAAACGGCGCACGCCGCGAGCGCCCCAACCACCCCGACCCTGATTCGCGTCATCTCACACCTCCGCTTAAAGGGACCGCCGCTCAGCGCCCGCCACGTCGGCGACTGCCGCTTGGAAGCCAGCCGCCGACCGCTCGATCACGGAGTCCTCCACACTGAAGCTCAGCCGAAAATATCCGCTGAAGCCGAAGCCGCGGCCCGGAACGGCCAGCACATTCTGCGCGAGCAGCGCCTGGACGAAGGCCTGGTCATCCCCGCCCGGCGCTTCAGGAAAGAAGTAGAAAGCCCCCTGCGGCAGCGCGAACCGGATGCCGGCCTCACGCAACACGCGGGCCATAGCCTCGCGCCGCCGCGCGTACACCGAGACATCGACGCCCTGGTCGAGCAGCGCCATCGCCAGCCGCTGCCCCAGCACCGGCGCATTCACGAAACCCAGCGTGCGGTTGGTCAGGGTGACCGCGTTCATGAGCGTCGTCACATCCGGCATGGCAGGGTTCGCGACCAGATACCCCACGCGCTCACCGGCCATCGAGAGGTTTTTCGAAAACGATCCCAGCACCAAGGCGAACGGAGAAAGCGGCAGGATCGGCGGCACGACCGCGCCGTCATACGCCAAAAAGCGGTACGGCTCGTCGCTCAGCAGGAACAGCGGCCGCTCGCGCGTTGTGTTGACGCGGTTGACCAGCGCGGCCAGCGCGGCCAGCGTCTGCTGCGAGTAGACGCACCCGGTCGGGTTATTCGGCGAATTGATCAGCAGCACGCGCGTGCGTTCGGTCACCGCCGCTTCGATCGCCGCGACATCCGGCTGAAAATCGGGCGGCAGCGACGGCACGGCCTTGAGCACGCCGCCGAAATGCCCGCAATAGGAACCGTACTCGACGAAATAGGGCGCGGGGCAGAGCACCTCGTCGCCCGGCTCCAGCACCGCACGGAAAAAGGAGGTCAACGCGCCGGCCGCGCCGCAGGTGACCACGACCTGCGCGGCCTGCACCGCAGTCTGCTGCTGCACGCTCAGGTGGGCGGCCAGCGCCTCGCGGAACTCAGGCAGGCCGGCATTGGGGCAATACCCCATGCCGAACGGTTGCGCCACGCGTTCAGCCAACCCGTGCAGCGCGTCGGCCGCACACGGCGGCGGCGGAATATCTGGATTACCGAGACTGAAATCGTAGACGTTCCCGGCCCCGAACTGCTTTTTCAGTTCAATGCCTTTTTCGAACATGCGGCGGATCCATGAAGAGCCCGCCAGTTGAGTTTGGATCGCACCTGCAAGAACCTGCATGTCACTTCCCTGTAACTTGAGCGTTGAGTTGAGTCTTGAACGTTACCCCATCGTTTGTTCCCGACGCAACCGCGAGTCGGGCACCCACGCTTACGGCAGCCCGCCGGCTGTCTCAGCATCGAGCAGACGCGTCGTCACGGCGCCCTGCTGTTTCAAAATCTTCGACCCGCGCGTGATCTTGCACAGGCTGATCCGCAGCTCCTCGGCGATCCTGCGCTGCGTGACGCCTTCCGACAGCCGCTCCAGCAGGCGCCAGCGCAATGTGATGTCGCGCACCTCGCCGGGCGTCAGCAGTTCTTTCAGAAACGCGCGCATCTCGTCGGGCGACTCAATCGATGCCAGAATGCCGGCCACGCGCTCAAAAACGCGTTCATCCACTGTGTGTTTCGTCCGCATCGCCGACATCCTTTCCAGGGCGCGGTCACCAGGGGCGTTCGGCCTTCTTCTTCATGGCCTCAAGCGCCTCATCCGCCTCGATTTTGCGCAGTCGCTCTTCCAGCAGCGGGAAGGTGTTTCTGTTCTTGAACAGCTCGCCGCAAATGCCGATGTCGAGAAAATAGACACCGCCCTGCTTGAGCCGGTGCTGCAGATCAAGCGGCGATTCCGCATACCGCAACGCCTTCGGCAGGACGCCCATCAGTGTCCGTGCGGTGCCGTAGGTGCCGTTGATCCGGTTGTGCCGCTGACCGAAAAAGAAAATTTCTCCGCGCGATAAGGCCTGCTCGTACCCGGCACGGATACGGTCGAGCCCTTCGACCACTTGCGCCTTATCGCGCGCATGGTCTTCCGGAGACCTGGCGGCCTGCGTCGATGCGGCAGGTGCAGGCCGCGCTGCGGCCGGCTGCGGCGCGGCCGCTGGCTCCTCCTCATCCGCAAAAAGATCATCGATGCTCTTGACCGCTTTCTTCTGCGCATCCTCCGCAACCGGTTGCGGGGGGGCAGGCTGCGCCGCCTCCGGCGCGACTGCCTCGAAATCACCGTCGGCGTCCACCGCGTGCGCGGCCGATGCCGGCTCCACGCCGCGCGGCCACCCCACCGGTTGCTCAACCTGAACGCGGTTGATAAAGATTCCGTTCCCGCGCCGCGTCACCGTATAGGGCGGCGCGAGGTAACGGCCTTCAACAAAAACAAACCCGCTCATACCGGGCACCCCATACGCAATCCCCAACTCCGCAAGGGCCGCCTCCGTGACCTCCGGCAGTTGCGCGCGCGCCGCGCATGCCGCGACGGCTGCAATCCCCACTACCCTAACGATCCATGGTGTGTACATGTCAGTTGTTATCCTACAAAAAAAGCCCCACTTTGCCGTAATGCAGAATCTCTGAAACCTCACTCCTGAGGTGGGTGCTCTAGGCGACGCCATCCGGACCTGCACAGGGCAGGTGTCCTTGCTGCGTCGCATTCGAACTCCCGATACAAATTGAAGGTCAGAGAAATGCTGCGTATCCGCGCACAAAGCAGGGCCCACTTCGTTTCACTCGCCGGGCCACTCGGCCATCCCGGCTCCTCTCAAAGAACGATTTGCGTCAGCCTTCGCGAACCTCCACGCTCAGCCCGCTCTTCAACGCCTGAACGATTTTGGAAAAGGCCGCATTCACCTCCTGGTCCGTCAACGTCCGGTCCGGCGAACGGAACTCCAGGGTGAACGCCATGCTGCGCTTCCCTTTGCCGATTTCTTTTGATTGAAAGATATCAAAAAGCCGGACTTCGGTCAATTCCCCGGGACCAGCCCGACGCACCGTTTCCACCACGTCGCGATGCGTCACCTCGGCATCTGCCATAAACGCGATGTCGCGTCGCACCGCCGGATACTGCGGCACCGGCTTGACCCCGGACACCTCGCCCGCGCCGGCCAGCAACGGCGCCAACCGAAGTTCAGCCAACGGCATCGGCGCCGTCATGCGCCACTGATGGCGCAGTGCGGCCGACACCAGTCCCATGCACCCGATGCGCTCACCGTTAAGCAGGATGTCGACCGCCCACCCTTCATCCATCGCAGGGTGCGCGCTCCGTTCGAACGCCAAACGTCCCGCGTGCAGAGCCGCCGCCAGATTCTCCACCGCACCTTTGAGCCAGAGCATCGACTCCTCGTTGGCAACCGCGCGCCGGCGGTCCACGGCCGAACGGCCGAACGGCCCCATCATCCCCAAGGCCACGCGTTCTTCCTCGCCGGGCTCGCCGTCCGCCCCTTTGAAAAAGACGCGCCCCATCTCAAAAAGCGCCGCGCTCTCGACCTGGCGCGAGGCATTGCGCCCGAGCGAACCCGCGAGTTGCGGCAGCAGCGAATCGCGCAGCACACCGTAATCGGCGCTCACCGGATTCGGCAACACCGCCCGCGAGGCCGCCCGGCGCGCATCAAACGCGTCCAACTCCTGCGCCGCGAGAAAACTGTAGTGCATCGCCTCACTGAACCCCATGCCCAACAGGAACTGGCGGCAGCGCGCCCGCACGTGGAACGGACTGTCATCGAGCGTTGAAACCGCCGTCGCGTCCGGCATGCGGTCTGGAATCGCGTCCAGCCCGTGCAGGCGCGCGATCTCTTCGATCAAATCCGCCTCCAGCGTCAAGTCCAGCCGCCACGACGGAATGCGGAAGGTCGCGCCCTGCGCGTCACGCGCAAGCACCTCGAGCCCCAGAGACGTCAGCAGGCCGACCATCTCGTCGGGCGGCAGCACCACGCCGATCACCGCCTGCGCCCGCGCGAAGCGCAGGCACACCTCGCCCGCCTTCCAGGCACGGTTGTCCACATCGATCACGCCTTTGGCCACGCGCGCCTGTCCGAGCTCGGCCAACAGGGCCACCGCCCTTCGGCTCGCCCAATCCGCAAGATCCGGATCCACCCCGCGCTCAAAGCGGCGCGACGACTCGGTACCGAGCCCCAGCCGCGTGGCGGTGAATTTGGTTGACGCCGGGTCAAACAGCGCGCTCTCCAGCAGCACGTGCTCGGTGCCCGCCGCAATCTCGCTGCCCGCGCCGCCCATGATGCCCGCCACCGCGCTCGGCACCTGGGCGTCCGCAATCACCAGCATGCTCGGATCGAGCGTACGCTTCACGCCGTCCAGCGTTGTGATCGCCTCGCCCGGCGCGGCGCACCGCACCACGACCGTCCGCTCCGCCAGCGTGCGGTAGTCAAACGCGTGCAGCGGCTGACCGCACTCCAGCATCACGTAGTTGGTCACGTCCACCGTCAGGCTGATCGCCCGCACGCCGCACAGCTCCAGTCGGCGCCGCATCCAGGCCGGCGCCGTCCCGTCCTGCACGCCGGTCATCACGCGCGCCGTATAGCGCGGACACTTGGCCGGATCCTCCACGCGAACCTGCGCGAAACGCTCCACCGACTCGTCGGTCTCGGAAAACGCAACGGAGGGCAGACGCAGTGGGCGCCGCAGCAATGCGGCGAACTCACGCGCGATACCGATGATCGAGAGGCAGTCGGGACGGTTCCAGGTAATCTCCAGATCCAGCACCGTCTCTGGCTGCGGCAGCACGTCGCGCAGTGGCGTCCCCGGCTTCAGCGCAGGATCCAGCTCCAAGATACCCGCGTGATCGTCCGAGAGTTTGAGCTCGCGCGCCGAGCAGAGCATGCCGAACGACTCCACGCCGCGCAATTTGGCCTTCTTGATCGTGAACCCGCCCTCGGGAATCACGGCGCCGATGCGCGCAAAGGCAACCGTCAGCCCGGCACGCGCATTGGGTGCCCCGCACACCACCTGCCACGTCCGCTCGCCGTCCGACACCGTGCAGACATGCAGGTGATCCGAGTTCGCGTGCGCCTCGCAGGCCAGCACCTCGCCCACAACAAAGGCGTCGTCGAGCGTCACGCCAACCGCTTCGATCCCCTCCACCTCCACGCCCGAAAACGTCAGCTTGTCGGCTAACTCCTTGACCGACAAATCCGACACATCCACAAACTCATTCAGCCAACTGACCGGTACTTTCATGCCCGAAAACCCTTCTTTCGCTCAACATGGTCACTCTGTGCAACACCATCCGCCTCACGCCAACTGACTCAGAAAACGAGTATCGTTCTCGTACAGCCAGCGGATGTCTGGAATGCCGTACTTGACCATCGCGATGCGCTCGACGCCAAAACCGAAAGCGTAGCCGTAAACCGCTGCCGGATCGTACGCCTGATCACCACGCGCCCGGTTGACATGCTCGTACACGCGCGGGTCCACCATGCCTGCGCCGGCGATCTCGATCCAGCCGCTCATCTTGCAGACGCGGCAGCCCTTGCCGCCGCAGACGTGACATGAAAAATCCACTTCGACGCTGGGCTCGGTGAACGGGAAAAAATGCGGGCGGAAACGCACGCCGGCCTTGGCCCCCATCATCTCCTGCGCGTAGTAGGCCAGCGTGGACTTGAGATCCGCGAGCGACACCGGCTTCGTGTCGACGTAGAGGCCCTCGATCTGATGGAAATTCGCGCTGTGCGTGGCGTCGGTCGTATCGCGGCGGTAGGTGCGCCCCGGCGTAATGATGCGGATCGGCGGCGTGTGGCAGGTCATCATGCGGATCTGCACCGGCGACGTCTGCGTGCGCAGCAGCCGGTCACCGGTCAGCCAGAAGGTGTCGGACGCGTCCATCGAAGGATGGTGCGCGGGCGTGTTGAGCGCCGTGAAATTATTGAAGCGCGTTTCGATGTCTGGCCCGTCCGCGACCGTGAACCCCAGCCGCGCGAAGATCGCGGCCGTCTCTTCGATCACACGCGAAACCGGATGTTTCGCACCCGGCGAGGGCCAACGCCCCGGCAGTGTGCAGTCAAAGGCCGCCTGCTCTTTTTTGGCCGTGCCGACGCCCGCCACGCGCTCGCCCAGCGCGCGCTCCAGCGCGGCGCGCCACGCCTGGACGCGCTTGCCGAACTCCGGCCGCTCGGCCGCCGGAACATCCTTCATCTGTTTGATGATCGCCGGCAGCAAGCCGTTGCGTCCCAAATACCTGACGCGCACCTGTTCCAGAGCGGCCGCATCCGCCGCCGCCGTCACTTCGGCCAGCGACCCCGCCTGTTGTGAATCCAATTCCGCAAGTGTCATAAGCCCTTCGCTTTCTGAATAGGGTGCCAAGTTTAGGCCAACGCCCCGCCAAAATCAATGCCTCCTTGCGTCACAGCGTTTGCACGCCGGCCGCCCGCTTTGCTATACTCGCCCAAACTCAAACGCAATCTGACGGCGCCCCGACATGGACTTTTACCGCATCAAAAAAATCCGCCTGATCAACTTCCACAACTTCGTGGATGAAACGATCGAGATCCGTTCCGGCGGCCACCTCTTCATGCTGGGCGACAATGGTTCCGGCAAAACGACGGTCCTGGACGCGGTGCATTATGTGCTGACCGCCGGGCGGTCGATGGAATTCAACTCCGCAGCCCGCGTCGCCGGCGCCAAGCACGCGGCCGGCCGTTCGGTCCAGGGCATCGTGATGCGCTACAATATCGAGAGCAACGGACCGCTCAACCCGAACGGCGGCATCACGTACGCAGCCCTCGAAATCTGCGGCCGACAGGGCCGCCCGGTTTCCATCGCCATCGGCGTCTCCACCCGCAGCATGGACGAGGCGGTCGAGCGCTGGGGCATCATCCGCGAATGCCCGGTCGCCGACTTGCCCCTGGTCCAGACCGAAAACGGCAGACGCCGCGCCGCGACCAAGAGCGAGGTCAAGTCCGCGCTGGGCGGCAGCGGCTATTACGGCCAGATCGGCTCCTATGCCGACGACCTGGCCGCGCGTTTTTTCAGCGACCCGGAAACCTTTGCTGATGTCTGCAAGTTTCTCGCCACCGGCAAGGCATACCGCGAAATCGCCGCCCACACCAACGATTACCACCAGCTATTCCGCCAGCTTCTGCAGGAGCCGCCACGCGAAATTTTCGAAGCCGTCATCGCCAATCTGAAGTCCCTCGAGGAGAGCCGTCAGGATCTGGACAAGCTGCGCGCCAAGCACCTCTTTGTCGAGGAGCTCGACGCGCTGCTCACCCGCGTGAACGACAGCCGCATCGATCAAGCCGCCTGCGAATGGCAGGAGCGGCATCTGGCCGCCCGCGAATACCAAGACGCCTATGACCAATGCTCGGAGCGCTTGACCGCCGAACAACACCGGCTTGCCGACCTGCAGACCGAGCAGAAGCGCCTCGATATCCTTGTCGAGTCCACGACGCATCGGCTCAGCGAGCTGCAGCGTCAGGACGCGCAGGGCCTCGTCGCCAAAGAGCGCGAGGCGCGTCTGGCGGTCGACGACGCGAAGCACAAACACGAACAGGCCAAGAAGAAATGGATCGCCTGCCAGGTGCGGCGCGATGAAACTGAAGCTGATGTGACCCGCGCCCGCGACGCCCTGATCCGGGCCGCGCAGCACGCCGGCCGCACCCTGCAGAAACTCGGACGCGCTGTGCCGTTTTCATCCGCCGCGCTCGCCGCCGCGCTGGACGATGCCACCAAAAGCGCGCAGCCTGAAAACGAACTCGCCGATCTGCCGCTCGCCGACCTCCGCCAATCGGCCGACACCACGGCGCAAACGCTCGACCGCCAGCTTCAGGCCACCGAGGACCGGCTCGACGCGCTGGCCAAGCGTTGTGATCAGCTTTCCGCAGACATCACAGAAAAGAAAAATCGGGGCGAGGCTGTTCCGCTGGTCAAAAATTTTGTTCAGGCCCAGCGCGCCCTGCAGCAAAAGCTGCTGCGCGCGCATCCGCTCTACGACGGGCTCGTCCCCGCACCGGGCGTCACGGCCCGCGAACTCGCCGCGCTCGAACAGCTTATCGGCGACGCCGTGCTCGCCACCTGGGTCACCGACGAGGCCAGTGCCGCCGACGTGCGCGCGCTGCTCTTCCGCGATTTCCCGGAGCACAGCCTGGCCGTGGTCGCATCCGACACGGAGCCGCATCCTCACGATTGGCTGCGCCGCTATTTTGATTATGAGCGTTCAGACGGCGACGCGCTGCTGGTGTTGCAGCATCAACTCGACACCCGGCACGGCCCGCATGTCGAACCGTTCCTCGACCAGTCCATCCTGCACTTCCGCCTGCGCGAACAGGTGTTGGGCGCCGCGCCGCCCCGTTTGCTCGGCGCCGAGCAGCGCCAGCGCGAGCTGGAACGCGAAGTGCGCGAGCTGGAGAAGCGCCGCCTGGCCGCGGAGAAAGAACGCAAAGAAACCGCGCGCGAACTCGACGGCCTGGGCGAGCGGCGCGGCGCGGTCGGCCTCTACAAGACCCTGCTGGAAGAGATCGACGGCGACGTGCGTCGCCTGCGTGACACGGTGACTCGCGCGGTCGGCCAGTCTGTGTTGGCCCAGACCGACGCCGTCAACGCGCGTGACACCTGCCAATTTCACGAGGAGGATCTTCAGACCAAGAAAGAGCGCCAGACCGACCTGCTGGTCGCGATGCAGAAGGCCGGGCTCGAAGGGCTTGAGGAACGGCTGGCCGAGGTCGAACGCAAGCTGGGGCGCATCAAGAAAGAACAGCACAACGCTCTTGTCGAATCTGGCCGTGTCCAAGAAACCGTCAAAGGACTCCAGCAACTGTGCGAGCAGCATCTGGCCAGCCTTGCCGCCACGCGCGCCGAACGCGACGCCGCACAGGAGCGGCTGCTGGCTTGGCACGTGCCGGACGGTCCCCTAGACAATTTCGTGCGCACGCGCTGTGGGCAGGAAGCCGACAGCCGGGCCGCATTGCGCGAGCGCGCGTCCGCCGCCGGCGAGACTGCGGCCGTCACGGCCGAAAAGATTCGCGGCAAGGTCGTGCTGAACGAAGGCGTGGCATTCGGCTTTGTGTACGACGAGCCGTTCAACACCTTGCACGACCGGCGCGGCCGCGTACTGGCGGACGTGCGCGAGG
Source organism: Kiritimatiellia bacterium (assembly GCA_028684935.1). Taxonomy (GTDB): domain Bacteria; phylum Verrucomicrobiota; class Kiritimatiellia; order RFP12; family UBA1067; genus DUPH01. Next base: position 13,424 of record JAQUEX010000019.1, on the reverse strand, counting down.
CCGCGCAACACGAGTTGCGCGAACAGGAGGAACTGATCAGCGAGCAGACCTTGAGGCTGTTTCGGCAGCTCGTGATGGACAACCTCGTCAGCAAACTCCAGTCCAGCGTCCTACGACTGCAGGAGATGGCGCGCCGCATCGGACAGCTCCTGCGGCAGCGCACGTTCGGCAACAACCGTTACGCCTTTTCGATCACGCCGCAAGAGTCGTGCCGCCGCCTGTGCGAGCTGGTCACGCGCTACCGCTCGCTCGACCCTGAAAAGACCGAGGCCGACCTGCGCGCCTTCATCGAGGACCACGCCGACGAGATCAAAAACACCGAAGTCGGCGAGATCCCGCCGATCCTCGACTACCGCAACTGGTTCCGCTACGAATTGAAAGTGCTGACCACCGGCGCAGACGGCATCGTCATGGACCGCAAGGTCAAGAGTATCGGTTCCGGCGGTGAACAGGCTGTCCCGAACTACCTGCTGATCCTCACCATCGCGCACTTCCTCTTCGACAAGGACAAGATCCGTCTGCCGGTGCTGATTTTCGACGAGGCCTTTTACGGGATCGACGCCGGCCGACGCGATCAGCTTCTCGGCTTCGCCAGCGATCTGGAGTTGCAGCTCTTCGTGGCGTCTCCCGACCAAGACGGCGTGAAAAAAGAAATCGCCTACTCCACCTCGATTTTTGTGGTCAAAGACAGCGCTTACAACGTTCACCTCTACCCGTATCACTGGAGCGCTGCGCCGAAGCAGCTTGATCTGCTGGACACCGACCGCAACGCGCCCGCTTCGCTGGCCTATGAGCCGGAACTGTAACAACGCAGGCCAGAAGGGACCACCATGACATTTTTCAAACGTTTCAAAGCGCCGATCCTCCTTGCCGCGCTCCTGCTGCTGACCGCCTCGGGGCTCATGACCGGCTGGACAGCCCGCCTGACCGCCCCGCTGACACAGCGCAATCTCGCTTTCCTCGACGCCTCGATCAAAGACACCTTTCACCTCATGATCCCGGTCGGTGCTGCCAAAGCCGCCGCCGACATTGTGGAGGGATCAACCCTGAATGTCGAGGCCGGCGCGGTCTTCGCCAAGGCCGGCATGACCATTGAGGCCGGCGACTCGCTGCAGCCGCTGCTCGACTACATCGAGGTCGCATGGAATCTGCTGCTCGCCAGCATGATCTACCTGGTGACCGCCAAATGCGTGGTGAGCGGTGCGGGCGCCACCGCCGGCCCGCTGCTGGCCTTTGCGCTGGGCGTCTTTCTGCTAAACAGCCTCGTCGCCCGGTTCGCCGCCAACCAGCAGGCGCTCCGGCAGGTGCTGCACCGTCTCGGCGCGATCTTCCTGCTCTGCACCCTGCTCTTCCTGCTGATCATCCCGCTGACCGTCGCCGGCTCGGCCTATCTCGCCCGCCACACCACCGCCCCTATGCGCGAGTCGGTCAGCGCCTCGTTCCAGAAGATCGGCAAGGTCTTCTCGCTGGAACGTTTCCATGCGACCGACGACCTCAAAGAAAAGGCGGTCGTGCTGAAGGACAAACTGTCCGAACTGGGACTGTACGCCAAGGACGCCATTTCCGACGTGGCGTTCGCGGTCTGCACGCTCGCGGCCGTCAAACTGCTCAACGGCGTTGTCTTCCCGCTCGCTTCATTCGGCTTCCTGATCTGGCTGGTGCGCGGCTGCCTCTGGCCCGTACTCGGCCTGAGCGAACGTCCTCTGGCCGGCGAAGACCTCCGTCACCTCAGTGACTTTCTGCGCCACCCGCACCACCCCCAAACTCCTCCCTCCTGACTCCTCCTTCCCCCCTTTCCCCCAACCACTTCCCAAATCCTAACTCCTAACTTCCACCTCTCCCCATGACCCCGGCTGACTGGCAAGAACGGCTCGACCGTTGTCCTGATATGCGCCCCTGGCTGCTGCGGGCCGCACGGCACGCCGTTTCTGAAAAGCCGATCCCGGCCTCGCTCACGTTGGGCGACGTGCCGACCGACCGAGCGGTCCGTCGCGCGCTGGAGGAGATCTTCCCCGGTTGCCGCGAGGTAAACGGCCGCCTCAAGGCCAAGCTCGACCCCGTCCTGCGCGACCGCCAGCTCTGGCTGCCGCTCGCCGAACGGCTGAAGTTGCTGCCGCCCCCCCCCTGCTCGGCACCGACACCGGCAGAGCGCCGCAGCCAGACCCTGCGCAAGCTGAGTCTGCTGTTCCCGCAGGAACAGGCGCTGCTCGCGGCCCTGCACGACTCCGAGCCCGTGCTGCGCTTTTTCAGAAGCGCCGCTTCGGCCGCCGATGACCTGATTGCGCTTGTCAAAGCGCTGCTCTTTCTGCGGCAAGCGCCGGCGGGCATCACCCTTTCGGAACTCGGCGCAAAGTTTTTCAATGACAGCAAGGCTCTGCGCGGCGGCGCGCGGCGCCAGCAGTTCGAGCATCTGCTGCGCCTGGACGCCGGCGACGACCAAAGCGATTCCGCCGCCCTGCTCAACGCCTACGGCGTCATCGAGAATCCGTATACCACGCACGCCGTCGTTTTCGCGCCCTTCGCTTACCGCACACTGGACGGTGCCTGGCTGGATTGGCCGCTGCGTCTTTGGCAGCGGGGCGAGGCTGCGATCCTCTCCTGGCGCACCGTGCGCACCATCGAGTCGCTCCGTTTCGAAGCGCCTTGCCCGCTCATCGTCACCAGTGAAAACGCCGCCCCCTTCCACCGCCTGGTTGAGGCGCGCCGCGCCGCCCTCTATACCGAAGGTTATCCCAACGCCGCTGTGAAAACCCTGCTCGCCTGTTGCGCCCAGGCCGGCCTCTCCGCGCTGCACTGGGGCGACACCGACCTCGACGGGTACCGCATCGCCGAGCAGGTCGCGCGCTGCCTGCCCACCTCGCTCCACGTGCCGTCGGCGCACGGCGCACGGCCGCTGCGCCTCACGCACGACCCGCACCGCCGCCTCGCGCAGTTCATCGACACCCATCCCGACTTCCCCTTCCTTGCCGAGTTGCGGCACACACTCGCCAACGGCTGGCTTGAACAGGAACAATCCATCGACACCTTCCCCTCATCCCCAACTTGAGTTGAATGTTGAACGTTCCCCCTCCATCCTCCTTCCTCCTTCCTCCTTTTTAACTCCTCCCTTCTTCATGCTCACCCCCTACACCACAACCCTGACCGATGAAGCCGAACGTCGCGGCATCCGTGTCACCTTCATCAACGAAGATCCTGATCTGCCGATCTTCGACCTCTGCCGGAACGGCGAACGCGTACGTTGTTTCAACGCCCTCACCGACCGGGTCGGCGCGGCCACATACCATCTGGTCAACCACAAACGCGCCTGCCACGAATGGCTGGCGCGTCAGCGCATCCCGGTACCGGCGCCTTCTCGACCTCCTCTTTCCCGACACAAAACGAAAGGACTCGCCATGAAACATGCCAGCGCCCTGATCGCCGGAGCCCTCTGCTCCGCACTGTTCGCCCGCTCGGAGCCTTCGATTGAATACCGCTATCTGGACGGCCTCGCCGCGCCCAAGCGCTGGTCACCCGCCGAATGCGAGGTGACCGTTTCGCCGCACCGCGCCTGGGAGCATCCGGTCGCCTGCATGCGCATTCCTGTCGACTTTCACGCTGGCGAAAAAGCGTACCCCATCGGCTGGCCGCGCATGTATCTGAGTCTGGACGCCGACGAGCAGGGATGGTCCGAGTATGACCGCTTCGAATTCCAGCTCTACACCGAAAGTTCGCGCGAGCGGCTGCCCGCACGTCCGGTCACCTTTCACCTCTACGACACGCAGGGACAGAAGAAGCTCATCGTGCTGGAACAGGCCGTGCTGAAAGAATGGCGCACCGTCAGCGTCAACCTCTCCGACCTCAACCTGGCCGGACCGGTCGCGCGTCTGGGTTTCAACATCAACGAATCCGACTACAGCGACAAGGATTGGATCGCCTTTCATGTCGGCGGTTTCCGGCTGGCGCGCGCAACGGCGCCTCACGTCACGGAACTGCGCGCGGTGACGCCCGCCCTCTTCTGCGACTGCCGCGTGCTGCCGATCGAACTCGTGATCGAGGGACCCGCGGCACAGCTCGCGTCCGGCATTCCGGTGCACCTCCGCACCGGCTCGCGCACAGTGCTGACGCGCACGCTGCCGGTGACGCGCGGCCGTCAGACACTCTACGTGCCGCTCGACAAGACGCCGCTCACGCCCGGCGCCTATACGGTCACCGTCAACCCGGATGCCGACGGCCGCGGACCTGAAGCGGCGATTTCATTCACCACCACGCCTTGGCAGTAATCGTGCCGCCCACGATTCACCCCACGCCCCCATTCCTATTCGACAAGGAGCACGATGAACACACCTCTCAGCCTTGCACTCGCCGTTACCGCCGCTTCGGCCCTTCATGCCGCGCCCGTCCTCTTTGATTTCGGGACCGCGGACTCCCCGTTACACACTGGCGCGCTGCGCGTCACCGAAAAAGGCGGCGAACACGCCGCGTGGGAGTCATCCGTGCCGCCTGCCGCGCGGGCCCATCCCGTTCAGCGCGACTGGGTGGAAAACACCCACACGCGGCGCAAAGATCCGCCCGCCTCGTATCAAACCGAACTCACCTGCGATCACATCGCCTCCGCTGCGTCTGCCACGGTGACGCTTGCGGTACCGTCCGGCACCTACCGCCTGATCCTGCTTTGCGGACGCGCGGGCGGGCGTGCCGAACAGGTGTGGGACATCTGCGCGGCCACCGAGGACGGCGCCAGCGCGCGGGCAACCTTCGCCGGCCCGCACGAGCTGAGAGCGCTGACGCTGGACGCGACCACCGGCACGCGCGGCATCCGGCTTGACCTGACGACGCGTAGCCGCTGGGTGCTGAACGCCGTGATCGCGGTGCCGGCCGCCGAATGGGAGGCCGCGCAGCGCGATACGGTTGACCCGTTGCTCCGCGACGCGCTGCTGCTGCCGCGTGAGGTGCTGGCGTCTTGGAAGATCGTCCCACGTCCCGACACCGCGCCCGAACCGGTCTGGAGCGCGCGGCAGCGGCAGGACGGAGTGGCCGTTTACGCGCGGCCGTGGTGCGAACCGGTCTGGCCGGACCATAAACCGCGCCAGCACGAATTGGACGCGCCGGTGCGCGCCTTTGCTTCGCCGGGCGAGTACGAGCCTTTGACCTTCACGCTGCATGCGCTGCGCGCCGTCACCAACGTCGAGGTCCGGCTCAGCGCCCTGGTCGGCACCAACGGGCGCGAGCGCGTCGAACTTCCGGCCGAGAACATCGACCTGCGCGCGGTGCGCTACATGTTCGTGCGTCCCAACTATAACGCCTTTAACACCGCCTACCGCGCGCCGGACGTCTTGATGCCCTGGCAGCCGCAGCCGATCCCGCGCGGGGAAAACCTGCGACTCTGGCTCACCGTTCGCGTCGGACAGGGCCAGCCCGCAGGCCTCTATCACGGGCGCGCGACCGTCACCGCCGACCACACGGTGCTGGAGGTGCCGCTCACGCTGCGTGTCCTGCCGATCACGCTGCTGAAAGACCGGTCGCTGGTGTACGGCCAATACTACCGTCATCCGCTGCCCAACAGCGAGCGAGCGCCGGATGCCTTCTCGCGCGCGTGGTGGCAGCGCAAGGCAGAAGCCGAACACATGGACATGCGCGAACACGGCATGAACACCGTCGTGCTGGGCCTGGGCGGCTGGCTCAAGGACGGACGCTGGCAGTTCATGTTTGACACGCTTCAGCGCAATCTCGACCTCGCGCGCAGCGTCGGTTTTGACAAGCCGTTTGTCTGTTCGTTCCCCTGCTCCGCCCTCTACCGCAAGCACATGAACAACGCCGACATGGGTTCGCACCTGTCCCAGATCAAGATGCCGCCGGAAGCCTTTTTCGACGAGCTGACCTGGATGGTGCAGACCATCGACGCCGAAGCCCGCCGCCGCCAATGGCCCGAACTGCTCTACTATCCGGTGGACGAGCCCTCGACCAGTCCGGACTCGGTCGCCTTCATGACGCGCGTCATGGCCGCCATCAAAAAGGTCCCGTCGGTGCGGACCTACATCACGGCCGACCCCGAGCATGAGCCCTTCGCGCCGCTGCGTCCGTACGTGGACATCTGGTGCTGCCAACCTTTCTCGCTGGGACGCGAGGCGGTGCTGGCCGACATGAAGGCGCGCGGCGTTGAATACTGGTGCTACCCCAACCACATCTCGGGCGAAAACGACCACACCCCCACGATCGGCGCGCGCATGACCTACGGCTTCGGGTTCTGGCAATCCGGCTACCGCTGCCTGATCCCTTGGATCTACCAGTCGATGGCCGGCGACCCGTGGAGTTATCTGGACGCCTCGACCTCGGATTTCTTCAACCGCACTGCGGATGACGGCACGCCGATTCCCGTGGCATTGTGGGAGGCCTACCGCGAGGGCATCGACGACCACCGGTATCTCTTCACGTTGGAAACCGCCATCGCCCGCGCCGAGGCTGCAGGACGCCGGGAGGCCGCCAGCCGGGCGCGCGAGGTCTTGGCGCGCATCTTGGCCGAGATGCACATTCAGCCCAAGTACAAGCAGGACAACCTGTGGTCGGCCGGTGCCTTCGACGCCTGGCGCTGGGCGTTGGCTGAACAGCTCCTTGCTTTGCAGACCGAAGAACTGAAACCGTAACCCCACTCCGGACACCCCTCAACCATGAGCCTTTTTCGACGTTATCTTCACGCCTCGCTGGTCAAGCGCGTGATGGTCGGCCTGCTGTCCGGCGCCGCGGTCGGCGCCGGCCTCTGGTATGCCTCGGCCGCGTTCGGCATCAAGGAGCACGTACAGCAGGTGATGCGCGTCTGCTCGCCCTTCGGCACCGTCTTCATCAGCCTGCTGAAGATGATCGTGGTGCCCACGGTCTTCTTCTCGCTGGTGCGGGGCGCCTCTTCGCTGCCGTTACGGAAGCTGGGGCGCGCCGGCGGCAAGATTGTGGGCTGGTATTTCGCGTCCATGTGCGTCTCGTCGCTCGTCGGGATGGGGCTCGCGCTCTGGATCAATCCCGGTGCGGGCGCCTCGCTGTCGGGCTGGCAAGAGCTGGCCCAGCATTTCGGCTCTCAGGCGCAGGCGATCGCGCATGCCGACGGGGCCAAAAGCCTGGCCGCGATCTTGGAGAATCTGCTGCTTGACTTCTTCCAAAACCCCTTCCGGGCACTGGCTGACGGCAACTTCCTCGGCATCATCGGCTTCGCGATCCTGTTCGGCATCAGCATCCGGCTGGTGATCGAAACCACGGAAGACGACGCGGTCCATGCGGCGATGCAGAGTCTGATCGTCCTGTGCGACGCCTGCATGCTGGCTGTCAACCGCATCATCGGCATGGTGATGGACTACTCGCCGATCGGCGTGTTTTTCCTGTCGGCCAGCATCTTCTCGGTCTACGGGCCGGCGATCATCGGCCCTTACGTCACGGTCTTGCTGGGCGTGGCGTCCGGCATCCTGTTCCTGATCTTCGTGGTCTACCCGGCCGTGCTCGCCTTGCTGCTGCGGCAAAATCCCTACCGCATCTTGGGAGCGGTGAAGGAGGCGATGGTGCTGGCCTTTGTCACGCGTTCGAGCGCCGCGACGCTGCCGGTCTCGATCCGCGTCAGCGAAGAACGGTTGGGGGTCAACCGCGAGCTGGCGAGTTTCGCGCTGCCGCTGGGCGCGACGGTCAACATGGACGGCGTGTGCATCCATCTGCCGATGTTCGCGATCCTGGCTGCGAACATGTTCGGCATCACGCTGAGTTTCAGCGAGCTCGCGCTGATGATGGTGACGACCGTCCTGGCTGCGGTCGGCGCGGGCGGCGTGCCGGGCGGCAGCCTGATGCTGCTCTTCATCATTTTGGGAACGCTCGGACTCGACGCCACGCAGATCGCCGTGATCGTGGCGTTGGCGGTCGGCATCAATCCGGTGCTCGACATGTTTGAGACCATGGGCAACGTGACGGGCGACCTGCTCTGCACCTACACCGTCGCCGCCCGTGAAGGGTTGACTGACGGCAGGATTCAACCTGGTTGAACCCGTTCTGCGGCGTGCCGCTCTACGTCTCGTTCGCAAAGACCCGCCTGATTGTGTTCTGGACGAAGAATCCCCGGCCGATGCTGGAGATAATTCCAGTTTTTCAGTTTTTCAGTTTTTCCTTTTTTGCAACCGACCGCTTGACCCATGCCGACCTTATCGGCTATAGTACATGAACTTTTTGCCGGAGAGGTGGCAGAGCCTGGTTGAATGCACATGACTCGAAATCATGCGTGCCGCAAGGTACCGGGGGTTCGAATCCCTCCCTCTCCGCCATTGAACCGACTTGCAGGCGAAATCCTGTAAGCAGCAACACCGCGCGAGGCGGTGTTTTTGTCTTTTGACGAAAAAGACGTTTCCAGAGATGGGGAGCAGAGTCCTGCCGAGTCGTCAAAAACGCGCGGATATACCGGCCCCGAACGGCCCGAAACCGCGTATCCTGTTGTCTTGACTTTGACCCCGTAATCGCGTATACACAAAACACACATGCAACATTCCGATTCTTATGAGCGGCGCCGTCAAGGTTCCCGCCCTCCTTTCCGCCGCAGCAGAAACCGTCATCCCGGCCTTGCCGAGCGCGAACCGCCGCGCCAACTCCCCAAACCCAAAGGTGAACTTCCCGGCGAATTCGCGACCAGCGTTTTCGGCCTGGTCAACCCTCTTTTGCAACACGCGGTCGCCGAGGAGGGCTATCTCGCCCCGACGCCGATCCAAGAGAAGTCTATCCCCCATCTGCTTGAAGGGCGCGACCTGCTGGGCTGCGCCCAGACGGGGACCGGCAAGACGGCCGCGTTCCTGCTGCCGATCCTGCACCGCCTCGCCGCCAATCCGAAAACGCCCGTCCGCGGCCGTCCGCGCGCGCTGATCCTTGCGCCGACACGCGAGCTTGCCGCGCAAATCGCGGACAGCGTCACGACCTACGGCAAGTTTCTCGGCATCCCGTTCGCCGTGGTCTTCGGCGGCGTCAGCCAATATCCCCAAGTCAAAGCGCTCAGCCGCGGCGCCGAACTCGTCGTGGCCACGCCCGGGCGCCTGATGGACCTGATGGAACAGGGTCACCTCACGCTCGATGAGATCGAGGAGTTTGTGCTGGACGAGGCGGACCGCATGCTGGATATGGGCTTCCTGCCCGACATCAAACGCATTCTCGCCAAACTGCCCGAACAGCGCCACACGCAGTTTTTCTCGGCGACGCTTTCGCCCGATGTCCTGCGCCTGGCCATGTCGATGGTCAAAGATCCGATCCATGTCACCATCTCGCCTGATCAGCCGACGGTCGACAAGATCAACCAGAAGGTGCTTTTTGTCGACAAGCCGAACAAAGACAGCCTGTTGATCAACCTGCTGGCCACGCGCCCCGAAATGGCAAAAGTCATTGTCTTCGCACGCACCCGTCACGGCTCCGACAAGATCGTGCGTAAACTGGAAGCCGCCGACATCCGGGCCGACGCCATCCACAGCGACAAGACACAGCGCGCCCGCACCAACACGCTGCATGCGTTCCGTAACGGCCGCGTACGCGTACTGGTGGCGACGGACATCGCCTCGCGCGGTATTGACGTGGACGGCATCACGCATGTCGTGAACTTTGATCTTCCCGAAGAAACAGAATCCTATATCCACCGCATCGGCCGGACGGCACGCGCCGGCGCCGAAGGTGCCGCCTACTCGTTCGTGAGCGCGGAAGAGCGGGGGCTGCTGCGCGCGATCGAACGCATGATCCGCAAAGAGATTCCGATCGATAACGCGCACGACTTCCACTCTGAGCGCGCGGAACGCGCCGCCGGCAAAGGCGGAGCGGGAGGCCCGTCGCAACCGTCATGGATGAAACCGAAAAAGGGCCGTCCGGACAACACGCGCCGCCCAGAACGCGGCGAGCGCCCGCCGCGCTTCCAGGGACGCTCGCAACCCGATTTCGGACGCCGGCCCGATGACGCACCGCGCGGCATCGAGCGTGATGCGGCGCCCCGGCCGCCACGTCCCAGGCCGCAGCGGCCGGACGCCATCCGCTCGGCCGACGCGCGGATAGCCTCGCCGGCACCACGCCGCGAAGAGGGCACACCGGCACCCGTGCCGCGCCGCGAAGCGTCGACGCCGCCAGCCAGCACGGCGAACTGGTACGACAAACCCTTTAAAAAGCACCTGAAGCGCCACGAGCAAGACGTCGATCGCCCGGGCAGCACGCCCGATGATCGCGAGCGTCCGCCGCGCGACGACGGTGCGCGCGCGGACCGTCCCGCGCGGCCTTTCCGGCCTCGCCCCGGCGACGACCACAAGCCGAGGAGCGCCGGCTACAAGGGCGGCAGTTTCAAGGGCGGCCGTGCAGGCGGCGGAGGCTTTAAGAGCGCAGGCGGCTTTAAGGGCGGCGGAGGCTTTAAAAAAGGCCCGAAACCGCCGCACCGTTCCTCACGCCCGCCGCAGTCGAAAGATCGCTGACCCACCGACAGCGTCGCTTAACGCCGTGCCCGGTATTGCGTCATCGTCATACCGAAGGTGCGGCGGAACACTTTGCCGAGATAGCTCGCGCTGGTGAAGCCGCAGGCGTGCGCGATGGCCCGTACCGAGTGGTTCGTCTCAGCCAGCAGCGCATGTACCCGTTTCAGGCGCGTCCGCTGCAGCTCATCCTGCAGCGTGACGCCGACACTCGCTCGAAACCGCATCTCCAGCAACCGGCGCGACACGCCCGCGTGCCGGACGATCTCCGGAACCCCCACCGGGTTCTGCGCGTTCAGCCAGATATACGCCAGCGCCCGCGCCACCACCGGATCGGGGATCGGTATCGCGTCGGTCGAACGTCGCGTCACCACCTCGAGGGGCGGAAAGGCACGCACCACGCGGCGCAGACGCCCTCCGCGCGTGCGCCGCATCAACTGGTCCAGCAGCCGCGCCGCTTCAAACCCCATGCGGTCGGTATCCAGCGCGATGCTCGAAAGCGGCGGCAGCGTCGACCCGCAGATGAGTTCATCGTTATCTACTGACAGTACGGCTACCTCATGCGGCACGCTCAGACCGGCCATGCGGCAGGCATCCAGCACCTGACGCCCGCGCACATCCATCGCCGCAAACACCGCGGCCGGCTTGGGCAACGCCGCCAGCCACGCACAAAGACGTTGGCGTTCCCGCCCCCAGTCCCGGCGCTCGCGTGCCGTCAGAGGACCGTACATATCACACCGGCAGCCGGCGGCATGCACGCAAGCGGCGAACGCCGTGCCCCGCTCGCGCGACCAGTTGATGCCGTGGATCTCGCCGACGAACCCGAAGTTTTTGAAGCCGCGTGCCAGATAATAGTCGGCAGCCAACGCTCCAATCGCGCGCAGGTCCGAAGCCAGCACGCTGTGACGCTGCAGCAAGCCGTCGGGCAGTTGCGCCGCATCCAGCGGATCGATCAGCACAGCCGGCACGCCGGCGGCTTGTACGGCCTCCGCATAGGCGCGGTTTTGGATCACGCCGATCATGCCGGAGCCGTTCCAGCCCTTCAGCGCCGGCAACCGCTGTTCGCCCGCACGTCCTTCGGCCACATGCAGGCTCCACGGACCGTGGATGCGCTCATACCGCAACACCCCGCGCAGAATATCGCGGTGCGCCTGTTCGTTGGTCTCGAACAGCAGAGCTACCTGAGGGGGCGTCGTCAACAGTTTACGTGTCATGGCTTGCGCAAAATTACCACAAAAGTTGCGCAAGAGTCATCTTGAAAGTCGAGTCTCCGCGTCTTATGCTGAGGGTGTCATCAGGGCGGACCCGCACACGCATTTGCCGCCGAACACGAACAAGGAAGCCAACCATGAGCAGAAAAACCGTTTCGTCACGCCGCGCATTTTTGAAAACAGCCGCCGGGGCCGCAGGTGCATGGACGCTGGGAGGCTGTCGCAGCGTGCCGCGATTCCGCAAACCGGGCGAGATGTTGAAATTGGGCGTGATCGGCACCGGCGGCCAGGGACACCGCGACTGGTCGGAAATGGTCGACTGCGGCAATGTCCAGATTGTTGCGCTGTGCGACGTGGACGCGAGCATGTTCGACGGCGCGCGCGAATGGTACGCCAAGAAAGCCCTGAAAGCCGATTTCCGGACCTATGCCGACTATCGCAAGATGCTGGAACGCGAACGGGACCTGGACGCCGTGCTGGTCGCCACGCCGGACCACACGCACGCGCCCGCCGCCATTCAGGCGATGAAGCGCGGCTGCCATGTGTATGTCGAAAAACCGCTGGTGCGCACCATCTGGGAGGCGCGCTATTTTGAAAAAGTCGCCAAAGAATACGGCGTCATCACGCAGATGGGCAATCACGGCAGCGCGCGCGACGGCACGCGGCGCGGCATTGAAATCTTGCGTTCCGGCTTGCTGGGCAAGGTGACCGAGGTGCATGTCTGGACGAACCGTCCTGAGATCTCCCCCGGCAACACCTGGGGCTGGAAGCAGCCGCTCAAGCGGCCGGAGGGCGCGGACCCGATTCCGGCAGAGATGAGCTGGGACCTCTGGCTGGGCACGTCGCCCGCACGGCCGTTCAGAAAAGGCGTGTATCACCGCATTATGTGGCGCGCGTTCTACGACTTCGGCACCGGCGCTTTCGGCGATATGGCCTGCCACACGATGAACCTGGCGTTCCGCGGATTGGAACTGGGCGAGGTGGTTGCGGGCGAAGCGGTGGAAATCTCCGAGCATTATGAGGACACTTACCCGCAATACAGCAAGGTGCGGCTCACGTACGCGGCGCGCGGCAACAAGCCGCCGGTCGACCTCTACTGGTATGACGGCTACCGCAAACCTCCGGCCGAAATCATGCCGCAGGTGATCGCCACGCTTGGCCAAGTCCCGACGACCGGCTGCTTCATCATGGGCGACAAAGGCGTGATGGTCAACACCGACGATTACGGCGAGTTCAGCTACATCGCGCTCAAAGGCGAGCAAAAGATGAAGTCCATCACCAAGCACGAGGCGTGCGAGGCGATACCGGTCTCACTGCCGCGCGTGAAGGAACAGAACCAGCGTCGCGAGTTTGTCGAGGCCTGTTTCGGGCAGACGCGCGCCTCGTCGGACATCGGCCACTCCGTGCCGCTCGTGGAAAGCATGCTCGTCGGCTGCTTGGCGCAGCGCATCCCCGGCAAGATCGGATGGAACGCGTCCACGTGCTCATCCGACAACGCGCAGGCCAACGCGCTGCTCAAGCCCCACATCCGCGCCGGATGGGAGTATTGACGGCCCCATGAGCGAGCGTGACTACCAGCCAACCTGCGCGGTACCGGCAACGCCGAATTGCCTCCCCGGAACGGCGATCGAGATCGTGTGTGCCGGCAGGCCGGCACGCCCCCCTGCCCACGCGTTGTTCGACTTCGACGGCACGCTGAGCCTGATCCGCGAAGGGTGGATGGAGATCATGGTCCCGCTGCTGACCCGGCACCTGCTGAGATATGCGCAGCCCGGGGAAACCGCGGACA
>JAQUEX010000179.1 GCA_028684935.1 Kiritimatiellia bacterium | reverse complement strand
CTCTCGGAAAGCCGTTTGAACACCCGCTTCAAGCAGCTCACGGGGCTGCCGCCCTACACCTTCCTGCTGACGTGCCGTCTGCGCGCCGCGCAGCAGCTCCTGCGCGAGGGAGACGAACCGGTCACGGCCATCGCGCAGGCGTTGGGCTTTTCGACCTCGCAGCATTTCGCCATGCAGTTCAAGCGCGAGTTCGGCGTCACCCCCAGCGCGTGGCGCACCTCGGCGCGCGCCGGCGTCGATGCCTTTCAACACTAAAACGACAGGTCTTTTTAACCACAGGGACCGCAGCGTGCACAGAAATCTCCCCAGCGTGTTTACGGAAACGTGATGAGCATACAGAACAAGATCCTCTTTCATGCGGCACCTCTCGTTGCCCTGCTCATCGGCGTGACTGCCGGCGTGCCGCGGGTCGCGGGCGAACCTGCTGCGGAGGAGGCATACCGCACAGCGCGCGCACACCTTCAGGCGCGCCGCTTCGCGGAGGCGGCCGACGGGTTCGCGCGCGCTGCGGCGTCGACCAATGCTTCCTTCGCGGCGGCGGCTTGGCTGGGGCGCGGCGAGGCGTTGTTCGGCCTCGGCGACTGGGAGAAATCCGGATCGGCCTACGAGGAGCTGCTGACGCGCTATCCGGACTCGCCGCTCGCGCCGCGCGCCCTTTATGCGAGCGGCCATGCCGCACAGCGCGCCGGCCGGCTCGACCGCGCGCACGCGGACTTTGCCGCTTTTCTCGACCGTTATCCGACGAACACCTTGCGTGAGGCCTGTGCGGCGGCCCTGGCGACGGTCACGGCGGCGCAGCAGGCCCGCGAGCGACAGACCGCGCGTGCCGCCATCGCCGCCGAACTGGCCGCCATCAACGGTGCGCTCCGCGCGGAGCGGTGGGAGGAGGCGCGAGCGGCGTCAACCCGTTTTCTGGCCGCGCATCCTGACCATGAGCAAGTGCCCGAGCTTCATCTATTGGTGGCTGCCTGCGCGTACCGGGGCGACGATTATGCCGGCGCCGCCGAGGCCTATCGCAGGCTGCTGGAGCGCGCGCCGCAGCATGCGCGTGCGGCGGAAGCGCGTACGCGGCGGGCCGAGTGCCTGTTCAAAGCCCGCGACTTCGAGGCGGCCCGGGCGCTCTATGCGGAGCTGGCCGAGGCGGCCGGTGAGCCTGAAGCGCGGGCACGCGCGACGCTGGCCGTCGCCGACTGCGATGCGGCGCTCAAACGCTGGGCGGAGGCTGAACGCGCCTACCTGAGCGTAGAGGTGCTGCTCGGCTGCGAGGCGCTGCGGCCCGTGGCGCTTCAGCGCCTCGCGGCACTGTATGAAGCGATGGGGCAGCCGGAGAAGGCGAGCCGTACGCGTGACGCGCTGCGGCAGCGCTACCCGGACAGGTAAGGCTCTCAGGCTTGAGCGAAAAAGGCGTCGATCAGGCGGCGCGCGATGCTGACGCGCGAGGGGATCGGCGGCAAGTCATCGCGTCCGAACCAGCCGGCCTCGGCGATCTCGACGCCGTCGGGCGTGATCGAGCCGCTCTCGTACGCCGCTGTGAAGCCGAACATCAGGTTGTTGGGATACGGCCAGGGTTGGCTTGCGGCATAACGGATGTCTGTGACGCGCAGGCCGACCTCCTCCGCGATTTCCCGTGCCACGGCCTGCTCCAGTGTTTCGTTCGCCTCGACAAACCCGGCCACCAGACTCCAGAACGGCAGCACTCCGCCGGCTTTGCGGGTCAGCAGGATCTGGTCGCCGCGCGCGACCAGCGTGATCACCACCGGGTTGATGCGAGGATAGGCCGTGTGGCCGCACGCCGGACAGACCATCGCGCGTTCGGAGGCATGGCGCTGCAGCGGCGCGCCGCAGGCGCCGCAAAAACGGTGGGCGCGGCGCCAGTGCAAGAGCTGGCGGGCCAAGCCAGCCTGGGCATAACGCTGCGGCGTGACGAGGTCAAACAGCGCGCGCAGAGTGACCCGTTCCGCGCCGGGCGCAGGGGGGCCTGCGGATTCGGCGGCGAACACCTCCTCCGCCGCGTACGCGGGGAGCGGCTCCGTGAGGGCGAAGGCGGCCGGGTCCGCGTCGAACAGGCAGGACGGCCCTTCGGGCGTGTGTCTGATCCAGAGCTGATCGTCCGAAAAAAGCAGCAGACGTTTCACGAAACAGGCCCCTCCATGTGGGAGCGGATGGCCGCGCATAACGCGGCGGCGTCGGTCGTGTCGAGCCGAGCCAGCACGCACAGCCAGCGGTAGGCGATGCTTCCCTTGCGATCGAGCGGCCGGTGTTTGAAGAGCGAGTCGAAGGCGGTTCTGCGCCGGCGGTATTCCTTCTGAACTTGCTCGAAGCGTTGTTGGAACGCCTCCAGATAGAGTGTGGCGAACTCGTCGGCGTTGGGCATGAATCCGGCGCGGCGGTTCACCGGCCCCGCGTAAGCAGCGGCGTCGCGCTCAAGCCGTATGTCATACTGCGTGAACGAGCCGGTGTGGTCGGAGATCATCAGGCGTTCGGGCAAGCCGTCGTCGTCCAGCACGATCACCTCGTCGCCATCGTCGAACATGACCTGCAACTCGAGATTGGCGCGCCCCACCATGCAGTTGATGGCGGCGGCCTCGCCCAGCAGGCGCGCCAGCCGGCGGTTGAATTCAGGATTCGTGTAACGCGCGTGCATGATCTTGTCGGTGGCGCAGCCGCTGACATAGGCGCGTTCGAAGTACACCGACCAGAAACGCGCGCCGCGGTAAGCCTCTTTCTGCCCGGTATACGTCTCGGCGATGCGCCCGGTGGCGAGGCGCGGCGGCAGGTTCATGCCGAGCTGCTGGCAGCCGAGGCGTCGGTCCAGAATGTAATCCGTGTAATCCATCGCTTCCATCACCGCACGCAGCAAGTCTTTGCCGTCGTCGAGATGCTGTTTGACGCCCCATTTCTGGAATCGAAGGATACGCAATTCAGGTTTCGCTTTGCCGGACTCTTTCACTTGCACGATGTAGACCGGCGCCCGGAAAGAAACCGGTGCGCGCGCCGAAAGGGAATGGCCGATGCGCCCGATGTTGATGTATTCAATCGTGTTGTATTCGCGCAGATAATTGAAGATCACCGCCTTGGCTCGCGGATCGCAGAGCGCCGCCAGCTCGGGATCATCGGGGTGCGTGTCGCATTCTTCGCAAACCGGATCGAAGAGCAGCTCGCCTTTCTCGATGCGGCAGCCGGGCACCCATTCGATCTGGCGGTAAAACTCGGGCGAAATGTCTTGGATCAACTCTTCGGCATCGACGGCGTTGGGCTGCTGCGTCAATGCCGAGCACATGCGGTTGCGCCACTCGATATTCTCCTCGGATTCGTCGCGCAGGTCTGCGGGCAGCGCCGCGCCAAAGGTGTCGAGCAGTTTCCGGTATGCGGCGCGCAGCGCTCGGATGGGCAGGTTTTCGGCGTTCAAGGCTTCGAAGGCCTGACGGGTAAACGCGCACCCCGGCGGGAAGATGTCGATCTCCGGATACCCGAAGCGGTTCCGCCGCGCGGCATACTCCACAATCTCTTCGAGCTGCTGCCGGAAGAGATCATCCGGCTTGTTTCCCAAATCGGCAAACCGCGCGAGCGTGAGGAACCGGGTGCCGGTCGAGCGGTTGTAATAGTAGATCGGCAGCACTTCGATGGCGGCGAGCGAGACCGAGATCAGCAGGCGCATCTCTTCGACCGAGACCGGCAGGCGGCTCATGCGCCAGTTCTCGCCGCGCGCGCGCAAGGCGTTGCGCACCTGCGCAGTGTGCGTGTTGAGATAGCGGATGCACCGTTTGGAGACCAGCTTCTGCAGCATGTCGTCGGCTTCGAACGCAAGCTCCATCGCGTAGGGATCGGGGCGGATCAGGACCGTGCGGTCGTCGAAAAGCAGATCCACCGAGCTTGCCATCTCCTCGTCGATCTCGGAATCGCTGAGCGGTATCTGGCCCGCAGCGTGCCGCACCCGGTTCAGCTCCTTGATCCAAGCGAGTCGCTGCGTCGCGTGGATGCCCTTCAGCGTGACCAGCCCGTCCGACTTCACGAAGATCGTGCCGATCCTCGAAGCGAGCTGCCCCTTAAGGTCGCGGGCAAAGAGCGGTTCTCCGAGAAGTTTCATAGGCGGCGGGCGGCTTCAAGCGTGTTGAAGAGCAGCATCGTGATCGTCATCGGGCCCACCCCGCCGGGCACGGGAGTGAGCAGCGAGGCAACCTCGCGCGCGGAGTCGGCGTCCACATCGCCGACGAGGCGGAAGCCGTTTTTCTTGGAGGCGTCGGGAATGCGGTTGACCCCCACATCGATCACCACCGCGCCGGGCTTGATCATGCAGCCTGTGACCGTTCCGGGACGTCCGGCCGCGACCACCAGGATGTCCGCCTGCCGCGTGAAGGCCGCGAGGTCATGCGTGCCGGTGTGGCAGACCGTGACCGTGGCGTTGCCGCCCTCGGCCTTGCGCATCAGCAGATGCGC
Organism: Kiritimatiellia bacterium; assembly: GCA_028684935.1. GTDB lineage: Bacteria > Verrucomicrobiota > Kiritimatiellia > RFP12 > UBA1067 > DUPH01. Next base: position 2,251 of record JAQUEX010000179.1, on the reverse strand, counting down.
GACCGGCTTGCCGACGATGTTGCTGCGCCCGACCACGACCGCATGCCGTCCGGAGACCTGCACGCCGGCCTGCAGCAGCATCTGGATGATGCCGTGCGGCGTGCAGGGCAGGAAGCAGGATTCGCCGATCATCATGCGGCCGACGTTCACCGGCGTGAAGCCGTCCACATCTTTTTCCGGTGCGATCGCGTTGATCACTGCGGCCTCGTTGATGTGGCGCGGCAGCGGGAGCTGCACCAGAATGCCGTGGACGCGCGGATCATCGTTCATGCGGCGCACCAGGGCCAGCGCCTCCTCCTGCGTGGTCTCGGCCGGCATGCGTACGTCCAGCGAAAACATGCCGGCCTCCGCGCAGGCGCGTTCTTTGGCAGTGACATACGAGGTGGAGGCCGGGTCGGCACCGATTAAGATCACGCCCAATCCGGGCGTGACGCCGCGGCTGGCTTTGAGTTCGGCGACTTGGCGCGCGATCTCCGCGCGCATGTCGGCGGCAAGTTGCTTTCCGTCAAGAAGGGTTGCGCTCATAATGTCAAGAAAGGGGGTTGAAGATTTGTGAAAGAACGGCGCAGACGTGCCGCCGGCTTGGGCGGCTCAGCCGAACCGAGCTAAACAATGACAACGTGCCGGGACTGTAGCAAAAAAAAGCTCACCGCTCAACGTTCAACGCGCAGCACCCGGACTTCGCCCGGCTGCATGTCGAGCGTGATCACCGGTCCTTGGCCGAGCGCGGTGCCGTCCAGCGCGTCCGTGACGCGCGCGCGCCGCCCGGTATCGATGCGCACCGCGCCGTTGGTGTGGGCTTGGATGGCGAGGTGGCCGTTCGCCGCCCACAGCGCCGGCCCCGGCGCGGTGGCGCAGTGGACGCCTGCCAGCCGCGCGAGTGCATGCACCAACTCCGGCGTGAGCTGCGGGACGCCGACGAACACGTCGTGGCCGTTGCCGGCGCGGCGCACCGCCACGGCGGGCGATCCGTCGGCATACGTCGCCCAGACCTCCTCGTCCGCCGCCTCGACTGTGAACAGCGGCGCGATCTTGACGGCCGGTCCCCACGGCTGCGTCAAGCCGTGCTGCCGCCCGCGTGCGGTGGGTGTGGCCTGCGCCGTCGCCGCCGCCGCCGGGCGCGCCGCGAATCCGGTCACCTCCGCGATGCCGCCGAGGTCGGCGCGCGCCGGCCGCAGATACCCCGGCGCCCAGCACCAGACGCGGACCGGGCCCCGCGACCCGAACCAGCGGGCGACCGTCGCCCAGAGGCCGCCGCGGCGCTGCGCCGCGAGCGCCTGCCGCTGCGCGTCGTCCAGCCGCCAGGCGGACAGGTAAACCCGCAGGCGCGCCGGCACCTTGCCGGCGAGCGCGTCCGCCAGCAGATACTGGCCGTATGGCGCGCCGCTGCGGCCGAGGGCCGCACGCCCTTCGTAGATCAGCGGACGTGCCGCCGCCGCCGAGCCGCCGGTCAGGTGGCACATGCTTGCCTCGTCGATGATCGCGGCGATCTCCGGGGTGAACGGCCGCGGCCGACGGCACATGGCCTCGTCGACCGCCCGCAGCCGCACGATCTCGCGCCAGATGGCCGCGTCGTTGAACCAGCCTTGCCCGGGCAGATCCATCCACCAGGTGCCGAAGCCGCGCAGCGCAGCCTGCGCGGTGTTGCGGAGCATCACCTGCTGAGTCTGCTGCAGATTGACGAGTCCGCCTTCCTGCACATGCTCCTGTTTGCGCGGATCAAGATACGTGCGCGAGTCATCCTCGTTAAGCCATAGGATACCGCTGCGCGTCACGCTCTCGGCGGCGCTCATTGCTGGCGCGGTGCCCAGCCATCGGCGGTCGGTATAGGAGATCGGCGAGCAGAGGATGTCGATGTCCGCCGCGCCGCGCCGCAGCACCTTTTCCAGCGCGTAGTGGCCGCTGGTCGGCGCGCCGTTGCCCAGCGGCGCGAATTCGAAGCCGTAGCCGTAAAAGAAAAGCGTCAGCGCCTGCCCGCCGGAGCCGCGGCGGCAGGCGGCCGCGAGGGCAAGCACATGGTCGGCCATCTCCTCCTGCTGAAACAGGGCAAAGTCGATCAAGCGGCGCTCGCGCGCGGGGTCGCGCAGCAGGCCGTGGGGGTGCGCACGCCGCGCCGCGTGCGGAGGCGGCTCGGCTGTCGCCGCGTCGGGGTCGCCGCGCACCGCGAGCCAGGCGCGGAAGGCGCCGCGCGTCGCGGGGTCGTAACCGCTGAGCGGTGGCATCCATGAATCGTAGTAGAACCACTCGCCGG
>JAQUEX010000018.1 GCA_028684935.1 Kiritimatiellia bacterium | reverse complement strand
TGCGCGACCTGCCCGAGGCCAGCCACGTCATTCCGCTTTGCGCCGAATGGGAGGCGTTGGCAGACGAGATGGCGGCATTCATTCTGGCGCATCCCCGTTTCACTGACTTCTGTTTCTCAGCCGGTAGGGCGGTCTCGCCGAGACCGCCGCAGAGGCGGGCCGCGATCACGCGTTTCTAGTGAAAAAGATACGCAAGACTGGGGGCGCGGACGGCCCCGTCCGCGGGAAAGGCTGGCAACGGGATCAACCTTCGGCATTGTGGGTAGGCGAGAAAAGGGCGGGTGTTCGTCCCGGCGGCGGTCTCGGCGCGACCGCCGGTTTCGCGTCTCGCGTTCCAGACGCCTGGGCCGGTCGCCGGTTACGCCACCTCCTGCGGGCCGTGACGCTCGAATGAGCCAGACGAGGGCCGACCGCTTATCCTGATCAGTTCCCGATGGACAGCATCAACCGCGTGATTCAAGCAAGGGAATCGGGGATGCGCTCGCTGCCGATTACCGCTTGCGGCGCACACGCTCGATCCGGTATGGTGTGGGGCAAGACAGAGGGGGAATGTGCCATGCAGCATCGTATCGGGGGAGCCGCGCTCATTGTTTATCTGGGGTTGGCCGCCGCGTTTGCGCGGGGTGCGCCGGGAGTTACGCCGGACGGCCAGGCTTTGGCCGCGCTTCTGCTGGGCCGCGGCGCAACGGAGGCTGAACGCCAAAGCCCGCACGCGCTCTGGGCAGCCGTCGAGGCGCACGACGAGATGCTGGCCGACTGGCTGCGCCAAGACCTTGCGCCGCTCAAGGGCCCGGAACTCTTGGCGAGCGACGACGGGCTCACGCGTTTTTTGACGGCCGCCGCCGCCGTCTCCGGCCAAAAGTCCGGGCCTGCCGCCTGCGAAACCGCTCTCGCCGCCTACCGCGCCGCCTGCGCGCAACGCCGCGCCCGCCGTCTGGCCCGCGTCAAGGCTGAGTTCCCGCGCCTGGTCTACGCGCGCCATTTTGTGATGGGAGGCTCGCACTACGCCTACACCGAGGCGCTCTCCGACGCCCAGGCGGAGCGTAATTTCCGGGCCGGCGGCCAGCTCTGCCTCGCCGAGTGGCGCGACGGCCTCTGGCACGAGACGGTGCTCACCGAGACGAAGGAGGGCGTCATCCGCGACGCGGACGTGGATTATGACGGCCGCGCCATCCTCTTCGCCCTCAAGCGCTCCGACCGCGGCGACGACTATCACCTGTACGAGATGGATGCGGCGACGCGCGACGTCCGCCCGCTGACCGAAGGGCTCGGAATCGCCGATTACGAGGGGTGCTACCTGCCGGACGGACGCATCCTCTTCAACTCCACGCGCTGCATGCAGATCGTCGACTGCTGGTGGACCGAGGTCAGCAACCTCTACCGCTGCGACCGCGACGGCCGTAACATCCTGCGGCTGACCTTCGACCAGGTCCACCTCAACTATCCCGCAGTCACGTCGGACGGCCGCGTGCTCTACACGCGCTGGGAATACAATGACCGCTCGCAGATGTATCCCCAGCCGCTCTTCCAGATGCTGCCTGACGGCACCGCCCAGAGCGCGGTCTACGGCGAAAACTCCTGGTTCCCGACCACCATCATCCACGCGCGCGGCATTCCGGGCAGCGGCAAGATCTTCGCGATCGCCACCGGACACCACTCGCGACAGCCCGGCGACCTGATCCTGATCGACCCGGCGCGCGGGCGCCAGGAGGCCGAGGGCGTTACGCTCGTCGCGCCGGTGCGCCCCACGAAATCCGTGACCATCGACGCCTATGGCCAGGAGGGCGACCTCTTTGCCTATCCGTATCCGATCGACGAGCGCACGCTGCTGGTGACCTACAACCCCGATGGCTGGACGCAGGTCGACGGCAAGCGCCACGAGAACCGCATGACCGGCTTCGGCGTGTACTGGATGGACATCGACGGCCAGCGCGAGCTGCTGGTTTCGCGCCGCGGGCTGGCCTGCGGCCGCGCGGTGCCGCTGCGTCCGCGTGAGCGTCCGCCAACCCGCCCGAGCCTCGTGGATTACGCCCGGCCGACCGGCACCTTCTATGTGCAGGATGTCTACGAAGGCCCGGCCATGGACGGCGTGGCGCGCGGCACGGTCAAGACCTTGCGCGTCATCGGCCTCGACTATCGCGCCGCGGGCATCGGCAGTAACGGCAACGGTGGACCGGGCGGCGGCGCGTTGATCTCCACGCCCCCCTCCGTGGGCAACGGCGCCTGGGACCCCAAGATCCTGATCGGCGACGCCCCGGTGCATGAGGACGGCTCGGTCTTCTTCACGGCCGAAGCGCGCGACCCGCTCTACTTCATGCTGCTCGACGATAAAGGGCGCATGGTGCAGACGATGCGGAGCTGGACCACGCTGCAGCCGGGCGAGAACGCCTCATGTGTGGGCTGCCACGAGTCCAAGAACAGCGTGCCGCTTGCCTCGGCTCGGCCGACACGCGCGCTTGCTGCCGGGCCCCGGCCGCTGGCGCCGATCTTCGGGCCGCGCCGCGGCTTCAGTTTCCTGAAAGAGATCCAGCCGATCCTCAACGCCCACTGCGCCGGCTGCCACGACGGCCGGCCCGGCCGGCCCGACCTGACCGCGACGGCCGTCACCGACCCCGCCGCCAAGCGCCACTGGACGCGCGCCTACCTCACGCTGACGCACGCCCGGCCCGATCAGAAGGAGCCGCCCGCGCGCTGGCGCGGCGATCCCGACCACGCGCTACTCAACTGGGTTTCCGCCGCGTCGGCACCGCCCATCCAGCGGCCGCGATCGGCCGGCTCGGCCGCCAGCAGGCTCTTCAGCGGGATGTTGGACAAGGGACATTGCAAGACCTTGACGCCGGCCGAGCTCGCGCGCCTCGCGCTTTGGGTCGATCTCGGCGTGCCCTTCTGCGCGGACTACACCGAGGCCGCCGCCTGGACCCCGGAAGAGTGGGAGAAGCACCGCCGCTTCATGGCCAAGCGCGAAGCCGCCGATGCCGCAGACCGCGCCACGCTGCGCGCGCTGGCGCGTGAGCCCTGAAAAGGTGACGGCCACGGGTGAACGTTTTGTGCCGCCTGAGCGTTTAATCCGGACAAAGGAGAGGCCATGGCGGAAGAGGAGCGGCCGGCGCTGGAGGTGAGGCGGCTGGTCAAGACATTCGGCGGCAAAGAGAATCCGGTGACGGTGCTGGACGGCGTGGATCTGAGGCTCGCACGCAGCGACTTCGTGGCCGTGATGGGGCCCAGTGGTTCCGGTAAGAGCACCCTGTTGCATCTGATCGCGGGCCTGCTGACCTGCGACGGCGGCGAGATTTGGGTCGGCGGTGAACGGATTTCCGAGATGGGCGACGCTGCGGTCACCCGTTTCCGCCGCCGCCGCATCGGGCTGGTCTTCCAGGACTTCAATCTGATCCCGACGCTGACCGCCGAAGAGAACATCGCGCTGCCGCTGCTGCTGGATCGTAAGACCCCCGAGCCTTCCTTGATCGAGGCGGTGCTGGCGCGGTTTGCGCTCACGCCGCGCCGCACGCACCTGCCGGACCGGCTGAGCGGCGGCGAGCGCCAGCGTGTGGCGATCGCCCGGGCGCTGGTGACCCGCCCTGACATCGTGTTGGCGGACGAGCCGACCGGCAATCTCGATTCGCCGGCGGGCCGCGCCTTTTGTGACCTGCTGAGCGCCATGAACCAGGAACAGGCCTGCACGATCCTGATGGTCAGCCATGATCCGGTGGTGGCCGCCACCGCGCGGCGCGTCCATCTCCTGAAAGACGGCCGGTTCGTCGACGCGTTCGACACGGAACACGATCCCGCGCGCGTGTCGTCGCGCTATCTCGAAGCCATGGGCGAAACTCCGGCGGGTCCGCGCGGCTGAGGCCGCACGCGCCTTAACCCCCCTTCTAACTGCGCGGCGAAGAGCCGTTGAGCAAGGTCGCTTGTCATGATAATCCTGAAGCTGATGATGACGCATGCGAGACACGACAGCATGCGGTTCGTAACCGCCGTGTTCGGGGTTGCTGCGGCCACCGCGTTGGTGGTGTGGTCGCTCGGCCTGACCCGGACCGCCATCAGCCAAAGCCGAGAGAGCGTGCGGCGCATGACCGAGCCGTTCACCTGCTGGGTGTCGACCACCGGTGCGGGCGTGTCCCTGCGCCGCGGCGCGCCGCCGCCCCCGGGCATCCAGCGCGGCGGAGCCGCTCGGCCCCTTCCGGGCGATCTCGTTGCTGCGGTCGCGGCGCTGCCGGAGATCGAACAGCTCCTGACGTGCCACGTGATCCGCGCGACGCTGGATTACCGCCCGGACGGCCGTGTGATGCAGGGGCCACCGCTGGTGGCCGAGCTCACGCTGGCGCCGGCCGCGGGGTGTCCGTATGCGCGCGCGACCTTTACCGGCGCGTGGCCTGCGCCGGAGAGCGACGAACCGCTGGTGGCGGTCTGTTCGTCCGTCTTCACGCCGCGCCGCCTGGCGCCGCCGCCGCTCGGCTCGCCGCTGGTGCTGATCACGCCGTCCGGCACAGTGAAGGTCCGGATCGGCGCGCTCATCGACTTCCCCAAGACGGTGCGCGGTTTCCCGACGGTCTTCGCCACGCGCGGCGTCATGCGGCTGGCGGCCGGCGGGACGTTCGATCCCTCGCCCACGCTGCTGCTCTGCCGTACCGGCGAAGGTGCGGCGGCGCGCGTCCTGGCCGCCGCGAAGACCGCTGCCGCCGGCGCGCCTCAGATCACGGCGATGGCCCGGCGCGAGGTCGAAGCGCAGGTCGCCAGCGACAGCCTGCAGAACTTCAAGCGGCAGGCGCCGCTGCTGCTGACGTTATCTGTCTTCACCGCGCTGTGCATGCTGGTCAACGCGCTGACCGTCGGCGTGGAGCAGAAGCTGCGGGTGTTGGCACTGCTGCGTGCGGCGGGCATGACGGCCCGGCAGGTGCTGCGCGCCGTGCTGCTGGAAGGCGCGGTGATCGCCGCAGGCGGGTGGGCGGCGGGCCTGCTGGGCGGGTGGGCGGTGCTGACGGTGTTCGTGAACCGGACGCCCGACGCCTTCCCGGAAGGGGTGGTGCTCGGCTGGCAGACGCCGCTCTATTCTGCGGCCGGCGTGGCGCTGATCGCGGCGCTGAGCCTGTTCTGGCCGTGCCGTCGCGCCCTGCGTATCCGGCCGCTGGATGTGCTGGCAGAGCACGACATCGCGCGCGACGGCAACAGGAACACGGGGCGGCTGCACGCGTTTCGGCCGTGGGCGGGCGTTGTCCTGCTCTTCCCGATGCTGCTTTTGGCGCTGCCGCTGCACCTCTCCGCCATGACGCGCAGCGTGCTGCTGCTGACGGTCGGTATCCCGCTGCACCTCGTCGGGCTGGTGCTCGTCCTGCCGGCCTTCATACGGATGGTCGAACGGCTCTCGGGACCGCTTCTGGCTGCCCTGTTCGGCTTGGATCCGGTGCTGCTGCACCGGCGGATCAGCCGCCATCTTTCACGGACGGCCGGCATGGTGCTGACCCTCACGGTCGGACTGGGCGCGTATGCCGCGATCCACATCTGGGGCGCGTCCCTGACCCGGCCGTTCATTCCGAGCCGAGAATTTCCCGACGTTATCGTCTCAATCCTGCCGAACGGCGTACGCGGCGACGCGGCGGGGCAGGTGGCGCGGCTGCAAGGCGTGGCGGCGAACACCTGCCTCGCGATCGAGGCCGCGCAGTTCGCGGTGCCGGACGCGCTCACCGCGCGTGTGGCACGCGTGTCGGGCCGGGTGCCGGCCAGCCCCAACGTCCTGCTGTTCGGCGCGGACCCGCAGGCTGCGTTCGGCGGCGCGCGGCCGCTCGCCGCCTTCCGCTTTCTGGCGGGCGAGCGCCAGGCGGCCGCTGACGCGCTGGAGACGGGCGAGGCCTGCCTCATCACCGCCATGTTCGCGCGCGAGACCGGACTGGGTGCGGGCGACCGACTCGAAATCCAAACGCGCGGCCCGGCGGGCAGGGGGCGCGGACGGGGCCGGCGGACGGCGGCTGCGCGAGCGCGGGAAAGCGCCGTCCCGGAGAGTGAAGGCCCGTCCGTCGCGGGGTTCCGCATTGCCGGCGTGGTCGATCTCAACTGGCATCTGGTGACCTCGCGCGCGCAGATGCGCGGCCGCGACGGCATGCCCGGCGGCACGATGGGGCCGGTCTTCGTGAGCGAAGCGGCCTCACGGCGGCTGAGCGGCAACGCCGACACCACCCGCTTTTTGTGGCTCAATCTGAGTGACGCCTACCGCGCGAAGGGCCCCCTGCCGGCCGGTCAGGCGCTGGAGGCCGAGATCCGCGGCGCCTTGGCGATCGACGACGCGAATACGGTGCGTGTGCACCACCGCGACGAAATCGCGGACGGTACGATCGCGCACGGCACGCAGCTTGTCGGCGACATGGCGCGCGCGCCCTTCTGGTCGCTGGTCGTGCTCTCCACCGGCATCATCACGCTGCTGCTCGCTTCATTCCAGGCTTCGTCCAAGGAGATCGCGGTGATGCGCGCGGTCGGCATGACGCGCGGCCAGTTAGGGCTGATACTGCTGGGCGAGGCGCTGATGGCCGGGTTGTGCGGGATTGTGCTGAGCCTGGTGACGGGATTTTGCATCGGCTGGACCTTCACCGGCTGGACACGGGCGTGGATGCCGTTCGGCGGGCTGCCGGTCTCGCTCGACATCCCGTGGCTGGTGATCCTGCAAGGGGTCGGCTTTGCCTGCGCGCTCTGCGTGGTGATGGCCGCGCTCCCGATCCTCTGTCTGGTGCGTCGTGACGCGGACACGCGCCTCTGACGCGGGGGCAATCGGAATTGGCGCGGCGCTCCAAACTGTGTTACGGTATCTGCACCAACATGGCGGTGATTCTGACAGTCGAGCGCAAGACGGCCAAGGCCCGGATTTTCCTGGCTTTGGTTTACGCTGTTCTGTCGCTGGGCGGGCTCACCATGGTCTGGCCTTTTCTGGTCATGCTGGCCGCCTCCCTGACCGGTCCTTACGATTATTACCGTTTCTCGCCGGTGGTGCGCGCCTTCTGGGACCGGCCCGACCGCTTCATGCGCTATGTGGCGGACTGCTATCCGCGCTTCCCCGCTGAGGTTTTTCCCGACGCGCCCGCCCACTGGGGAAGCTGGATCGTGGTCGCGCGCGACCGTGCGGGCGGTCGCCGTTTCGCCGAACGCCATCTCGCCGGCCTGGCCGACCCGGGTTGCGCCGCGCGCTGGACGCGCATGGCCGCCGACTACGCGGCCTTCAACCGCGCTTATGATCTGCGCAACAGCGTCTGCACGTTCGACCCGCGCGACGTGGCCGGTTTTGTGCGCGGGCAGTTCGAGGCGAAGCTGCGCGCCGACGATCCGCAGGGCTTTGCGGCGCTCTCGCCTGCGGCGCGCCGCCGTGCGGCGCTGGAGCGTCTCAACGCCGAATGGCCGGTGCGCTATCCCACCTTTTTCAGTATCCGCATGATCGCGCAGCAGCGTGCGCCGCTGCACCACGCAAGCTGGGACTATCCGTCCGACGACCCCAAGATGGAGCTGTACCAAGAGCTGAAGCGCCTCTACCGCGTGCGGGCCTACGGCGTGGATGACGGAGGCAGGGCAGAGCCTGCCGCCTATTTCTCGCGCACGGTGCCCTACGAGTCGCGTCCGCTCTGGCTCGCGTGGCTCCGGCGCTCGGATGCGCAGGCGCGCCTCGGCCAGCCGCCGGGCGGGGGCTTCACCGCAGACGACTATGCGCGCCTGGCCGGGCGCGCGTGCGCCAGCTTCGAGCAACTCCCCTTCCCTCTGCCGGACGACGCGCCGGCGCCGTTGCGCGCCGAGTGGGACCGCTTTATTCGCACCGCCTACCCGCGCCGCCTGCTGCGCGTGAGGGTCACGCCCGAGCTGGACGAGGCCTACCGGCGCTACGTCGCCGGGGTCTGCCGGACGCCGGCCGCCTACACGCGTCTGACCGGGCAAGCGCTGCCGGACGCGGCGCGCGGGTTCGCGGGGCTGCGCCTGCCGCCGTATGAGAACAGCACGCTCTGGCGCAACTTTATTCCGCAGGTGCCGCTTGCGCAGCTTGAGATCCTGAGCGCCGAACAGGCGTGGCAGGCCTTTCTGCGGGCTCGCTACGGCACGGAGAAGGCGTTGAACGCGGCCTACGGGTGGCAGCTCGCCGCGTTCGACGAGGCGCGTTTCCCGACGCGCGAAGCGCTGGCCGTGACCTTCGCGCGGCGCGGCTGGCGCGATTTCTTCATCGGCGCGCTCTCGAATTACCGCACGGTGGGCGAGTACCTCTTTCTGCGCGGCCAGGCATTCGGCAACACCGTCCTGCTGGTGCTGCTCTCGGTGCTCGCCACGCTGACTGTCAATCCGCTGGCGGCGTATGCGCTCTCCCGCTTCGGCCTGCGTTCGGCCGAAAAAATCCTGCTCTTTCTGCTGGCCACAATGGCCTTCCCGGCTGCGGTCACGGCTATCCCGGGGTTTCTGCTGATCCGCGATCTCGGACTGCTCAACACGTTTGCCGCCCTCGTACTTCCCACCCTCGCCAGCGGCATGTCGATTTTCATCCTCAAGGGCTTTTTCGACGGCCTACCCCGCGAGCTGTACGAGGCGGCGGCGATCGACGGCGCAAAGGAGTGGCAGATTTTTCTTCGCATCACGCTGCCGATGACCACGCCGATTCTGGCGGTGAACGCGCTGAACGCCTTTGTCCACGCCTACAACAGTTGGGAGTGGGCGCTGCTGGTCTGCCAGCGGCAAAGCCACTGGACGCTGGCGGTGTGGATGTATCAGATGAGCCAGCAGCTTGCCGATCAGCCGTGGGCGGTGATGGCCGGCTTCGTGCTGGTCTCGATCCCGACGGCCGTTGTCTTCATCGCCTGCCAGAAGATCATCTTGCGAGGCATCGTCCTGCCCAGCATGAAATGACCCGATCACGCGCGGAAGAGGGCCCCGAGTTTCTTGCCGAGCAGCAGGCTGCTGCCGATGAGCGTGACGGTCAGGAAGAGCATCGCCCACACGCCGAGCGCCGACGCGAGGTAGCGTCCGATCCCCACGAGCTGGAAGAGTTCAAAGATGGTCTTTGTGATCGGATAGTAGGTCATTTTCTGCGCCAACATCAGGCTGTCCGAGACCTCCAGCATGCTGAAGGCGAACGCCAGCAGCGCGCCGGCGATCAGGTTGGCGGTGATCAGCGGCAGGGTTACGCGGCGCAGCGCGGTGAGCGGCGCCGCGCCGAGGTTGGCGGCCGCTTCTTCCAGCGTCACGGAGGTCTGCTGCAGGCCGGCCACGGCGGCGCGCACCATGAAGGGCAGGCGGCGCACGGCGTAGGCCAGCACCAGGAAGAGCGTCGGGTTCACGCGCACGTCGAGCAGCGCGGCGAGCGCGGGGTGGGCTTTGACGGCGGGCCATTCCGAGAGCGATGCGCTGACCGCGAGAAAGCCGAAGGCCATCACCAGGCCCGGCACGGCGAGCGGGATCATCGCCATCGCGTCGAGCGCATGGCGCACGCGCAGGCGAGAGCGCGTCACGACCCAGGCCACGGCGATGCCGAGCGTGAGGTTGGCGGCGACGGCGAGCGAGGAAAAGAGCAGGCTGTTGCGGATCGCGTCGAGGGTCATGGCGTGGCTCAGTGCTTCAGCGTAATGGGCGGTGGTGAGCGCACTGGGCAGCACGGTGCGGTACCAGGTGCCGGGAGCCGCGATGCTGGTCAGCAGCACGCCGGCGTGTGGCAGCAGCGCCAGCAGGATGACCGCAGCGAACGGCAGCGCGGCCAGCAGGCCGGCGCGGCCATGCAGCCGTCGCGGCGTATGCGGGATTACGGCTTTGGCCTGCATGGCGTAGGCGCGGCCGCCGAAGAGCAGGCGCGTGACGGCGTAGAGGGTCACGCTCGCCGCGAGCACCACCGTCACCAGCGCATAAGGGAAAGGGCTGGCGCTGATCTCCTTGAGTTCATCGTAGACCTGCACCGCCGCGCAGCGCGAATAGTTGAGGATCAGCGGCGTGCCCAATTCGGTGAAGGCCGCGATGAAGACCAGCGTGCAGCCGGCGAAAAGGCCCGGCATCACCAGCGGCAGGGTGATGCGCCGGAAGCGCGTCCAAGCCCCCGCACCGAGATTCTGGGCGGCCTCGTCGAGCGCTGGGTCGATGTTGGCCAGTGCGGCTGCGACATTCAGATAGATGATCGGATAAAAGGCGAGTGCCTGCAAGAGCACGACGCCGGCCATGCGCGCGCGGCCGAGCCAGTCGATGGGTCCGCAGCCGAGCAGCGCGTTCAGCGCGCCGTAGGGCCCGAGCATCTGCATCACGCCGATCGCGCCCACGAAGGGCGGCAGCACCATCGGCACCAGCAGCAGCGCGGCGAGTGCGCGCTGGCCGCGGAAGGCGTAAGCATGCGCGAGCCACGCCAAGGGAACGGCCAGCGCCGTGGCTAGGCCCGTCGCGCCCAGCGCCAGGCGCAGGCTGTTGGCCAGTCCTTCGGCGTAGATCGGGTTGCGGAACACGCCGGCCAGATAACGCACCGTGAAGCGACCGTCGACGAAGAACCCGCCGCTCACCACCGTGAGAACAGGCCAGAGCAGCAGCACGCCGAACACGGCGGTCAGCAGACTGAACAGCAACCAAGCGGTACGCGTGCGGAGCATGCGGGGTCTGGATCCTTTCTTGCCGGCAGGACTTTACCGGAGCGGGGTGCCGACGATCAGGAGCTGGCCCAGATAGAAAGCCTGTCCGGCGGGGAGCCGCTTGATCGTGAGGGTCACGGTGTGTTCGCCCGGCGTCTGTTCGGGCAGATACCAGAAGCGCGCGTGTCGGGTCTTTTCGCGCTGCACGCGTTGGGCGGTGATCGGCGCGCCGCCGTCCACCACCGCCTCGATCACGACGGGGTCACCGTGCGGGATGTCGCTGATGCCGATGACCGTGCCGTTCCATGTGACCGTGACGCTCTCGCCGGCCTGGGCGCACTTTACGGCGCCGCGCAGCATGGCGTGGGTGCGGTGGCGGCTCTCGGTATAGACGGGATCCTTTTCTGTGTCGACCGGTCGCCACCCCGCGCTCAGTGTGGCTTGGGTGACGGGAAGCAGGGTCGCCCGCTCCCAGCAGGCCGGCTCCAGCGCGGCAGGCACCGGGTGCGGACCGGCGGCGCCAGCAGCCGCGATCTTCCGCATCGAGCGCGCCAGCGTCTCGCAGTAGATCGTATGGCCTTCGTCGCCCGGATGCACACCGTCCTTGGAGAAAAGCAGCTTGCCAGCGACCGGCGCGTCGCCCTTGAAAAGCAGCGAACCGGCCTTCTCGCGCGCCGCGATCTCGACGCCGAAATCGATGGTGGGGATGCCGTAGGCATTGGCGATATGCTCCTGCACCGCACCGAATGAAGGCGTCTTGCCGGCCTGCAGGTCTTTGAGCATGCCTTGGTGCAGCGTGTAGACGAAGCAGATGTCGGCTTCCGGAAGGCGCGTCCAGATTTGGCGCACGACCCCCTCGACCGATTTCGCCTCGTATCCGCCGCCGCCGTTCACGCGGCACTCGAGGAAGACCAGATCGGGCGCGTGCGCCAGCACATCGCCCCCCAGTCGGCACGCGCTGTAATCCGAACCGGTGCCTGAGATGGCCGGATTGATTTCGACGACCCGAGCCTGGGGATATTCGGCCTTAAACCAGGCGAGGGATTTCGGGCGCCAGCCGTTGGCGGCGGTGATGCTGCCGCCGAGGTAGGCGATGCGAACCTCTTGGCCGCCCTTGAGCTTGGCGAACACATTCGGCAGACCGTCGCGCACGCGGCACTCCTCGGCCGTGTGGATGTCATGGTTGTAAGCCCCGGCGAGCAGTGTGGCCGCGCCGAGGGCGCAAGCGGGGAACAGAATTTTTGTCATGGTAGCAGTGCCAGTCGCGAAGTTGAACAACAGTGAGAATCTTTTCATGGTACCGCATCTCAGCCTGACGTTCAACCGAGGGAATCGTTGTGCGGTATGAACCGCGCACGCGGGGCGACTCGCGGCTTGACACCGGGGCGGCGGTTTTCGACACTACCCGCATGCAAAATCTTTTAGACGCGATCGCTCGGCTACGCGTGCTGGTGGTGGGCGATCTGATGCTCGATCATTATGTGTGGGGCGACGCCTCGCGCCTCTCGCCGGAAGCCCCGGTACCGATCGTTCAAGTTGGTCATGACACCTACACGGCGGGCGGCGCGGCGAATGTGGCGGCCAACCTGCGCGCGCTGGGGGTCGCGACGGAAGTCGCGGGCGTCTTCGGTGCCGACACCTACGGCAGTCTGCTGCGGGAGAATCTGGCGGAACGTGGCGTGGGCTGCGACGCGGCCTGCTGCTGCGAGCGCGCGCCGACAATCGTCAAGACCCGCGTCATGTGCCGCAACCAGCAGCTCTGCCGCATCGACCGCGAGGCGGCGCCGGAAGTTTATGCCCTGTCCGACGCCGCGGTCGACGCGCTGCGGAGCCGCATCGCTGCTGCGGACGCCGTGATTCTTTCGGACTATGCCAAAGGGGTGGTCACGAGCGAGCTGATCCGCCGCGTGCAGGGCATGGCGCGTCCCGGCCAGATCGTGGCGCTCGACCCCAAGCCGCGGCCGGAATTGCGGTTCACGCGCGTGACGCTGATGACGCCCAACCGCAGCGAGGCGCTGCAACTTGCTGGACTGTCGGGTGCGGAGGGCAAGGCGTTTCCGGGTGGCGAGGTGGCCGCGCGCATCCATGAGCGTTTCGCTCCCGAGCACCTGGTGGTGACGCTGGGCGCCGACGGCATGCTGCTCAGCACCGGCGGCCGGCCCGGTCGCCACCTCGCCACGGCTGCGCGCGAGGTTTTTGATGTTTCCGGCGCGGGCGACACCGTGATCGCCACGTTGGCAGCGGCGCTTGCGGCCGGCGCGGACATCGAGCGCGCGGCGAGTCTGGCTAATCTCGCCGCCGGCGTGGTGGTCGGCAAGCTCGGCACCGCCACCGCCTCGCCCGCCGAAATTCTGGCCCATGCGCCCCAAGGAGACTGACCCGCTCATGACGCAAGCCCCACAGCCCTCCGAAATCCGCGCGGCGCTTTTTCTGGATCGCGACGGGACGGTCATCCGCGATGTCGGCTATCTGAGCGAGCCGGACGGTGTCGAGCTGTTGGACGGCGCGAAGGAGGCGCTGCATCGCGTCTGCCGCAGCCACCGGCTCTATCTCATCACCAACCAGAGCGGGATTGGCCGCGGGTATTTCACGCTGGAACAGGCGCAGGCTGTCAACGCGCGCATGATGGAACGGTTGGCGCTGCCGCCCCCGGGGTTCGCGGCGGTCTGCATCGCACCGGAAACGACGGGACAGCCGTTCATCTACCGCAAGCCCTCGCCCGCGTTCATTCTCGAGCGTATCGCCGCCGACGGGTTGGACCCCGCGCGGTGCTGGATGATCGGCGACCGGCTGAGCGATCTCCAGGCCGGCGTGAACGCCGGGATTGCCGCCGTACTGATCCGCAATGAAGCGTACTTCAACGAACAGACGCGCCTCTATTGCGAGGAATACCGCATACCGTCCTATCCGTCGCTTTCCGATGCGCTGGCAGATATCGCGCCGCCCGCGCAACAAGGCGCACCCGATAATCACGCCTGACCAATCCGGCGATGCGTTCTTTCAAACTTGCGGTTCTTCATTCACAGACGTACCATCATTACACTTTATAAAGTGTGATAATGACACCAGACAATACCTTTCATCCGACGTTGAATGAACGCCATCGCAGTCGACACCGTTTAATCACGCAGAGGGCTGTTCGCCGACCCGATCATGCCGTTCAGGTGTCCCAAGAACTCATGCGAGGGGCTTTCCCCGATGATGCAAATGACGATTCAGCAGGTCTTGATCCCCGTAGAAAAAAAAGAATACCGTGTAAACGTGCGCATGGCCGTTCGTCGTGTCACGGGACGTTTTACGAGAACTGTCGGTCTCTGGTGTGTCCTGCGCGCCACCGCCGCCGGCGCGCAGACCAACGCGCCCGTCGATCTCGGCACGATCTTCGTCGAAGGGGCACCCATCTCGAAATACCGCGCCGAAACCGTGTCGACCGCAACCTTCAGCGAGACGCCTCCCGAAGAACTGCCGCAGACAGTCGACGTGCTGACCGAGGATTTCATCACCGAGATGAACCCCACGGACCTGCATGACCTGCTGCGCTATCAGGCCGGCATCTATACCGGCGGCAAAACGATGCTCGACCGCACCTCGGGCCAGTATACGCTGCGCGGCATGCCGGGCAGCGAGGCGATGCTGGACGGCACGCTCGGTCTGGCGGGATCGATGGGCATTTTCATGGATCCGGCCGCTTTCGAACGCGTCGAAATCGTCAAAGGCCCGGTCGGCGCCACTCAGGGCGGCGTGACCTCTACGCTCGGGCCCTACGGCGCGGGCGGCGCCATCAATCTGGTTCAGAAGCAGCCGCGCCCGGAACGGGCCTTCACCGATGTCTCGCTGCGGTCGACCCTGGGCAAGGACGTGCAGCGACACCGCTTCAGCCTGGATCTCAACGAGCCGCTGATCGGCGAACGGCTCACCGCGCGCCTGCCTCTCAGCTTCGAAACCGGCAAGCCCTTCTGGATGCCGGACGGCGCGCGCTGGCGCGAATCATTGCTGATCGCGCCCTCGCTGCTCGGTCATGTGCGTGATGACCTGCGCATCGGGTTCTCGCTCACGCTCCAGCTCACCGACCAGCCCGCCTACCAAGGCATTCCGGTTTATCGCGGCAAGCCTTTCGGCGGCTATGACTGGGACAGCAACATCGCGTCCTCCGGCATGCGCGACCACTATCTCGGCCACACCGCACAAGCCTTCGCGGAGTGGGACGCCTCACCGGTGTGGACGCTGCGCACCGGGGCCGGCCTGGCCTACTCCCGCGTCGACTTCGAACATCTGGGCGCATCGGCCTTCGCGAATCCCGATGGTTCAATCACGGCGCGCGCCTATACGCTGCGTCCTTACGACCACTCTGAGGGCGATCTGACCTTCCGGCGCTATACGTTCTATCAACGCGCGACAGCCCGCTATGAAACCGGCCCGCTCACGCACGAGACCGTTGTGCAGGGCGATTTCGCGCGCAAGAGCGAACAGGGGCGCAGCTACTTTGAGTCGGTGGCCACGCGTAACGCGGTGCACACCTGGGTCTCGGCCAATGACCGCGACACGCAGGTCGATAAAGCCGGCCTCTTCGCGCAAGACCTCATCTCCTGGCGGCAGTTCCGTCTGCTCGGCGGCGTGCGCGCCGACCGCCACGAAAGCAGCCTCGGCAACGCCGGCAGCAGCGTCAGCCCGCGCGCGGGCCTCTCGTATCTGCCGACCGACTGGCTGGTGCTGTTCGGCAATGTCTCGCAAACCGAATCGCCGAACTTCGGCTACCTGCGCGCGCCACGCGAGGAACTGACCTCGTCCTGGCAGGCCACGCAATATGAAACCGGTCTGCGTATCGCCCCCGTCGAAACCCTCTGGCTGAACGCCTCGGTCTATACGATCGAGCAGCGCGATGTCCCGACGCTCATTCCGGATTCCACCTACTATGAGACCGAAGGCGAGAACGAGTCGCAGGGGTTCGAGCTGTCGCTCACCGGCAATATCCGCGACAACTGGTCGGTCTATGCCTCCTATGCCTACACGCGCTATGAAAACAAGGCCACCGGCGACTCGTTCGACCGCTATCCGCCGCACGCGGTCACCGCGGCCACCTCCTACCGGCTGGAACAGGGACCGCTGCGCGGCGTCGTGCTCGGACTGGGCTACCGCTACCGCCACCGCTACGCCGCCACGATGCGCGGAAATGACATCGGCAAGGACCACTTCATCGACGACTGGCAGGTGTTCGACTGCTCGGCCGACGTGCCGCTCGCACTTTTCGGCGGCCCGAAAAGTGTCACGCTTTCCCTAGCAATCAAAAACATCTTCGACGAGCGCTACATCGAGTCCAACCGCCACTATTACCAGTGCTTCCCCGGCGACCCCCGCACGTTCGAACTCGCCCTGCAAGCCAGCTTCTGAGCGACACTATCCCATTGAATGCGGCGGCCTTCGCCCGCGCGCACCGCGAGGTTGCCGAGCAGGACGAGTTCCGTCAGCGGGCCGGCATGGTCGAAGTTCGAGCTGGCCGGTGCGCCGCCGCGGCACGCGCGGAAGAAATCTTCTTGGTGCGTGCCGCGCACGCGCGGCAGGGTCCGGGCCGGACGCGGGAAGGCGCGGTGCGCCGCTTCGGGCAGCATGCGGCAGCCGTCCGCGTGGCGGCCCAGCACCATGATCCCCTTGTCCCCGATGAGCAGCGAGCCCTCCTCGGGCAGCTCACGGTTGTATGTCTGCTCCAGCTCGGCGCGGATCGGCGGCAGATTCCACGCGTCGCGCGCCACGTGCTTGTAGGTCCCGACCACCGTCTGCCTGTTGAACGGTTTGCCTTTCGCGAGGCCGTCGTGCCAGTAGAGGTTGAGCGGCGCCAGTCCGTCGCGCGCCGGGAACTCCCAGCGGATGCTGGCTCCCGCCGGCCAATACTCCCCGCTGCCGCCGTTGACCGCTTCCAGTTCGACCGCATCAGGCTTTCCGAGCTTGAGCGCCCAGTAGGCGTGGTTGATGATGTGGCAGCCCATGTTGCCGATCGACCCATTGCCGAAGTCGCGCCACGAATGCCAGTCGTGCGGATGCAGGCCGTCGTGGTAGTCGCGATAGGGCGCGGGACCCAGCCACGCCTTCCAGTCGAGCCCCTGCGGCACCGGACGCGTCGGCGGCCGCGCATACCCGTCGGGGAACCCGTTGCACCGGTCGGTCCAGCAGTGGACTGTGTGCACCTGGCCGAGCGCGCCGGCGGCGACATATTCGCACAGCAGCCGGCTGCCTTCGCTCGACTGGCCCTGGTTGCCCATCTGGGTGACCACGCCGTGACGCCGCGCCTCGGCGACGAGCTGCCGCGTCTCTTCGATCGTGTGCGCCAGCGGCTTTTCGACATAGACGTGGAGGCCGAGCCGGATGGCCAGCAGCGCCGGCAGCGCGTGCTGATGGTTGGGCGTGGCGATCAGCACAGCGTCCAGCTCGCGTCCCATCGCGTCGAACAGCCGTCGGTAGTCGCCGAAGGTGCGGATCGCGGCGGTGTCGGTCGCAGGCGACACCTCGCGCACCCGCTTCAGGGCCGCATCGAGCCGGCGCGTGTCAGGGTCCACGACCGCGACGAGCCGCTCCTGACAGAGTGCCGGGATGTGCACACCGACTCCCTGCAGGCCGCAACCGATCAGCGCCACGCGCAGCGGCTTCTTTTCGGTCGGCGCGCTTTGGCCGTATGCCGTCCGTGTCGTTTGCCCGCCAACAACGGCTAGCGCCGCCTTAACAAACGTTCTCCTTCCCCAGTTGACTGACATCCGTTCCCCCTTGTTCATTTTTATCGAGACTCATACCACTGCCGAAAAGTTCTTAGACTATATACGGGCATCAGACACACGGGAGGGGCAAGCGTCTGCTTGCCCTTGGACGAGCAGACGCTCGTCCCTCCCTGTGTGTGGGACCGCCCGTTTAGTAAATATACTTTTCGGCAGTGGTATCACCAGCCATAAACCTTCATTCCACCCCCGAAAAGAGGATTCAGGCGAGTCGGGAGTCGCCCGTGATCTGTCCCTTCCCGCGTCCACTTGAGGTGACACAAAATCAATTGCTCTTGATCAACAACGCCGGATTATTTTCGCATTGAGCGAGGCGATTGTAATTCGTGATCAGGTCTTTCACGGTCAGTCGACGCCCGGCCGCCTTGAATTTCGATAATTCCAGAATATTGGAGGCGACGAACTGCTCAACATCAAAAATCTCAATCCGTCCGGCGAGGCCTGCGTTTTCAGCCATGGTGTCAGCCACGATAACATTTCTGAAAGTTGTGATGATCAGAGGTCTGAGGCCATGGTCAAGATTGGCTGCACATTTGCGAAGGAGTGCCTCGCCTGGGCTGGTTGTTACATGAATGACGAAGTCTTCAATCTGAAAATCACCAAGACGGCCCGTAACGTCGTCGGCAACAAAGGCTCCGTGTCCCTCAACCTCGTGTCCTAGAACAAGCTCGAGCTTTGCGCCTACAAGGTGCTGTAACACGGCACCTAGGAACATGGTGCCGGCGTCTTCTTTTTGATGCTGTTCGGCTTGCTTCAAAAGATCTCTAATGGCTGTTCGGACTGAACACCGGTCACTGAGCTCAAATAGCAAAGGTTCGGTTGGGATTTCTTCGGGCTTATTAAACATCTTTACCTCCGGCGGCTAAAGGTAAGCTGAGTAGCTTGTCACGATCCGTGTCTGGGGTGTAAACACTAAAGAACTTACAGTAGGGTCAAAAAGTGTTGTATGTGCCGGAGTACGTTGAAAATTACGCACAACGAAAAGACAGTAGCGATCTCTAATCTCTCTTGCGACAACATATTCTTTTTCGGTCATGATTATTGACCCAGAGTTTGAAGCAAGACCTTTTACCTCTACGCAGAAGAATTCTGAGTGACGCGACACATAAAAATCATAGCCACATCCACACAACGTAACGTCTTCAACATGATAGTTGCTAAAGATCGGTATTTCGGAGACATGGTTCTTAAAATAAGCTTCCGCAGCATGTCCAGTCATGAGCCGCTGGGCAATATTTGGATCGCCACTTTGTTTTGTCACTCCCGAAATCAGCTTTTCCTTTTCATATGAAGGAATCAGAAAGCCTTTGATCAAGTCAGTAAAGTCACTAAAGCCAAGTGACGAAAATTGGTCATACAGGTTTTTTGAACGGGTTTTTAGTGGACGCTTCCAACCTTCACGTGGGTGGGATGGTGTTATTTTACGAATCTCATGATCAAATTCATCTCGATAATTCTTGATAGAAGCTGGGCTAGCGTCCAACGCATATCCAAAAACATTAAAAGCATGCCAAACGCCGGAATACCCAAACTCCGACAATGCTCGCTTGCCAAAGAGTGACAGGTACAAACCGGCTAAAGTTGCTTTGTCTGTGTGATTTAAAGTCATGGGGCCGTATAGTCTCTTTGCCATAACACCTTAAATGGGTAGCCAAACGATAAGAGATTGTAAACCACGACAGCATGGCACACAACACGGTATTCGCATAGATGGCGGATACAGAGGGGCAGAGGTTTGTGCGTGTAACCGGAAGACATCGGGCTGTGCTGCGCTCCAAACACGAGCTTCCTCCCTCGCTTCCCCTGTCAGCATGTCCAGCCGGCCCGGTATTCGGTTTTCACATGACGGTTGAGTTCCGGCAGGTTGGTGCAGCGCAGCGCGGGGCCGTCCCACTCGATGCGCCGGCCCTGGCCCGCGAGGATCGCGAGGTTGCCCAGCAGCACGATCTCCGCCAGCGGCCCCGCGTGGTCGAAGTTCGAACAGGCCGGCGCGCCGCCGCGGCACGCACGGAAAAAGTCGGCCTGATGCGTGCCCTTGACGCGCGGCAGGGTCTTGGCAGGACGCGGGAATGCTTGATGCGCCGACTCCGGAATCATGCGGAAGCCCTCGCCGTGCTTGTCGATGGTCATCATCCCTTTGTCGCCCACCAGCAGCGAACCCTCGTCGGGCAGCTCCCGGTCATATTTTTTCTTCAGCTCCTCGCGGATCGGCGGGAAGTTGCGCGCGCTGTCCACCACGTGCCGCCAGCGCAGATCCACCGTTTCTTTGCCGTACGGCGTGCCTTTGACGAGGCCGTCATACCAGTACACCTTGACGGGGGGCATGCCCGCGCGCGCCGGAAACTCCCAGCGGATGCGCGTGCCGACCGGCCAGCATTCGGGGTGTTCGCAGTGAAGCTCCTCCACCTCGACCGCCGAGGGGCTGCCCAGCTTCAGCGCCCAGTAGGGGTGGTTCATGATGTGGCAGCCCATGTTGCCCAGAGAGCCGTTGCCGAAATCACGCCACGAGTGCCAGGTGTGCGGATGCAGACCCGCGTGATAGTCGCGGAACGGCGCGGGTCCGATCCACGTGTCCCACGCCAGCCCCTGCGGCACCGGCCGCGTCGGCGGACGAACGTACTCGGCCGGGAAACCGTTGGCCCGGTTGCTCCAGCAGTAGACCGCGCGCACCGGCCCGATCGCGCCGGCGGCGAGATATTCGCACAGCAGGCGGCTGCCCTCGCTCGACTGGCCTTGGTTGCCCAGTTGGGTGGCCACGCCCGCCTCGCGCGCCTCTTCCGTAAGTTGCCGCGCCTCGGCCAGCGTGTGGGTCAGCGGTTTCTCGACGTAGACGTGCAGGCCGCGCCGCATGGCCAGCAGCGCCGGCAACGCGTGCTGGTGGTTGGGCGTCGCGATCATGACGGCGTCCAGTTCCTTGCCCATCACGTCGAACAACTGACGGTAATCGCTGAAAGTCCGTATTCCGGAAGTGTCTGTCCCGGGCGACACCTCGCGGATGCGCTTGAAGGCATTCTGGAGCTGCGCGGCGTCCGGATCGACCAGCGCCGCCACGCGCTCCTTGCAGGCCGCCGGGAGCAGCACGTGGGTTCCCTGCACGCCGCAGCCGATCAGCGCCACGCGCAATGGTTTGTCCGCGGACGGCGACGCCGTCTGGCCCGCCGCGCGCCACGCGGCCAGCGCACCGGCGCCAGCCGCGCCTTTGAGGAAACCCCGCCGATTCAATGTTGTGTTCATGTTGTCCTCCCTCTTTTCGATTCCACGTTTTTCATCGTAGCCGTGCGCGCGCGGTTCACAGATTGAAGTAAATCTCGAACCGCAGATAGTAAGCGGTCTCCGCCGCCCCGTAATAGTCGCCGGTCCTCAGCATCTCCGCCTTGAACGCGCCGTGCACCGGACCGCGCCACGTTTTGGGATCCCGCAGCACCTCGAACAGGTAGCGCCCGATGACCAGAAACCCGCGGTAAGTGTCGCCGTTGGCGTTGTCGCTGGTGTAGGCGTAGTTCGGGCCGGCCTGCAGGTTGAACGTGTGGCCGTCCACCGGGGTGACGCCGGCTTCGGCGTGCGGATACACCCAGTTCGACACGCGGTAACAGGCATAGCCGGCGGACAGCAGGTCGCTCGACCAGATCGAGCGCGCGAAGATCGGGTTCCAGCCGGTGTCGGTGCCGCGCGCGTTCGGGTCGTCAAACCGCTCGTCGTCGCCGGACATGACCAGCACCGCCGTGGTGACGTAAGGCTTCCAGCGCCATGCGTTGCGCCGGTAGGTGGCGCCGCCGTAGGCCAGCCACGCCTGGATGTCGCGCTCGCGGACCGTCGCGCTGCCGCCGATCGTGCCGAGTTGTCCGGCGACTTCCGCCTCGGCGCTCCAGTGCTCCGTCAGGCGCGGCATCACGCGCGCGCCGACGGTGTGATAGCGGCGTTCCGGTATGCGGGTTCCGCTTCCGGCCTGCCAGCGCGATTCATCCTTGTAGATGTAGTAGAGATCGAAGGGGAGGTCCTTCTGCGCGCGGTTGCTGTAATAGGCCACCAGCGCGCGTTCGGTCAGGTCATTGCCGCCTTCGCGCAGCGCGTAGCGGGTGAGATCGATGCGCTCGTTGCCGAGTGTCCAAGGATCTTCCGGCCGCTGCCAGATGCCGACAAGATCAAGGGTGCTGGCCTCGTCCACGCGGATCTGCCCTTTGACCGCGTCAAAGAAATAGGAGCGCGTGATGTCGCCGGGCGTGCCGTCGCGGATCATGCGGCCGGCGCCGTAGCGCATGTCCTGGCGGCCGACGCGCAGCGACAGGCGGTCGTCCAGCAGCCCGCGGAACTCGGCGTACAGCGAATCGACAAACAGCTCGTCCGGGAAACGGTAGGACTGCTTGTTGTTGTCGTAGACGCGGAACTCGTGGCCCAGGCGCGCGTACAGGTCGTACCGCTCGTCCAGCGTCAGCCGTCCCCAGGGGCGCGTGCGCAGTCGGAAGTACTGGTAGTAGGTCTCGCGCTGGGTGTCGGTGGCGCTCTGTGCCGACTGGTTGGCCTGATAGATCACCGGGTTGTCGCAAACGACATCATAATAACGCCAGTCGATGCCGGCATCGGCCGTCAGGCGCTCGGCGGCTGCGAGCCGGGGCGCATGAACGGCGACCAGCAGCGCGGCCAGCGGCCACCAGCGTTGCAAGAATACGGTGCGGCGCATCCGTGCGCATGAAACGCTGTTTGCGGGCGGGGACGCCCGCGCTCCCGACTTGCCCGACCGTGACTCATGAGAAACGCTATGCCGCCGCCCGTTTCGGTTGTGATTGGCATCTGTCATCAGTGGGGCTTGTGCTTGTTTTTCAATTGTGAGAGGGCGAGGGCGGAGAAGGTTTGCCACTGCTGATCGACCGTCAGCGCACCGGGCACGCCGTTGTGTACCCAGAGGGCATAGCGCAGGCGCAGCGGTTTGCCGGGTTCAATCACGCGCGGCGCGTCGGGCGTCAGCGTCACGCCCAGCCAGCCGTTGTCACGCACGTGGAAGATCGCGGGGTAATTGGGATTCTGCGGATGGTCCATCAGCGTGATGCCGCCGCACTCGTCGCGCGTGACCGGTCCGCTGTAGTCCACCCAGCGCGCCGGTTTGCGGAAGACCCCCTTCTCGTTGAGCTCCCCGTTGCTGTTGAGGATGCGGCCGCCACCCTCGCGCACGCTGACGGTCTTGGACATCCGGATGCCGAGCATGCCGAAGGTGGTTTTGCCCAGAGTGACCGGCTTGCCGGTCGGCGCCTCAAGCTGGAGGTCGATGACCATCCACCACGAGCCGTTCACGCCGGTGAAGACCGTGGCCATGCGGCGGTCGATCATCAGCGTGTTGCCCTTGGGGTCATTCCAGAAGTTGCGCGTCAAGAGCGTGGCCGTGCCGTCCACCTCGTCGTACTCGAGTCCGTCGCGGTCGGTCTGATGCAGAATCTGGCCGGCGATCGGACCGCCGTCACGCCAGAAATCGAAGCCATTGACATCCTTGTGGCAGATCCAGACCGACGTCTGGTGGCTGTGCCCGAGCGGATCCTCGGGCTTGGCCGGGTCGGTCGGCTGCCGGTCGCGCGTCATGGATTTGCCGGGATCGTACGGCATGTTCATGCGCGTCAGCGAGCGTCCGCCCGGTCCGGTGATCGGGTACCAGAAGGGGCGGCGCAGCTCCGGCCCGAAATGGTAGCGCGTCAGCTCGCGGCCTTGGTGCTCGAACGAGGCCTGAGCGTAAGGCTGCGGCAGCACCTGCACGTCCGGCACCGGTTTGGCGTTGGGCAGCGCCACGTCTCCAGCCGACACGCGCCAGACGGTGAATACCGCAACGCCGGTTGTTTTTAACCACAGAGAACACAGAGGCCACGGAGATTCACACATCATGAATAACCCTCCTAATGCCGTCTTTAAGGAGTTTAACGTTGAAATTGATGAGCAGCCCTAATCGGTAATGTCCAAGCTTCAGATAGGTCAGTGTCTGGGCAAGATGAATATCGTCCAACGCCTTGACACTTTTCAATTCCACCACGATTTCGTTCTCAACGACAAGATCAAGCCGATACCCACAGTCGATTTGTGCCTCTTCAAAAATGACGGGAAGCGGTTTTTCTTTTTCAACAGCAAGCCCTTCCTTTTTCAGTTTATAGAACAAGCACTCTTTGTAAACGTTCTCCAACAATCCAGGGCCAAGGGCGGTGTGCACGGCCATGGCGCAACCGATGATGCGTCCCGACAGATCGGTCTCGTTCATCTTCCACTCCTCTGCGTTCTCTGTGTCCTCTGCGGTTAATAATTACCCGTCCGCTTCAGCAAACGTCTTCATGATGCGCCAAGAAGCGGTCCATCGCCACTTTGTGTGCGGCGGAGAGACGTCCGGAGAGGGCCTTCATCTCCGCTTCGGCCATCGGCGTGAAGGTGCGCGCCCACGCCGCGTTCTGCGGGATCATCGCCGTGTCTTGCATGCCGACCACCGCCACGGCGATCGGCAGGCTCAGCGCGTAGCGCAGCAGCGTTTCGGCGCTGACGGTGTCGCTGCCATCGCCCACCAGATGGCCTTGTCCGAACACCTTCATCGCCAGGATGCCGAGATTCTTTTTGCGCGCGGCGGGCAGCGCGACTGTCTCGAAACTGCGCGGCGCCGCGGGGTCGGGTTTGTAGCCGCCCTCATATTTGACCACGCCGACCAGCGCCGCGTTGAGCGCCATCTGCACGCAGTCCAGATCGTGCCGTTCGATGGCGAGCTTCAGCGGATAGGGGTTGGCGTGCGCGGTCATGCCGAGCGCGCGGACCACCTTCTGCTCGCGCAGTTTGTAAAACGCCTCGATCACGCCGCCCTTGGCCTCGAGCCGGGCGAGATCCTCCTCGCTGGCCAGATTGTGGATGTGCAGGAGATCCACGTGGTCGGTCTGAAGGCGCTTGAGGCTTTGCTCGAACACGCGCAGCGCCTGGTCGGTGTCGCGCACCGCGTTCTTGGTGGCGAGGAACACCTCGGCGCGGCGCGTTTTCAAAACGCGGCCGTAGATCGTTTCGCTGCGGCCGTTGCCGTAGCCCGCCGCCGTGTCCAGATAGGTGATGCCCAGATCCAGCGCTTGGCGCACGGCCGCCTCGCCGGCGTCATCGGTGTAGAAATTGGTGAAGCGGCTGCCGCTGCCGAAGCCCAGGATCGGCACGGAAACGCCGGTGCGCCCCAGGATGCGCCGCGGCAGGGCGGCCGTCGGCTTCGGTGGCTGGGCCTGGAGCGCGGTCGCCGTGAGGCCGACAGCGGTGCCTGCCAGAACTTGGCGGCGGGTCAAAACTCGTTTCATGGTCTCCCCCTGTGTGTTAACAGAAATCGCTATGATGCGCGAAGAAGCGGTCGAAAACAACTTTGTTCACCGGCGCCAGGCGGTCGGAGAGCGCCTGCATCTCCTCTGGCGGCATAGGCGTGAACGCGCGGGCCCAGGCCGCATCCTGCGCGATGATCGCCGGCGTGCTCATGCCGAGTACGGCGCACGAGACCGGCAGGCTCAGCGAGTAGCGCAAAAGTTTCTCGGGATCGCCTTTGGTTGGACCTTGGCCCAGGAGTTTGCCTTGGACGAACACTTTCATGGCGAGAATGCCCATCTTTTTGCGGACCGCGATGGGCAGCACGACGGACTCGAAGCAGTAGGGCCGCTCGCCCGGATGCGGCGGCTTGAAGCCGGCCAGGCTGATGCCCGACAGCGCGGCGTTGAGCGGGAACTGCACGCAGTCGAAATCGTTGCGGTCGATCGCCTTGGCCAGCGGGGCGGGGTCGGCGTGCGCGGTGATGCCGATGCAGCGCACGGCCTTCTGTTCGCGCAGCTTGTAGAGCGCCTCCAGCACGCCGCCTTTCGCCTCGATCTTCGCGAGGTCTTCGTCGGTGTCCACACGGTGGACATGGACCAGATCCACGCGGTCGGTCCGCAGGCGTTTGAGGCTCTGCTCGAACTGCCGCATCGCGCCGTCGGCCGTGCGCTCCTTGAGTTTGGTGATCAGGAAGAGCTCGCTGCGCCGCTTTTCCACGACCGGGCCGCACATCGTCTCGCTCTTGCCGTTGCCGTAGCTGTTGGCCGTGTCGATGTAGGTGATGCCGAGGTCGATGGCCTGATTGAGCGCGG
The DNA here is from genome assembly GCA_028684935.1 of Kiritimatiellia bacterium. GTDB lineage: Bacteria > Verrucomicrobiota > Kiritimatiellia > RFP12 > UBA1067 > DUPH01. The sequence continues at coordinate 2,371 of JAQUEX010000018.1, read as the reverse complement.
CCGCGCCGCTCTCCGCCGTGTAGGCGTTGAAGAAGCTGGTGCCGCCGCCGAAGCCGATGATCGGCACGTCGATGCCGGTGCGGCCGAGCTTGCGCGTGGGGAAGGGCGCGGTTTTGTTAGTGCCTGGCGTTTGGGCCGGGAGGTTGACCGCCGTTGCGCCGGCTGCGGCCGCGGCCAAGGTGAGTGCCCTGCGGCGTGTGAGCTTTCGATTCATGGGGTGTGTCCTTTTGACGAGGCATCCAGCGGCACGCCGGAGGCCAGCAGCACGCACTTCTGGACCAGCCGTTCGTGCGCGAGCGGATAAGGGTTGGCGATCTCACCGCGGATGACGCCCGCCAGTTCCAGAAGCTGGTTCGCATAGCGGTCGATCATGGCGGGGAACTCAAGCGTGTGCGTGCCCTTCTTGTAAGGCGCGCGGTCCTCTTTGAGCGACAGCCGCAGCGTGGTGGGGTGCTCCAGCGGACGGATCTCGATGGTGCCTTTGTCGCCGCTGACGCACAGGTGGCGGCGTTTCTCCGCGTCGTGATCCAGGGCGGAGGTGCGGATGGAGGCCACGCAGCGCGGGTACTCCATCACGACCAGCCCGGTGTCGGCGTTCTCAAAGGCGGGATCGGTGCGCGTCAGGTAGGGCGTGATGCGCTGCGGCTCGCCCAGCATGGAGACGATCAGGTCCACCAGATGCGAGCCGAAGATGAAGGTGTTACCGCCCTTGAACTGGCACACCCATTTGAGATAGTCCGCCCACAGTCCGCGGCTCATCTCGGCATGGACCGCATAAACCCGGCCGAGCAACCCTTCCTTCACCGCCTTGATGCAGAACTGAAAGGCGGGATTGCCGCGGAACATGTAGGCCATCTGCACGGCCAGCCGCCGTTTCTCGGCCTCGTCGAGCAGCTCGCTGAAGCGCGCGAACGAGGGATCGCCGGGCTTGTCGAGGTGAACATGGAAGCCCGCCCTGACGCAGCGCAGCGCGGCGGCGGTAAGGTCGGGCACGTCGGTCTCGACCGACACGAGCCGGAGGCCCGGCACCGCGAACAGCTCCGCCTCGGTCATCCACTTCAGGTCTTTGTACGCTTTCTCGTTCTTTCGTTTCTCGCGCCATTTCGCATCGGGTTCGACCACGCCGACCACCTCGTAGTCGTCCTTCAGCTTGAGGAACGACTCCATCTTGGCCGCGCCGTGGTTGTGGCCGATCCCGAGCTGGCCGATCTTGATGCGCGCCTTGGGTTTGGCCGAAGGGGTTGCATCGCTGCGGCCGATACGCGGCAGGGCGGAGATCGCCGCGGCCAGCGCGGCGTGTGTGAGACAGGTACGGCGTGTGATCTTCATCTTAGGTCCTTTCATCCTCTTGCCGTTCGAGGCGTAATCGGTTGGTGGCCGGAGGATGCGAGTTCAGTGCGTGTTTTGAACGAAGCGTAGTCGGGAGCGCGGGCGTCCCCGCCCGCACTGAGAAAGGTCGCGCGCGACACAAATGCACGGATTGGCACCCAAGCCATGGGGAGCTCAGTCTTTTGCACAAACGTTGTTGCTGGCGGGACGCCCGCACCACGGTCTGCGGGCGGGGACGCCCGCGCTCCCGACTCGCCTGCTTCCGTTTTCATCCGAAACGCGGAACCTTCGCGCACCCCGGCCACCAACCGATTGCGTTCGAGGCGCTGCCAGACCTTGACAGGCTGCTGACGGTTCTGTACAGTAGTGTACAAAAAGGGGTGTTCATGAAAACGGTATCGTTCACAGAATTCAGAAACAATGCCTCCGGGTTCGTTACTGCGGCAGAACGCGGCGAATCGGTGGTGGTGATTCGGCACGGTCGGGAGGTGGCTGTTCTCGGGCCTGCCGGAGCGATCGACACGCCCTCTTGGAAAACGCCGGCCCTGAGGCTCTCCGTAAAAGGGGCTGGACTCTCCACCGCCATCTTGGAGGACCGCGAACATGCGGGTGTTCTTTGATTCGTCCGCGTTCGCAAAACGGTTTCTTGAAGAAGCCGGGAGCGACGAGGTGGAAGCGCTCTGCATGCGAGCATCCGATCTTGGGCTGAGCGTCATTTGTCTGCCGGAAATCATCTCCGCCATGAACCGCCGGGTCAGAGAGCGGAGCCTGTCGCGTCGGCAATACGCGGTAACCAAAGAACGGTTGGCGCTTGATATCGGAGACGCTGACATCATACAGCTCACGACCGCCGTGGTTGCCCGAAGCGTCAAGATGTTAGAGCAGAACCCATTGCGGGCCATGGACGCTCTGCATCTCGCCTGCGCCGCGGAATGGGAGGCAGACGTATTTGCGACGTCTGACCTTCGACAGTTCAATGCCGCTGTGGCCGAAGGTCTGCATGCTGTCTGTGTGTAAAACATGACCGTGTGACGGACTATTG
>JAQUEX010000178.1:4138-6772 GCA_028684935.1 Kiritimatiellia bacterium | reverse complement strand
TGGGGCCGGGCACCTTCAAGCCGGTCAAGGCCGACACCGTGGAGGCGCACCGCATGGATGCCGAGCGCTATGCGGTGCCGCAGGCGACGGTCGACGCGATCCGCGACTGCCGGGGGCGCGGCGGGCGTGTCGTGGCGGTCGGCAGCACCAGCGTGCGCACGCTGGAGAGCGTGGCGGCCGCGCACGGCGGCAAGGTGGTCGCGACCGCCGGCTCCAGCACCATCTTCATCTATCCGCCTTACCGCTTTCAGGCGACCGACGTGATGCTCACGAATTTCCACCTGCCGCGGTCGACGCTGATCATGATGGTCGCGGCGCTGGCCGGGCGCGAACTGATCCTGGAGGCCTACCGCGAGGCGGTCCGCGAGCGGTATCGTTTCTTCAGCTACGGGGACTGCATGCTGATCGTCTAATCGGTGGAGCCGGTGCTGTCTGGCGGCGGGATGCGCGCGGTCTTGCGCTTCACGCGGGCGCGGCTGTCTTCGGCTGTCAGGCTCAGCGGGTCGGTGAAGGCGGTCTTGTCGATGCGGTCCATGCCGGGCAGCGGCCCGACCTTCCGCACGTGCTGGCGGACCAGCAGAAAGCGCAGGACCGGGACTGCGGCCAGGATGCCCAGCAGCAGGGCCAGAGCGGTCCAGACGTTTCGCAGCAGGCGCTGCCGCTCCTGCTTGGCCACCAGCTCTTCGAGCAGGGCCTGCAAGTCCAGTGCGGCGGGCTCATTCGGGTGCACCGCCAGATGGTCGCGCAGCGCGCGGATGGCGCGGGCGCGGTCCGGCCCCTCCGCGAGCGTCCGAAGGGCGGCGGCCTCGCGCTCGGCGCGCTGCCGGGCTTCGCGCTCCTCCTGCGCGAGCTGGCGGGCCGCGCGTTTGGCGAGCCCGTCATCGAGCAGGGCGAGCGCGGGCGCGAGGTCCGGGCGCCGCGCGAACTGATTGGTGAGAGCATGCAGACGTTCGATGCGCGCGTCGTCGCGCGTTTCGCGGGAAGCCTCAAGGAAACGCGCGGCGAAGTCGGCGTTGTCCCGGCAGCGCGCGGCGATGTCTTCGAGCAGGGCCGTGTAGTGCGTGTGGACCAGCGGGCTCAGCTTGAAGATGTGTCCGCGTCCCAGGCAGGCCGGGCAGGCGGTGCCGGCGCGCCGCCCGCCGCCGCCGCAGTCGGCGCATGCCGCCGTGTACTGCTCGGCCGTGAGGGGGAGCAGCGCCGCATCGTCGGGGAAGGTTGTCCGGTGCACCTGCTGCGCGCGCGCAAACGTGTTGGTGTTGCCCTGCAGGAGCACGGCGGCGGCGTAAGCGGCCATGGCGCGGCTGCGCAAGTCCGGGGCTTGCTCGGTGGTGCGCGCGAAGTCGGCCAGCACCCGCAGATCGGGGGCGCTCAGCGGGACCTGCCGCAGGGTCTGGCAGGCGGCCAGCAGGCGGGACTCTTCCGCCGGTTCTGCGGCGGCCAGCACGCCGGTGGTGGCCAGCAGCGCGAGAAGCAGGGGCATGTGGCGCTTAAAGAGGCGCATGGTCGTTCTCCGATCCCTTGATCACGTCTTCAAATAACGGTGGCCGCGCGGCGGCCGGCAGCAGGGCGAGCAGCCGTTCGAAGAGCTGCCGCGCGGTCGCCGTGTGTCCGGCCCGGTGCAACTCGCGTGTGGCGCGTGTCAGGAAGCGCAGGGCGACGGTCCGCATATTGGCGGACGGAAACTCGCGGTACGTTTCGGCCAGGAAGTCGGCCGCGGGTAGGGCCAGCGCGGGGTTCGGCGCGGTCTGCCAGCTTTGCGCGGCGAGATCGCCGGAGAATCGTCCGGTGAAAACGCTGAGCAGCAACGGCTGGTAAACGGCGCGGCGGCACATCAAGCGTTCGTGGCCGGTGGCGTGTTCAAGGCCCTGGATCGCCCAGTAGATCGCGTGCGAATGGGCGAGGCGCCAGTCGAGCGGGCCGAAGCGCCGCTCCAGGGCAGCCATGCGGTCGGCATCCAGGCGCAGCCCGGCCAGGCGCGTGCGGCTCTCCGGGGTGTCGCGCAGCGTGCCATCGGCGTTGACGCAGGGCGCGAGCTGGCCGGCGAGGTGGAACTTGTAGGCGAGGTGCGCGGTGTCGAGCGCGTCACCGACCTTGTTCTGGTAGAACCAGGCCAGCTCGCGGTAGAGGCGCGCCTCGCGCGGATTGAAGCGCAGGCCTTCGTCGCGCAGCAGCGCGATGCCGTTCTGCACCCAGCGCAGGCGGTCCTCGGGACGCGCCATCATCACGCTGACATTGTAGGCGAGGTTCCACGCGTTGTAGACCCAGGCCTCGGAGGCGTGAGGGTCGAGCATCGTCAGCCAGTCGGCGAGCTGCACGAGTTCGAGGTAACGTCCCGCCTCCTGCAGCCGGTGGGCGCGGAACCAGAGCACCTCGGCGACCACGCCGCGGAAACCGCCGAGTCCCGCCATCACAAAAGTCAGAGCGGGGGGGACCTCCGACGCCGCGCCGGTGAAGGCTTCCGGCAGGTGGTCGCGCCGGTAGCGGGCCAGCCGACGGCTCTGCCACGCGCCGGCCAAGACCAGGCCGGCCAGCGTGGCCACCCAAAGAATCGTTTGCGATCGCTTCATGATTCGTAATCCATGCCCGATTATGGGGGAAACGCGGCAGGCCGTCAATTCGAGGCTGAGGGGCCGC
>JAQUEX010000178.1:1985-4038 GCA_028684935.1 Kiritimatiellia bacterium | reverse complement strand
GAGGGGCCGCGAAATAACCAAAAGAAAGTAAGAGTGAGGGCCTGTGATCCGTATCTAGGTTGAACAACACCTGCAAGGAGGTCAGCCATGAACAAAAACGACACTCGGTATCCTCAGAAACAGGCGGCATGCGCGCAGGCCTATCGCGAGCCCGGCGCGCTGCGGCGGTGGCTCATGTTGGTGAACGGGCTGCGGCAGCCGCGCCAGTCGCGCGCCTATAAGGAGGCCTGCATTGAACTTCAGCGGCTGTCGGCGCCGGTGACCGCGCTGCTGCTGCCGGCGCTCATCGTCGCGCTGTTGCTGGCGATGACCGGTGATGCCGCGAGGCCGGCGGACATGATCACGGCTTTCGTCCTGCCTGACGTTGACATCGATAACACGGTGCTCAAACCGTTGACAGACAACACAGAGCGAAAGCAGGAGTTGGACGGCGAGGTGTCGCTGGATGTCCCGCAGACCGTTGTCGGCGCCGTTGACACGCCGCCCGCCCAGACCGAGTTCGCGCAGACGGAGCCGCTGAACGCGGTGCTTATAAACAGGAGCCCGGTGACATTCACAGGCCTTTACGGGACGAACCGGACCGGGGATCAGCGTCTGGCCCTGCGGCAAAAGTTTCACGGTGCCGATCAGACCGAGGCGGCGGTGATGCGCGCCTTGCGCTGGCTCAAACGGCAGCAGCAGGCCGACGGCTCCTGGCCGCGCAACAAGGTGGCGATGACCGGGCTGGCCGTGCTGACCTTCCTTGCGCACGGCGAGCAGCCCGGGGCGTCGCCCGAATTCGGCGAGACCGTGCAGCGCGGCATCGAGTATCTGCTGCGCGTGCAGAACGCGAAGACCGGCATTCTGCCGCCCGGCAACTACGAACATCCGATCGCGACATACGCGCTCTGCGAGGCGTATGGCATGACGCGCAATCCCAACGTCAAGGCCGCTGCCGAAAAAGCGCTCGCGCCGATCATTCGCGGGCAGCATCCGACCGGCGGCTGGACCTATCACATGAATCCCGGGTTGGACAAAGAGAGCGGCCGCTATCGTGACGACACCTCGTACATGGGATGGTGCGTTCAGGCGCTGAAGACCGCGAAACTGGCCGGCCTGCAGGTGGAAGGCTTGGACAAGGCGATGAAGCTTGCGGTCAGCGGATTCAAGCGCAATGCCCATCCGGACGGCGGGTTCGGCTACACCGGGCCGGGCAAAGGCGGCCTGACGGGCGTCGGGACGCTCTGCCTGCAACTGCTCGGCGCGGCCAGCGCGCCCGAGGCCAAGAAATCGATGGATCTGATGTCTGCATGGGCGCCGGTCTTCAATCCCGACGACGCGCGCAAGGAGGATGAGCGCCGTTTCGCGGGCGGTTCCGCGCAGTATTACTTTTACTATGTCACGCAATGCAAGTTCCACGAGGGAGGCAAGGTGTGGGAGGCCTGGAACGCCGACATGCAGACGCGCTACGTGAAGGCCCAGAGGATCGAGGCCGGCGCGGTTACGGATCACGAGGGTCAGCCGTGCGACATCGGCTGGTGGGAGAACGGCGATGCACACACAGACCGTCCGGTGATGGACACCTGTCTGGCCGCGCTGCAACTGATGGTCTATTATCGTTCGCTGCAGACCACGAGCGTCGCGGCGGTGAAGCCCGAAGCGGAGATTCTCGCCGCGGCGGTTGAAACAGGCGATGTCCCGGTGCATATCGAAAATCTGTAGCCCCGACGCCGCGCCGCGCAGAGGGGCGCATGGCAGTTCTGTTGGTGCCGATGTCTCCTAATCCTAATCCTAATCGTAATCCCCATCTTGCTCTGTCCTCATCTTGCTCTTGAGTTGAAGGCTTTCACCAGAGTAGACGGCATCCATGAAAGCGCACTTCGATCACGAGAAGTCGGACGTTTATCAGGAGGCGATTCGATGTGTGGCTTGGGCTGGAGACCTCTTGGAAACGGGTGCCTATCGTCTCGATGCTGGTGGGCTTGTTCCGCAGCACCTCCTTTGATCGCGTGCATGAGGAGCCGGCCGAATATGAGGCCGAAAACCGGCGACGAGCGGATTAAGATTAAGATTA
>JAQUEX010000178.1:0-1885 GCA_028684935.1 Kiritimatiellia bacterium | reverse complement strand
GATTAAGATTAAGATTACGAGAGGGGTTCCCCAACAGAACTGACATGCGCCGCGCAGAGTCAGGCATGGCGGCCAGCAAGGGGGTATGCTATCCTGAATCAACGTGAAGGGAGAGCACCAGACACCGGATGGCGTTGAAGCGACCATCAACGCCTTTCAGGCGGCCTTGCTGCGTTATGCGGCGAGGTTGCTGAACAATGTCACGCTGGCTCAGGACGCGGTGCAGAATGCCTTTGTCAAGCTCAGCCGCCGTGAGCCGCCGCCGGACGGGCCGAGCGACGAGGTGCGCAACTGGCTGTTTCGTGTGACCCATAACGAGGCGGTCGACCTGATCCGCGCCGAAGAGAGCCGACGCCGCACGCTGGAGCGGTTCGCCCGTCAGCAGGCCTGCGAAACCGATGACGGACTCTGTTATGACACCGGCGCGGACGAACGCGAGACGCTGGTGCTGGCGTGTCTGCCGGTGCTCACCCCGCTGCAGCGCCAGGTGGTGCTGCTGCGCCTGCAACAAGGATTGGACTACGAGGCGATCGCAACGATCACGGGGCAGAAGAGCGGGTACGTCGGCAACCTGCTGCACCATGCCGTCAAGGCGCTGGCGGCTGAGGTCAAACGCCGCGAAGGAGGGACGGGCCATGTGTCCGCATGAAGACAAAATAACGGCCTGGTTGCTGGGGGACCTGCCGCCGTCGGAGCAAGACGAGATGACGCGCCATCTGGAACGGTGCGCCGCGTGCCGCGCGGTCCGCGACGAGCTGGCGGGCGTTCTCGTGCCGCTGCGGCACGGGCTTGAGCGGGATCGGCGGTTTGCGCCGCAGGCGCTGCCGGCCACACGGCGCGGCGCGCTGCGGGCCGGTGTGCCGTTTCAGCGCTGGCTGCGGCGCGCGGCGCTCTTCGCCCTTTCTTTCGGGAGCGTGTTCGTGCTGTTTTCCGCGTTGCGGATGCAGCGGGAGGAGCGGGGCGAAGGCGTCGTGACGCGCATGACGTTTCAGCGGCAGGATGAGGTGCCGCCCCCCGTGTTGTCGCCCTTGCCGCCGCGGGCCGCCGAGCGGCCTGAGCCGCTGGCGGATTTCAAGCCCGAGCTGCCGGCCGAAGCGGCGCGCGGCGAGCGGCGTGTGGCGCAGCCGCCTTTGCCGGCGGATGCGTTGGGCATGCCGCGGCTGCCGGTGCTGATGAAGACGCGCGAGTCGGCGGTTGCCGAGCAGAAGAAAGGCGTGCCTCACGCGGAGACCCCTGCCGCGAAACCGGCGCGGAACCGCGAGGCGGCGGCAAAATCCGAAATGGCGGATGACGGCGGCCGTAAGCCGTTGCGGCTTTCAGATCCGCCTTCATCCCTGACCGTTAAGCCGGTGGCGCTGGGCGGGGCCGTGCCGGCGCGTGCCGCCGCGCCCACCAACGCGCCGGCCGCCACCAACACGCCGGCCGCCACCAACACGCCGGCCGTCCGCAACGGAACCCGATGAGGCTTCACATGGTTCCGGCTCTGCGGCAGCGAGAAGTTCTTGAAAGATTTCGTCAAAAATGAAAAGCGCGTTCTGCCGGCAGGCGCACCGATACAAGGGAGCGTGCGCCTCTCGCTGCTGCCCGGGCGCTAGAGACACGGGGGCGGGTTAACGCAACAGGCGGAAGAGCGGGTGGCGGCACGTTTTTTTATCGAAGGGAAACGTGGTGTCGCAGTCGTTCGCCTTGGCAACATGGGCGATCAGCGGATCGGAAAGGTCACACGTTGTTTCTTGGCCTCCGCCTCTTTAAACAAGCCAACTGTCTTGAAGACGCCTTTTTTTGGGGGGGTAAATGGGTATAGAAATTGAGGGGTGCGGGGAGAAGAAGGAAAGGGAAGAAGGGGGGGGCGTCATGTGGCGCTTAGCGCCTGGGCAGGAACGCC
>JAQUEX010000177.1 GCA_028684935.1 Kiritimatiellia bacterium | reverse complement strand
AGATCGCCGCCGACGTCAGCGCCACCAACCTCACCTTCACCGGCAACGGCTACACGCTGCTGGGCGCGGGGCGCCTGCGCGTCGAAGGCGCGCTCACGGCCGCGGCCGCCACCACCAACTGCATCGCGGCCGACCTGTGTACGGCCGGAGGCCTGACGAAGAGCGGCGCGGGCGCGCTCGCGCTGGCGCGCTGCGCCGGCCCCGTGAGCGTGCTGGCCGGCAGCCTGCTCGCCTCCGGCTCGCTCTTCGCTGACGCGGAGATCGCGGTTGCGGCCGGCGCGGCGCTGGTCACGCTCGGTGACCCCGCCACCAACGCGAACCTGATCGCCAACGGCAGCTTCGAGACGCCCGCACTGGCAAGCGGGGGCTGGTCCTACAGCGTTCCCGCCGGATGGACCGCCACTGTCTCGAGCTACGTCGGCCGCCAGAACACCGCGCCCGTCGCCGGCTACAGCAACCCCTGGAACGCGGCCGGCACCGCGCCGGACGGCGTTCAGATGCTGATCCTGCAGTACGGCGGCACCGTGGCGCAGACCGTGACAGTTTCCGATAACGGCCTCTACAGCATCGTCTTCTCCTATCTGATGCGCAGCGACAACAAGGAAAATCAAGTTTACGTGACGCTGGACGGCGTCCCGCTCGCGACTTTCCTCAACCGAAGTCCCCAAACCGCCCCCGGCCGCTTCGCCAGCGGCGCGCTCTGGCTCGCCGCAGGCAGCCATACCCTGGGCATCGGCGGTGAACGCGGCTGGGGCGACCGCTCGACCATGGTCGACGCCGTCTGCTTCGCGGCCCCCGCCGCCGAAAACGCCTGCCGCGCCTTGGGCGGCGACTCAGTCCTGAAGGTCGTTGACGCCGCCAGCGTGGTCATGGCGCACACCGGCAACGCGCCGCTCCTCTACGTGGCGATCAACGGCTCCGCCGCCAGCGGCACGTTCAATTCTTCCCACGCCTCGGGCATTTTCTCCGGCAGCGGCGCGCTTTCCTGTTCCGCGCCGGAAAACGTCTACGCCTGGAGCGGCGCAGGCCCTTGGAGCGAGGCGGCGCGTTGGGCGGACGGCTCGGCGCCCGCTGCAGGCGGCGGCCAGGACCTCCTCATCCGCTTCCCCTCGGCCGATGGATCCGCCGCCACCAACGACCTCGCTGGCGAGTTCCTCGCACGCGGCCTCGCGGCCTCGGGCCTCGCCGCCGACGGCGTCGCCACGCTCGCGGGCGGCTCCGTGATCCTCACCAACAGCTCCGGCGGCGCGGCCCCGAAGATCTCGCTCCAAGCGCCCGGCACCTGGACGGTCAAGGCCCCGGTCGAAGCGCGCGCCGCGCTGACCCTCGACGTGGCGGGCCAATTGACTTTCCAAGAGAACGCCCTCGGAGTTGCCTCCAACGGCACGTTCTACAAAACCGGTCCGGGCACCGTCACCTTCCCCGCCTTCGTCAACCGCGTGGCCGCGGCGACCATTTACGACGGCACCGTACAGACCCCGCAGCTTCCCTCCAGCCTGACAGTCAATCTCTTCTCGCAGCTCGGCAAGGAGGCGGCCCTCTGTCTCACGCAAGGAGGGCTCTCGTTCGGCAACACGGTCAATCTGATGGGCTCGGGAACCCCGGCCCTAGCCACCCGCTGCGGCGGAACGACGCTGACCTGCTCGAACTGGACCTACGGCACCGGCGACACAGCGCTCTTCGACGTCGGCGCCGGCGACACCCTTTCGCTCCGGCAGCTTCTGCTCGTCAACAACAGCCGCGGCTACAGCACCACCGCGCTCGTCAAGTCCGGCCCCGGCACGCTCGAAATCCGTTCAGCCGGCGCCGATACCGACAAAAACCGTGCCTACCGGGGCAGGACGACGCTGCGGAACGGCACCCTGACACTTTTGGAGGACGACTGGGGCACGCTGGTCGACTGGTCCAATCCCTTCAACGGCCGCACCTACGCCGGCACCGGCGGCTCACTCGGCTACAACCTGCTGACCAACGCGCTGCTGATCGGTGACAGCGGCACCGCCGCTTCGGACAGCCTCGCGCTGACCGCGGCCGGCAACGGCCGCTGGATCGGCCACGATATCGAGGTCGCCGACGCGGGCGCCAGCGTGACGCTCGGCATGACCGCCGGCTCGGCCATGTTCGCCGGCACCCTCACGCTGCACCGCAACATCGCGCTCTCCGGCCCGGCTGACGGCACCCTCACGCTCAACTCCGTGGTCCTCGCCCCTGATTTCTCAGGAGCCTTCGCGCCCGCAGTCTCTGGCCTCGCCGGCTTGCGCATCGAGGGCGACTTCCCGTCCACCGCAGCGCTCGCCCTGCACGGCCGATCCCTGCGTTTCGCGACCGGGACCGTGCGTGACCAGACCCTCGCCTCGCTGGCGCTCGGCGACCCCGCCGCACCGTCGGCGCTGGACGTCGACTTCGGCGCCGGCGTCAACGACATCCTCCGTGTGACCGGCACGGACGGACTGACGCTCAGCAACACCGTGGTCAACCTGTTTTACGCCAACTCCGGCCTCGTCTTTGCGGAGCCCGGCACCTACACGCTCTTCACCTACGAAGGTACGCTCGGCGGCGACACGGCACTGCTGTCGGTCGGCAACCCGCAGGCCGGCGCGAGCTATGTCTTCGCCAACGATACGGTCAACCGTCGCGTGACCCTCACCATCACCGGCGCGTCGGGCGGCGTCGCGGCCGTCTGGACGGACAAGGCCAGCGGCGACTGGGAAACCGGCGCCCACTGGAACAGCGGCGCCGCGCCTGACGGCGACAGCGTGATCCCGCTCTTCGGCCTCGCCATCACCAATGCCGCCACCGTCACCCTCGGCGCCGCGCACACGGTGGGCGGACTGCTCTTCAACAACGACACCTACGGCTACACCCTCGGTGGCAGCGGCGGGCTGACCTTCTCGCATGCCGGCGAGCCTTCGACCGTCTCCGTGATCGCCGGCTCGCACACCCTGAACACCGCGCTCGCCGCCCCGGACGGGCTGACCGTCACGGCCGCGGACGGCGCGCAACTGGTGTTCGGCCCCGACGCGGCCGTCGCGGCCGCGCTTGCGCTCGCGCAAGGCACGCTCGAACTGCAGGGCAACGCCGCGCTCAACGGCACGGCCGCCCTGGCCGACGCCACCGTGCTGCGCGCGCTCACCACCACCAATGCCGCCATCGGCACCCTGATCGGCACGTCCTCGTCCGTCGTGGCGCTGGCCGGCACCGCGCCCGCGCTGACGATCAATCAGGCCGCCGACACGACCTTCGCCGGAATGATCACGGGCGGCGCCGACGCCCGCGTGATCAAGGACGGCAGCGGCATACTGAGCCTGAACGGGCCGGTCTCGCCGCTTGCCGGGCGCATCGCGGTCCAGGGCGGCACGCTCGAGACACGTTCGGCCACACTCTTTGCCGCCGCCGACCTCGCCGCCGCCAGCACGCTGCGCGTCGCGGCACCGGTCACGAACGGCCTCACCGGCTTCTTCTACAACGTCACGCCCAACACCAATGCCTTCTGGACGCTGTCCGGCATGGAGAGCCACTTCGCGTCGCTGACGCCCAATTTCGCCGCGATCAGCGGCGCGAGCAGCAACCTCTTCGACTTCGGCGTGGGCACACCGTATGCCATCGCCGGCCCGTACACGTCAAGCGGCAGCCGGGCCTTCTACTTCGAGGCCGTGTGGCGCGGCACAATCACCGTGCCCGCCAGCGGCACGTATGTCTTCGGCTGCTACGGTGACGACGGTTTTCTGCTCGCCATTGACGGACGTCAGGTGCTCGCCCGCAACGCGTGGCACGCCTCGTGGCGGGAAGGCACCGTGACCCTTGAGGCCGGACGCCACGACATTGTGCTCGGCTATTTCCAACTGAGCGGCGGCGGCGGCATCCGCGTGCGCGTGCGCCTGCCCGGCCAGACCTCGCCCGTTGCGCTGCCGAACGCCTGGCTGACCCCCTACTCGCAGACCGGCGCGCTCGCGGGCGGCGGCGCGCTCGCGCTGCCGGCGGCCGATGCCCCGCTGCGCGCGCACGTCACGGCCGGCGGCGCACAGCTCGGCGGTACGCTTTCCGGCGTCTCCGGCACAGGGTTCGCCAAGAGCGGCGGCGGCTTTCAGAGCCTTGCGGGCGGCGGGGTCAACGCCTTTGCCGGCGACGTGGATGTCCAAGGCGGCATTTTGGGGTTCGACGCAGACGAGCGGCTCGACAATGCCGCGCGCCTCACGGTGCAGGACGGCGCGACCTTCGCGCTGGCCGGCGCGGAAACGGTCGGGGCGCTCGCCGGCGGCGGCACCCTCGCCATCGGCGGCCACGTCTATGCGGTGCCGTTCAACGACGATGCCGATAGCGGCCTCTCCGCCGACAAGACTTACACCCACCTGCTGGACTTCCCCGCCAACGGCAATCCCGCCACGGTCAACGGTGTGGCCTTCCTCGCCGCCGGCATGAGCGGCAGCGCGGGAGGCTACGCCTGGTCGACCGTGAATCCGCCCGGCGGGGCATGGAACGACCCCCCGAACGACAGCACACGCTCGGGCATCGACCGGCTGGTGTGGGATTTCATCTACGGAAGCAGCGACTTCACGATCACGCTCTCGGGACTCACGCCCGGCAAGGCCTACGAGAGCCGTCTCTACTTCCGTAACTTTGCTGACAACACGCGCTTCACGACCTTCACCTTCACGGCCGGCGCACGCCAAGCGGGCAGCCTCTACTACAATCCCGACACCGGCGCGAGAGGCAGCCGGAGCTGGGTGGGCTGCCGGTACACGGCGGACACGGACGGCACCCTCGCGATCCGGGTCGTGTCCCACGTCGACAGAGACAAATGCCACCTCTACGGGCTCTCCAACGAAGAACTCGCCAGTACCTCCGAGCCGGTGCTCACCGTTGCTCCGGCCGCAGCGACAGACGCGCGCTTCACGGGCAGCGTCACCGGGTCCGGCACGTTGGTCAAAGACGGTGACGGCACGCAGCGCTTCGGCGGCGCCATTGCGTTGCCCGTCCCATTGGCCGTGCAGGCGGGAACGGCTGTGCTCGAGCAGGGCGCAGACCTGCCGGGCGGAGCCGCCGTCGCGGCCGGCGCGACGCTCAGGGTGCCGCTCGGCGGCGTCACGCTCGGCGCGATTTCTGGAGAAGGTGTTTTCGAACTGTCCGGAACAGCCGATTACGCCGCCACGGACGGACCGCATTTTGTCAAGATCACCGGCGACGCGGACTGCGGCGTTTCGCGCGACAAACGCTACACCCACCTGATCGACTTCGGCAGCAGCACCGCGCTCGCGGTCGTGAACGGCGTCACCTTCAACAAAGAGCGGGCCGTCAGCGGTCCATTCTGCGGTCAGAGCTGGAGCAACGCACCGGCATCCTCGTCCCATTCCGGCGGCAACACCGGCAACATCGGGGTGCCGCCCAGCCAGGGCATCTACAACCTGATTAACGACTTCTGTTACAACGGCCCCTACGCGCCCTCTGTCTTCGCCCTGACCGGACTGACCACCGGCAGGTGGTATGAAGTGCGTTTCTATCACCGCAAATGGGAGGACAGCAAGGCGCGCGACACGACCTTCACCTTCGACCCGGACGGCACGGGCCCGATCAGTGACGCCATTTCGTTCAATCCCGACAGCCCGGCCGGCACGTTTAACGACAACTACCTCGCCTACCGCTACGTCGCGCTGAACGACCGGCTGGACATCACCGTCGCCTGCCCGAACCCGGACAGGTACCACATCTACGGACTCAGCAATGAAGAGGTGCCGGGCGCTTTGGACGGATCCGCCACGCTCTCCATTGCGGACGACTGCGTGTTCGACGGCACGGTGACCGGCAGCGGCGGCCTGATCAAGAGCGGCGCGGGCGCGTTCACCGTCACCGGCGTCGGCGACGCCACCGGCGCGCTGACGGTCAGCGGCGGTGCGTGCGGCGTGGCCGAGGGCGGACGCATCACATCCGGCCCGGTCAGCGTGCTGGCCGGCGCGACACTCTTCGGCCACGGCCAGATGGGCGGGCCGGTCAGCGTCGCCAGCAACGCCTGGCTGCAGGCCGGCACCGCCGCTGCGTGCGGCACGCTGGCGGTGGGCGGCGACCTGACGCTCGCGCCCGGCGCGTGCATCGCCTGGCGCTACGCCGCCGGCGGCGCTTGCGACACCGTCACCGTCGCGGGCACGGCCAACGTGCCGACCCACGGCATGGTACAGGTCGCCTCGCTCACGCCGGGACTGATGCCGCCCGCCAAGGGGCTGCTGCTCGCCGCGCCGGCCGCGATCAACGGGCCGGACGACCTGAGCGGCTGGACCGTCGAGGGCGCCGAGAACGCCAGCCTGCGCTACAGCGACGACCGCACCCAGATCTACTTCTTCACGCCGCGCGGCACCTTGCTCTTGCTACAGTAAATACTTAACGACACCGTCACGTACCATCGGTTATGCCAAGGAGGGTCTTATGAAGTCAGTGTTGAGGTCGGCTCCATCTGTTCTGTTCGTCGTGTCATGGGTGCTCGTTCTGGGCGCGTTGGAAGGTTTTGCGGCGCCGCCGCTGCTACGCTGGAACGGCCCGGCGGGCGGGGTCTGGGACACCGCCACGCCCAACTGGCTGGATGCGGGCGACAACGCCGTCGCTTGGATTCCAGGGGCCGAGGCGTCCTTCGAGAGCGCGGCCGGCGGGCTGGTCGAGATCGCCGCCGACGTCAGCGCCACCAACCTCACCTTCACCGGCAACGGCTACACGCTGCTGGGCGCGGGGCGCCTGCGCGTCGAAGGCGCGCTCACGGCCGCGGCCGCCACCACCAACTGCATCGCCGCCGACCTGCGCACGGTCGGCGGCCTGACAAAGAGCGGCGCGGGGGCGCTCGCGCTGGCGCGCTGCGCCGGCCCCGTGAGCGT
>JAQUEX010000176.1:5592-6886 GCA_028684935.1 Kiritimatiellia bacterium | reverse complement strand
ATGCAAACTCAGATCGCGTTCCTCGCCTTCTCCGTCCGCGATGACCAAGCCGCTGTTCTCAATCCAAGGATTCCTGTCTGCGTTCGGGAGCTTTTCCAGACTCCCCCAGCCGCGGATCACGCCGACGCCGTCCTCGCTGTCTCTGTTGATCAATGCGTTTGTGACGGCATTCACCTTGAATTGCAGCGTCCCGCCGCGCATGACCAGCTCGCCGTTGTTAACCTTCAGGTAACCGTTCACCACATTGGTGGAACTTGCCGCCACAGTCACTGTGCCGGCGCCGTTGACCCCCGGGTCGCTGATCCGGGTGCCGATTATCAGATTGCGGGTCGTGAAAGCCGCGTTGACGTCGAACGCGCCGACGCCGCCGGCCCTGCCGACCTGCAAAGTTTCTCTGGCGTTTAATGTCCCGCCGTTGTGCGTCATCCGTCCGGCGGTGCCCGACACATACCCCATAATGAGATGCTGGCACGTGATGTCCGCGCCATTGTTGGTGACGGTGCCGTCGCCGCCCGCAGCGTTCCCGATATGGAAATGACCATTGGCACCCACCGTGCCGCCGTTCAGCACAGCGGATCCCCGGCTGATATCACCGACGTAAATGTCCGTGCGTCCCGTGATGCTGCCGCCGTTCTGCACATACGCGCCTTGACCATTAGCCGCGCGACCGATGCTAATCTTTTCGAAATTGACCTCGGCGCCATTGTTCGTGACGATGCCTGACCCGCCGCCTGAAGCGCTGCTGTAAAAAGCCCCGCTTTCCCACTCGTTCCGCAGGGTGCCGCTCTCCAGCGTGGCCAGGCCGGCATGGTTCATGCCGATGATGAAGTTGTTCATACAGGTCAGGTTGCCGCCGTCCAGCCGGAACCACGTTGTTTTGCCCTCAAAAGCATTCTGACCGCTGGCGAAAGAGTGGCAGACGGCCTGGACGCCGCTGGTGACACTCAGCGCGCGGCCATTCTCGACGGCCAGTGTGTTCGCGCTGACTTTCACGTAGTCATCTTCGCCGGGCAACCGGTTCAGCTTTCCGCCGCCAGACGCAGCATAGATGCTCCAGTTGCTGACGACGTCCCACGATCCGTAACCTGTGGACGGGTTAGAATAATACACGTCTCTTTCTTGCGCGTTCGCCTTCAGCGCGCCACCGATCAGGCAGAGCGTTAGCAGGAAGTTTTTCATGATGGATGTCCTCTTGATGACCACGTATTGATTGCTAGTTGATGGAGATCATCGTCCCGTTGTTTTCCACGGCCATCACAGCGAACCAGCCGATGTTATAGTCGCCGGAGGCAAC
>JAQUEX010000176.1:0-5492 GCA_028684935.1 Kiritimatiellia bacterium | reverse complement strand
GAAGTTTTTCATGATGGATGTCCTCTTGATGACCACGTATTGATTGCTAGTTGATGGAGATCATCGTCCCGTTGTTTTCCACGGCCATCACAGCGAACCAGCCGATGTTATAGTCGCCGGAGGCAACCGGCGCGAGCGGGGCGTCGGTCGCGATCAGCGGGTCGCCGCCGGGCGCGGCGGAACCGACCTGCACCCAAGCCGTCCCGTCGTGGCGGAAAAGGCGCAGGCTGCTGTCCGTCGGCCGGAGCCGGGTATGGTCGTAGCGGAAGGTCAGCGACACGCCGGAGAACGAAACCTTAGTCAGCTTCACTCTTTCGCTGAACGCCCCGATCTGCCATACCCCGAACGGGCGCAGATGCGCTGGCAGACCGGCCGGAATGTCGCTGCGACCTGCGTCGTAGAAGCCGCCCCTGATCATGGCCCACTTGTCGGTGGTAAAAGAAAAGCCGACGCTGTTGACCATTTCTGGAACCGGTTTCGTGTATAAGTCGCCTAGACAATAGTTCTGGCCTGATACAAAAGTTTGCGATGTGCGCGGAAGCAGCACGCGTCCTTTGTTGACCGCATACCACCCATTGGTGTCGGTAAATGCCACAGGGATATCATTGTTGACGACGGCGATCAGATTGAAATCGAGATCGCGTTCGGCGCCTTCTCCATCGGCGATGATCTGCCCGTTGTTGATCATCCGCAACGTGATGCTCTCGTCCACATTGGTGAATGACCCCCAGCCACGGATCAGGCCGCGCCGGTCTTCGCCGGTGCGCACATAGAGGTTGGTTCGGTTCGGATTGCCGACGTTCTGCAAATGGATCTGGCCGCCGCGCATGAAGAGGTCGCCGTTGTTAACGCGCAGGAACTCGCTGACAGATCCCACGGCGTTTTCAGCCACCGTGACGGTGCCGGTCCCCGGGAGGGTCGGCGCCAGTCCGGTTCCGATGATCATGATTTTGGCGCTGAACGGCGCGTCCATTTCGCATTCACCGATCCCGCCGTTGCGGCCGATCTGCAGATAGGTTCCCGCGCTGATGCTGCCGCCGGTGTGGATCAGACGCCCGAAGGTGCCGGCCTGATAGCCCGCATGAAGGTTGGCTGCGGTGATCGCCGCGCCGGTGTTGGTGACGGTGCCGGCTCCGCCCGAGGCGTTGCCGATCCGGAAATCCCCAGTGAGGCCGAGGTTCCCGCCGGTGAGCACGGCCGTGCCTTGACCGGCCTCGCCGACGACGACATAGGTTTTTCCTGTGATGGAGCCGCCGTTCAACACCAGCGTTCCGCTGCTGCCGCTCGCGCGCCCGACTGTGCATGTCCCGCTGATCGACACGCCGCCGCCGTTGATTTCCGCCAGCGCACCGCTGCGGTAGCCGATCGTGGCATCTGTGCGCAACATCAGGTTGCCGTGGTTGTGTACGAGCACACTGCGTGACGGCGCGGTACTATTCGCGATGATGAGTTGATCGACATCGACCGTTGCGCCGTTGTTGGTGACCGTGCCGTAACCCCCGGTCATGCTGCCGATGTAGAAATTACCGCCTTGCTCGCAATATAGAGAGCCACTCTCCAGTGTTGCCAGGCCGGGATAGTAGCGTCCGATCACAAAATGGGACGCGCAGGTCAGGCTGCCCCCGTCCAGACGGAACCAGGCGGTGCCGGGGTAATTCTGGTCTCCGGCCGCGAACATGTTACACTCGGCAAAAACGCCGTTGGTGACGGTCAGCGCGTTGCCGTTCTCCGCCTTGGGAGCCGTGGCGTTGATGCGCACATTGTCATTCGTTCCCGGCAGTTGACCGTAAGGGGTATTGCCGCTGTTGTAGATGATCCAGCCCGCGACATGATCCCACGGGTAGTAGCCTGGGCCGGTGGCCGAATAATACAGTTCCTCGGCCTGGGCGCACGCAGCCGCCAACAGCAGTGCCGCGAAACTGAGCTTCGCAGATGTTTTCACTGTCATGCCTGTCTCCTGTTTTCAGGGTTTTTTTGTAACTATCTTCGTCATGCCAAACAGCGCCATTCAGCCTTCGTGAATTCCGGCCTAGAAAACCGAGATGACCGTTCCTTTCTGTTCCACGGCCATGACCGCGAACCAGCCGATGTTGTAATCGCCGCCAGTCGCCTCCGCGAGCGGCGCGTCGGTGGAAATCCAGCGGGCGCCCTGAGGCTCGCACTCGCCGACCTTGCGCCACGCCTTGCCGTCATGGCGGTAGAGGCGCACGCGGCTGTCGGTCGGTTTGAGCTGTGCGTCGTCAAAGCGGAACGTCAGCGAGACGCCGGCGAAGTCGGCCTTGCGCCACGCGACGGTGTCGCTGCAGGCGCCGATGCACCAGACGCCCAGCGGCCGCAGGTGCGCGGGCGTGCTGAAGGCGGGGATGTCGCGCCGGTCGGGCGCGCAGAAGCCGCCGCGGATGGCGCAGGTCACCGGCGCGGTGAAGCTGAGCGCGGCGCTGTTGACCAGTTCGGGCGCCGGTTTGGAGGAGAGGTCGCCCCAGCAAGCGGTCTCGCCCGGCGCAAAGGCCTGGCGGGTGCGCGGGAAGAGAACGCGCCCCTTGTTGACCGCATACCAGCCGCTGGCGCCGCCGGTCTTCAAGTCGTGGTTGACGACGTCGATCAGGTTGAAGTCCAGATCGCGTTCGACGCCCTCGCCGTCGGCTGTGATCACGCCGTTATGAATCATGCGGATCGACTTTGTCGTGTCGGAGACCGTGAACCGTCCCCAGCCGCGGATGAAGCCGGAGGCGTCGGCGTCCTGGTGCACGACCAGGTTTGTGGGATAGCCGTGGGTTCGCTGCAGACGGATCGTGCCGCCCCTCATCGCGAGGCTGCCGTTGCGGACGCGCAGCAGGCCGTTGACGTCGCCGACCGCGCCCTCGAGCACGGTGACGGTGCCGGTGCCGGGCGGGTGGTCGGGCGTGGTCCGCCCGCCGATGCCCATGGCATAGGTGATGAAACTGGCGCGCGCCACGAACTCGCCGACACCGCCGTTGAAGCCGACCTGAAAAGAGGAGTCCTTGTTGCCCGCCCGGCAGTCGAGCACGCCGCCGTTGTGAATCAGCCGGCCGTAGGTGTTGGTCTCATGGCCCAGGTGCAGCCGCAGGGCCGAGAGCGCGGCCCCGTTGTTGGTCACGATGCCCCGGCCGCAGGGCGCGTAGCCGCCGATGAAGAGATCGGTGCCGGTGGCGAGCGTGCCGCTCTCGAGCGTGGCTAGCGCGGGATAGGCCATGCCGATCACCGTGGTGGTCCGGCTGGTCAGCGAGCCGCCCTCCAGCCGCAGCCAGGCGGTGCCGGGGTAATCGAGCCAGGCGCTCGCGAAACTCATGCACTCGGCGTGGACGCCGGGGCCGATCACCAACGCGCTTCCCTCCTCCGCCGCGAGCGTGGCGGCGTTGATGCGCACGGTGTCGTTGCTGCCCGGCAGGCGGCCGGCGCCGCCGCCGCCCGAATTCTGGTAGCAGAACCAGTCTTCGACGGCGTCCCAGTGGCGGCGGCCGCGGTCCGGGGCGGCGTTGTAGAGTTGCACGGCTTCTTCGGTCGCAGCTCGAGACGGCGCGGGAACCGCGCAGGCCTTGCGTACCGCGGTGTCCGTATCTTCGCGCCCTCCGGCGCTGCGGTCTTGCGCCAGCCGATACGAACTCGGCATGTAGCGCTCGGCCCAGCGGTCGCCGATCTCGCGTGCCGCCTGCATGGCGCCGAACGGGTCTTTGAGCGCGGCGCAGCCCTTGAAGGGCGCAAACAGCCGCTCGGCATCGGGCCCGTCCATGTCGAACGGCACGGGTGACTCGCCGGACCGCGCGCGCACGCCTTCGCCGGACGCGCAGATGCCGATGCCCGCGCCCGAGGTGTGGCTGCCCGGACCCCACTCGCCGGCCTCGTTCACCTGAATGTTACCCTTGAACACAAAGGTCTCGGAGCCCTCGTCATCTGCCGACACGCCGAAGACCGTGCCTAGATCATAAATCTCCAGCTCGCGCGTCAACACGGTGAAACCCGTCGCCCAGTGCGGAACGCGGGCCAGCAGCCGGCCCTGCTCCAGGGAGACCTGCATGCCGGTCTGCACCGTCAATTTAGCCGGTCCCAGCACCGTCAGCTCCACGCCGGTCGACAGCCGGACCACGAGTTCGCCCGACGCCAGCGCCAGCGCGCCCGGCAGGGCCGTCGGGATCTCGGCCCCTTGCGTTTTTTTCTGGCTGACCAGCCGGACGGCCGGCAGCTCGTCGACCTGCACGGCGTCGGGGCCGAATGCGAGTCCGTCGCAGACAATACGTTCGCCCAACAGCGCCGCCGTACCGACCATGCTGGCCAGCGCCAGCAGCGAGGCGGCCAGCGCGTACCAATGGGACGGCAGGCGGAAAAAGGTTCCCACCCGTTGGCGCATGGCGCGGCCGCGCGACACCTCCAGCACATGCGCCACCCGCTCGGACACATCGTCGGCCATCACCGCGCGCCGCGTGGCGACGCTCAGCAGGCGCGGCCACGTGCGCATGCGTCCGCCCTCCGCTTCCAGAAAGGCGCGGCAGGCTGGACACTGCTCGACATGCGCCAGCACCTCGCGCTCGTCCTTTGCGCTCAGGCTCTGGTCCAGCAGGTCGTAACAGGCAAGTTGGCACGCTTCGCAAGTCATAAGGGTCGCTCTATTCAGTCAGTTGCCGATCGCGCCGCAAAGGTTCGATCAGTGGGGAAACTTTTTTAAGGGCGCAGTTCCTCCGGCAGCAGCTCGCGCAGCTTGAGGGTGGCGCTGAACAGACGGGACTTCACGGTGCCCGGGCTGATCTTCAGGGTCTCGGCCACCTCCGCGATGCTCATCTCGCCATAGTATCGGAGCAGCACTACGGCCTGGAGCGGTTCGGAGAGCTGGCGGACGGCGGCCGCCAGACCGTCGGCGGCGGCGGCGGCGTCCAGCCCGCTGCCCACCGCCGGTCCGTCGGCCGGCATGTCGGGCAGGGTGTCGGTGTAGACCAACGGATGGCGCGAGCGTTTGCGCCACACCGCGCGGTTCAGATTGAACAGGATGCCGTAAAGCCAAGAGAAAAACGAGGACTCCTCGCGGAAGGAATGAATCGCGCGCACGGCGTGCTGCAGGGTGTCGATCATCAGGTCCTGAGCATCTGTCGCGTTACCGCACAGCAGCGTGGCGGCGGCGAGTAAACGCGGTCCGTACCGTTCGACAAAATGCCGAACAGTCTCCTCATCGCCACCCTGTTTCAGGCGATGGACCAGCTCGTTGGGGGCTCGCGGGGCCTTCATGCCATGACTCTCTACCAAGTATGTAGCCGATGCAACGCAAAAGGTTCGCTTACAGTGAAACTTTTTTACCTGATGCGAAAAGAGAGAGCGAGCTTATTATTGGAGCCCCCTCGCAGGGGCGCATCCCCGATTCACTTGCCGTTGAGGTTTATGGTTTCGGGTTTCCAGTTCCGGTCACGCATCCTTCTTGCTTCTGTCTCTCAACCGATCAGGTCTTGCAGCCGGTAGGGCGGTCTCGCCGAGACCGCCGCAGAGGC
>JAQUEX010000175.1 GCA_028684935.1 Kiritimatiellia bacterium | reverse complement strand
CCCGACGGGAAGTGTCCGGCCGACGGAACCTGCCCGGGAATGGCTTTGAGCCGACGGCCGCGCGTGGCGGCGGAGGGCATCGCCTCCAGCAGCGCGATCGAGTACGGGTGGCGCGGCGTTGCGAAAAAGCTCGCCGCATCGGCCTGCTCCACGAGCTGTCCGGCATACATGACCGCGATGCGGGTGGCCATCTGTGAAACCACGCCCATGTCGTGCGTGATCAGGAGCAGGCCGGTGTTTTGCCGGTGGAGGCGGCGCATCAGATTCAGCACCTGCGCTTGGATCGTCACGTCGAGCGCGGTGGTGGGTTCGTCGGCGATCACGAGGTCGGGCTCAAGGATCAAGCCCATGGCGATCATCACGCGCTGCTGCATGCCGCCGGAAAGTTCATGCGGGTAGGTCGACAGGCAGGCGTCAGGATCGGGGATGCCGACGCGGCCCAGCCAGTCGCGCGCGGTGTCGCGCGCGGCCGCAGCCGAGAGGTCGCGGTGCAGCAGGAGGACCTCCGCAAGCTGGCGGCCGATGCGGTGAAGCGGTGAAAGGGAGGTGAGGGCGTCTTGGAAGATCACGCCGATGCGCGCGCCGCGCAGCCGGCGCAGCTCCTGCAACGGCAGGGTGAGCAGCTCGCGGCCGTCGAAGCGGACGTTGCCGCGCGTGATGCGGGCCGGCGGCATCGGCAGCAGCCGCGGAATGCTCATGGCGCTCACGGATTTGCCGCAGCCCGATTCGCCGACCAGTCCGAGCACCTGGCCGCGGTCGAGCGTGAACGACACGCCGTCGACGGCGCGGGTCACCTGGCCCTCGGTTTCGAACTGGATCTGCAGGTCTGAAAGTTCGAGCAGCATCGTTATTCCATCTTCGCGTGTTGGCGCGGATCGAAGGCGTCGCGCAGGCCCTCGCCGACCAGCACCGTCAACAGCATCACGGTGAAGAGCGCGAGCGAGGGGAAAAGGATCAGCCACCACGCCCAGCGGAACTGCTGCGCCTGCTGAAGCAGTTCGCCCCAACTCGGCGTGAGCGGCGGCAGGCCGAAACCCAGGAAGTCCAAGGCCGCCAGCGAGCCGATCGCGCCGATCAGGCTGAACGGAAACAGCGTGATGAGCGGCGTGAGGGCATTCGGCAGGATATGGGCGAAAATAATCCGCCGCGCGGAAAGGCCTTGGCAGCGCGCCGCCTCCACAAAGGTGCGGCTGCGCAGGCGCAGGAATTCGGCGCGCATGTAGTAAGAGATGCCGATCCAGTTAAAAAGGCTGTAGCAGACGAGCAGGATCAGGAAGCTGCGGCCGAGGGCCGCGCCGATGAAGATCATGACGTACAGGAAGGGCAGGGCGCTCCAGATTTCCGTCAGACGCTGACCCGCGATGTCGAGCCATCCGCCGAAATAGCCCTGAATCGCGCCGAGCGTCAATCCGAAGAACATGGCCCAGAAGGCGAGCAGCAGGCCGAAGATCATCGCGATGCGCATCCCGTAAAGGACGCGCGCCAGCACGTCGCGGCCGGCGGCATCGATGCCCATCCAGTGTCCGCGCACCGGCGGGTAGGGCCAGGCGATCTCATTCAGGGCGCAGGCCACAGCCGCCTTGCGCCCTTTCCAGTCGATCGTGGCGGAGGGCGCGGTGCCGCTGAAGGCCTCGTCGGCCAGGCGCAGGATGTCGGGGCGGTGGGCGTCCGGCACGTGACGCCACGCGCGCCGGTCGACGGCGGCGAGCGAGCCGTCGGGCAACCGTCGGAAACGCAGTTGCAGGGGGTTGTCGGGGGGCTGCGTCTGACGGAACATCAGGCGCACCGATGGCGGCGGCGCAGGGCGCGCGGCACGTTCCGGCACCGTCACGCGGGCGGTCAGGCCGGGCACGGCGGCATGCGTCAGCTCGAAGTGCTCTTGCGGGGCGGCGTGTCCCTCGAACCGCCGAGCCAGCGCGCTGCGCAGTGCCTCGGTCAGGCGCCACTGCGTGTCAAGGCGCGTGCCGGCGACTCTCGCCACATCCGGAAAAAACGGGGCCACGCTTTGCGGCCGCGCGATCGTGCCGTCGCGCAGCAGGTTGATGCGTCCGGCGTGGACGTCGGGCACGACAGAAACCTTAACCGTGCGCGCATGGCGCAGGGTCGCGGCATTCACCACATCGCCGGGGCTGTACGGCACCGGCGCCCAGACCACGCGGTTGGCGCGGTTGGAAGAGAAGGCCGGCGACGCGATG
The DNA here is from genome assembly GCA_028684935.1 of Kiritimatiellia bacterium. GTDB lineage: Bacteria > Verrucomicrobiota > Kiritimatiellia > RFP12 > UBA1067 > DUPH01. The sequence goes on along the minus strand of JAQUEX010000175.1, from coordinate 4,720 downwards.
AAGGCGGGATAATTGACCGGGGTGGCTTCCGCCTCCTCGCCCAGCAGGTCGCGCTGCGTCAGTTGCCGCACGAAGGGAAAGAAGACACGGCCGTTGACGCGCAGGAAGAGCGGGCGGCTGTTGCAGAGCAAGTCGGCGGCCAGGCTGACGGCGAAGAGCGCGCCGAGCAGGATCAGCGCCACGCGCGCGCGCCGGATGCGCAGAAAGTTGCGCAGCCGTTTTTGCGTGAGCGGCGAGAAACGAAATGTTCGGCTCAGATTCATGACGTGCCAAAGTGGATACGGGGGTCGATCAACAGGTAGCAGAAATCTGATAGCAGGTTGCCGGCGAGCTGCATGACCGATGTCAGCGCCAGCAGGGCCAGAAAGACCGCGTAGTCGCGGCCGACCAGCGCGTCCCAGCTCAGGCGCCCCATCCCCGGGATCTCAAAAATGCTTTCGATGATGATGGAGCCGGCGAAGAGCATGCCGAGAATCGAGCCGAAACCGGTCGCGACCGGAATCAGGGCATTCCGGAAAGCGTGGCCCCAGATGGCGCGGCGGCGCGTGGCTCCCTTGGCCAGGACGGTGCGCACATAGTCGCTGGCGATCTGGTCCAGCAGGGAGTTCTTCATGATCAGGGTCAGCACGGCGAAGTTGCCGGCCACGTAGCAGGCGACCGGCAGCGCCATGTGCCACGCACGGTCGGCGAGCCGCGTGCCGAGCGGCACCGGTCCCGGGAAATCAGACTCAAAGCCGCCCAGCGGGAAGAGGTCGCCGAGTCCCTCCACCGTGCCGCAGAGCAGCATCTTGAGCACCATGCCCAACGCGAAAGCGGGGATCGCGTAGCCGGCAAAGACCACGAGGCTGGAGACGGCATCAAAGGTCTGGCGGTGGCGCAGCGCTTTGGCGATGCCGAGCGGGATGCAGATCAGATAGCTCAACACAAAACTGGTGATGCCGAACCAGAGCGAGACCGGAATGCGCGAGGCGATCAACTGCCAGGCGGTGCGGTTGGGATAGTCGTACGAGGCGATGCGCATGCCCATGCGCTGGTTGATCAGCCAGTCGAGGTACTGCGTGTGCAGCGGCCGGTCGAAGCCGAACTGGCGGTTCAGTTCCTGCCGGTACTCCTCGGTCACCTGCGTCACCTGCGCCGCCGACTGGTCGCCGCCGCCGCCGATGTTGCGCATCTTCATGAGCTGGATGTCAACCGGCCCGCCCGGCAAGAGGCGGGTCAGGGCGAAACATATCACCGTGATGCCCAGAAAAGTGGGGATCACCAACAACAGCCGCCGTGTCAAATACGCGAGACGATCCATGGGCAGCAGTGTAGTATAAATGGCCGGGGCGGACAAGGCGCGGAATGTCCGGGCCGCGGTCTTTTCTTTGATTGTCAGACGCGCCGCTTTTTAGCATCATACGCGCCCGTGATTGAATTTCGTAATATCGGCGTGCATTACGGCACGCAGCAGGTCCTCGGCGATGTCAGTTTCCGCATCAATGCCGGCGAACGGATCGGGATCGTCGGCCCTAACGGTTCCGGCAAGTCCACGCTCTTCCGCCTGATCCTGGGCGAGGCGGACGCCGACGCCGGCGAGGTCGTCATCGAGCAGACGCCGCGCATCGGACATATCCGCCAGCATCTCAAGGCGGAGTCCGACACCGAAACGCTGATTGAATATGCGTTGCGCGGGATCCCCGGCCTGGCGGAGATGGAGCATGAGCTGCACGCGCTGGGGGTGTCGCTGTCCGAAGCGCCGCAGGAATCCGAGCGCGTGCGGCTGCTGGCCCGGCTGGGCGAGGTGCAGACCGCGTTCGAGCATCTCGGCGGCTACGAGATCGAGACCCGCGTCAAGGTCTCGCTCGGCGGTCTCGGCTTTGCGGTCGAGGAGTTCGACAAGCCCTTCGCGAGTTTCAGCGGCGGCTGGCAGATGCGCGCAGAACTCTCGCGCGTGCTGGCCTCAAAACCGGATCTGCTGCTGCTGGACGAACCCTCCAACTATCTGGATCTGCCGGCTGTGGAGTGGCTGCAGCGCTTCCTGCGCGTGTACGACGGCACGCTGGTGCTGATTTCGCACGACCGCTATCTGCTGCGCACGCTGACCAGCACGACCGTCGAGGTGGACGCGAACACGGCCACGCGCTATAACGGCGATCTGGATTTTTATCTGCGCGAGCGCGAAATCCGCCATGCGAACCTGCTCGCCGCCAAGGAGAATCAGGACCGGCGGCGCGATCAGTTGGAACGCTTTGTCGAACGGTTCAAGGCGACCAGCTCAAAATCCACGCAGGCCCAGAGCCGCATGAAGATGATCGAACGCCTGGACGATGAAGCGATCGTGCTGCCCAAGCGCAGCCTGGCCGCCGGGTTTCTGCGCCTGGCGCCGGCACCGCATGCCGGGGCCGAGATCGTGCGGCTGGAACAGGTCTTCTTTTCTTATGACGGCCTGCGCAATGTGCTGCACGATGTCAACCTCTCGATCGCGCGCGGTGACAAAGTCGCGATCGTGGGCTACAACGGCATGGGCAAAACCACGCTCCTGCGCATCATGGCCGGCGTGCGAGCCCCCACATCGGGCCTGTGCACGCTGGGCCACAAAGTGATGCCGGGGTACCTGTCGCAGGAGTTTTCCGAAACCGTGCCCGCTGAGGTCTCAGTCTTCGAATGCGCCAAGCGGTGTAAGCCCCAGGCAACCGAGCGCGAACTGCGTTCACAGCTCGGCGCTTTCGGCTTTTCGGCGGACGACATCGGCAAGCCCGCCGGCGTGCTGAGCGGCGGCGAGAAGATCCGCCTGGCTTTTTTGCGCCTGTTTCTCGCGCCGCCGAATTTCATGCTGCTGGATGAGCCGACCACGCATCTCGATCTGGAAGGACGCGCCACGCTGGAAAAGGCGATCCGGGCTTATGACGGCACGATCTGCCTCGTGAGTCACGATATCGAATTTGTGCGCAACACGGTCACCTCGATCATCGAAATATCGCCGGCCGGTGTGCGGCGCTTTCCGGGCGGATACGAATATTATCGCGAAAAAACCGCCGGGGAGAACCGCGACGCAGCGCCACAGTCCGCCGCGTCTGCAGCGGCCGCTCCGGCAGAAAATGCCGCCGCGCCGGCCAGCGCCAAGGAGCTGCGGCGCGCCCGAGCCCAGGCGCGGGCCAAACTGCAGCCGCAGATCCGCACGCTGAAAGAGAAGGTCGCCAAAGCCGAGGCGCGCATCACCGAGTTGGAAGCTGAACTGGAGACGCTCTCCGAAGTGCTCTTCAACCCCAAGCCGGACACGGATTTCGCGGCGACGAACAAACGGCTCAAGGTGGTGCAGGACCAGCTTGAGGTGTTTTCCGAAGAGTGGGAGCGCGACGCCTCCGACCTGGAACGCCTCCAGCGCGAGCAGGAGGCGGCCCAAGAAGAAATTAGGATTTAGGCGTTGAAGCGCACCCTATTCCCACTCGATGGTGGCCGGCGGCTTGCTGGTGATGTCATACACCACGCGGTTCACCTGCGGCACGTTGGCGGTGATCCGCTCTGAGACCGCCTCAAGGATGTCCATCGGAATCTTGACAAACCGCGCCGTCATGAAGTCCGAGGTGCGCACCGCGCGCAGCGCGACGGTGTAGGCGTAGGTGCGGGCGTCATCGGACACGCCGACCGACCGGTTGCCGGTCAGCACCGCGAAGTACTGGCTGGCCTGCTCCTCAAGCCGGTTGTCGACGATCGCCTGGCGGAAGATCGCGTCGACCTCGCGCAGGATGTCGAGCTTCTCCTTGGTCAGCTCGCCGATGCAGCGTACGCCCAGGCCGGGGCCGGGGAACGGTTGGCGCATGGCGATCGCGGCGGGGATGCCCAGCGCCAGCGCGACCTGGCGGACCTCGTCCTTGAACAGGTATTTGATCGGCTCCACCAGCCCCTTGAAGTCAATGTTCTTGGGCAGGCCGCCGACATTGTGGTGGGCCTTGACCGGCTTGCCGCCGTCCCAGCCGCTCTCGATGATATCGGGATAGATCGTGCCCTGCACCAGAAAATCAGGCTCGCCGGCGGCGCGCGCCTCTTCTTCAAACACGCGGATGAACTCCTCGCCGATGATCATGCGCTTGCGTTCAGGATCGGTGACGCCGGCCAGCTTGCCCAGGAAGCGGGCTTCGGCGTTGATGTGGCGCAGCGCGATACCGAAGCCGTCGCGGAAAACCCGGCACACCTCCTCGGGCTCATCCTTGCGCATCAGGCCGTGGTCGACAAAGACACACGTGAGCTGCTCGCCGACCGCCCGGTGAACCAGCACCGCGCAGACCGAGGAGTCGACGCCGCCCGACATGGCCAGCAGCACGTTGCGGTCGCCGACCGTCTCGCGGATGCCGGCGATCGCGTCCGCGATGAAAGCGTCGGTCGTCCAGTCCTGCCGCAACGCGCACTGCGCGAGCAGGAAGGGCTCGATCGTCGCCGCGTCGCACGGCAGGCCGTTCAGATCGAGGACCGGCACGCCGAACGCGGCGGGGTCGGCGGCGGGCGTACGTCCCAGCGTCGCGTCGCCGCAGGCCGCGCCGCGCTGCAGGATCAGCGCTTTGGGGGACAGCGCGGCGATCCGCTCGGCCGAGGCGGTGCAAGGCAGCACTTCGCAATACACGTTAAGCGAACGAACAATCTTGGCGGCGGCCTGGCTGTTGATGGCGCCGAAATCGAGAATCACGACCGTGTCATGCGTTGTCTTCATGGCTCCTCCGAATACGTCCGGCGCGGGATTCCG
>JAQUEX010000174.1 GCA_028684935.1 Kiritimatiellia bacterium | reverse complement strand
CTCGCGCAGTTTCGCGGCCGTCCGTGTCCACGCGGCCGCTTCCGTCTCATCCATCTTGAGCAGCGACGCCGCACGCGACGCCGCCTCCAGCGTGTAGATCGCGCCGCATGAGGTCATGAAGGGGTTGAACTTCGCCGGACCGAGCCGCTCCAGGTCCGTGCATTTGCCGATGACCACACGGCCGTCCGGCAGGTCGTAGACCATATTGGCGAAAAAGAATCGCGCGCATTCCCTGATCACCGGGTAGCCGGTGTTTTCCAGATACGCCGGGTCCTCCGTGTAGAGGTACTGGTACCACGCCGCCAACGCGATGTTGGACATGTGGAAGACGTGTTCCATCCAGAAGCCGGGCGGCGAGGCCTCAGTCGAATCCTCCAGCGTCTCCCACGGATAGCGCGCGCCGAACAGGCCCGGTTTCCCGTAGTGCGCCGCGCGGGAGAGCGCGACCTTGAGCCCGGCGTAGCGGAACTCGGGACCGCGCCGCGCGATGTCGCGGTGGTTGCTACTGACCAGCGCCTGATAGCAGAACATCTCGTCCCAGCCGAAAAAACGGCCCGCCCAGTGCGTGTTGAAAATGCCGACGGGGAACGACCACCGGGTCGCGTTGGCCCGCAGATGGTATTGCGCGGTGTTGTACGCGCGCTCCAGTTTTGCGTCCGGCAGTCGCACGTAAGACTCGCCCCGATAGTCACCCCAGGACTTGCGGTGCGCGGCAAAGAGACCGTCAAAACCCTCGCTCAGCACACGCTCCTGCAGGTTCTGGAGACGCGCCGCATAGTCCTTGCCGTCCAGCGAATCCGCGAAGAGCAGGCAGAAAGTCACCTCGGCGGGCTTGCCGCCCCCGAGCGCGAGATCGGCGCTCAGCGCGGCAGTCTGCCCGTTCACTGCGGCCGTGACCGGCTGATCGGCGAAAACCGCGGCGAGCCCTTCGCACGGGCGATGCGCGTCTGCCTGGAATCGGAACTCCGCGCGCCGGCCGGCGTCGTTCCACGCTGAGGCACACGTCACGCGACGCGGCGGTTTGTTCTCATTGCCCGGCGTAAAGCGATACGTAAAGGTCAGCCGCGCCGAGGTGACGGAGGAGGCCCCAGAGGAGACACGCTTCCTGACGACAACCAGATCGCCCGCGAACGGGCAGAAGACGTCCGTTTCGACCGTCAGTCCGTTGTCGTACGCATTCCGGCAACTCACGTGCGCCGATTCCGTGTCGAGCGTCTGCGTCCACCGCGCCGGCACCGACAGCTTTTCCCCAGCCGCCTCGACCTCGGTTTCGAAGTGCCCGAACGGGATGAGTTGGTCTTTGGGCGGCCCGTAGCGGCGCCCGGCCCAAAAGATTGTCGGCGTCATTTTCACATAACTGTTCTGCATCTGGCCGCCCAGATAGTCGATCAGCGTGCAAAGGCTGCCGTTGCTGACCAACGGCGGCACGTAGCCGGGCGGAACCGCGTTCGACACCCCGCTCACCGTATTGACAAAACGTGAAGCGCTGTCCGCACACGCGCCGGCAGCGATGAGACACACGCCCACCGCAGCCACTTTCCACTTGTTCATGACGCCCCCCTCTCCTGTTCAGCACCGCGTTACTTTGAAAGGAACCGGATGTTCCGCGTGTGCGCGCCGACCGTAACCGCCGCCGACTTTTCACTCACCGGGTTTCCGAAGAGCCGCACATTTTCGAACGTCACGTCCTCCACATTGCGTCGTTCATCGGCCCCCACGACGCACATCTCGCCCCCGAAGCGCTCCGCATTCCCCGTCACCTCGATGTCCTTGAACACACACGCCGAAAGGCGCCCGGAAGCGGTATACTTCCGACCGCCCACTCCGCAGACCATCGGCTTGGCCAAAACCAGCACGGTCTGGTAATCGTCCGCGTGGATCCGGATGTTTTCAAAGCGCAGGTCCCGCATCGGCATGTCGCCGCTGGGCTGCAGGAAAAAGACGGTGTTACACCAAAACGCCTCGGGGGGACGATAGTTCATGCTGTAGTGAAGCACGTCGATATCACGGGCGACAAGGCCGCTCATCTCTGCCGCTTCGCACTCGTACCCGATCCGGAATATATTCGCCCGGTCTGTCCAGAATTCGCAGGATTCGATCACCATTTTTTCGCACGGCTTCCGTCCCCATCCGTCGAGCCCCTTGACCGCGATACAGTCATCTTGCGTCCGAATGAAACAGTTGCGGACTGTGACATCGCGCGAGTTGACCACGTCGATGCCGTCGTCGTTCAGCACCCGCGATCCGCAGATCTTCACATTGTCGATCAGAACTCCGTCGCAGCCGGCCGGGACAACCGCCCACGTCCAGGGGCCCCGCACGATCACGTCCCGGACGACCAGGTTTCTGCAGCCAGCCAAATTCAGCATAAAACCGGCAGGCCCTTTGAGATGCGGGTAGTCGTTCCCGTCGAGGATGCCCCGGCCACGCACCGTGATATTCGACCCTCTGGCCTCCACGCAGCCCTTGACCACCGCCCCGCCCGCCAAATAGAGCGTCTGGTTGTCCGTCAGCCGGACCTTGACCGGCTTGTGGACACCGGGCCCGAAATAGACCACGTTCGTGTCTCCGGGCTGCGGCAGATTTGTCTCCAAGGGGTTGCCGAACACCAACAACGGGCTGTTGCGGCCATCACGTTCGATCGCGATCCGGAAGGGCTGGCGCGCCGAAAAGCTCAGCGCGTTCGGGCCTTCGACCTTCGGTTGAATGCCGAAACGCTCAGGCAGGATCTTCACGCGCGCCAACGATTGCGTCGACGTCACCCGCACGGTCACGTCGCCCGAGAAATCGAAGGACGCGAAATAGTACTTCTTATCAAAATACTGAGACTCCGCCCGGTACACGTCAACCGGACGGCCGTTGACCTCGACCCGGTAATCGGACGTCGAAACTTCCTCAGCCGGTCCCGGATACGTGACGACCCGTGCCGCTGGCTGGCCCCGCAGCACATCTAGGGATGCGCACGCGGCCACGCCACCGCAGAGAACACCACCGATCGCCAAGCGACTCACAAAACGGAACCATCTTTCGTTCACTGTCGAATCCTCTCTTCTATCTGTTCCGCACATCCGGGCGTGCAGACGCACGCCCCTCCTCGGCTCATCGTTTCAACTCAAAAAGCGCTGTGTCCGGTTTCTCGAACCGGTATGTGAATGACGTAGCGTTCTCCGCGATCGTCGTTCCCGTCAGCACATCGACGACCTTTTTGCACGACTGCGGAAGCGAAATCTTTTTCTCGCCGCCCTCTTTGCAGTGGACCGCCAGCAGCCGGGCGTTCGCAAAGACCGGATTTTCGCCTTCCACGTAGAGGTGAACGCCCGCCCGCCGCATGATTTCGCGCAGCGCAAACGGCGTCAATGTCTTGTACTCGAAGGCATAGACCGAGGTCCAGCCATCCATCGCCACGGCCGCGGGGCCTGGCGTTTTGTAATCGGATCCCGTCCACTGCTTGACACGTGCGATATCGAGGCTCTTGCCGTCACAGATTCCCGGGGCATAGGCCCACACCACCGTACGGCCATTCTTCAGGACGCGCCGCATCAGAAGGTCCGCACGCTCCGGCGTGATCAGCAGCGTGGCCGGCAGAAAGACCGCCTTATAGCGCGACAGGTCGATCACGGCCAAATCGTTGAAGGAATAGACATCATACGGCGCACCGGTACGGCTGACTTGATCACGGAACCGGTGGGCCATCGCCGAGGCGTGAGGCATCTTTTCGTTCAGGTAACACGCGCTCTGCGGATCGGCGACCAGCAGGACCTCGGCGATGGACGGCGAACGGTCATCCGCATAAGCCGCCGATACGGCGGTTATCCGACCGATCAATCCACGCGTCTCCTCTTTGTTGAACCAGCCGCCCCACATATCGAACCACCAGAGTGAAGCGTGGTTGACCAGCGCGTACGCCGCTTCGCGCGTCAGCCCGGCGTTGTCTTCTGCCTGCGTCTTCCAGCCGTTGCCGACCGCATGCGTGCGGTGATCGATCTCGTGCAGATACCGCTTGCCATGGCGCAGCAGCGTGCCCTGCACGAGCTGCGGCCCGCTCCCGCCGCCGATCATCCGGTCGTTATAGGTCCCGGGGCTAATAAAGAAATCAAGATCCGGGCTGGCCATCACGCGTTCGTAGTCAAGATGGCCGAAGGAAACCAGCTTGTTATCGCTCACCATGTAGTAGCCGAAGAAGACACCGAGTTCCTTCTCCTTGCCGATCGCGGGGCGCGCGGTCTTGGCGAAATGGAGAATCGCGTCGGCGATCACCTCATTGTGGAACCGCCAGTATTGGATCTTGTCGTTCTCCGCAGCGGGATCGTAAATGACATTCTCGTGCGCGGCTTTCCTCAGCGAACTTTCCGGTGGGACATCCTCGCCGAAAACAAACCCGTTCCGTTTGCACCACGCGCGCCACGCCGCATTTTTCACGCGGCTGCTTTTGCCGCGGTCGTACTCGTACCACTCGGAGGTGCCGCCTCCGGAAAGAATGTAGGCATCGATGCGGTCGCCGTACTTCTTCTCAGAGTAGGCAATGAAATCGAGCATCCACACGGTGGTAAGCTTGAGCCATTGGGGATCCGTGGCCGCGTGCGAAATCACGTCAAAGCTGTCATAGGCGAGCTTGCGCGTCAGCCAGTAAGGCGTATTGAGGTCGATCATGCAGAGCAGGCGGGCGCGAGGATTCGCGGCAAGCAGGTCATCCACCTGTTTGTCGTAAGCGGCGAAGTTGTACTTCTTGACCCCCTGCCAGATCAGCGGATACTTGCAGTACTCGAAGCCGGCCGAGTTAATCGCATTGGCCGCAAAGAAGCAGCGGGTGTCGATGCCCAGCCGACCGAAATCAGCCGTTGTCTCAAGCTCCGGCCAGAACGAGCGGTAGCACGTGTAAAGCCGCTTGCCACTGGCCGCATTGACCTGAACCGCCCCCGCTGCGCCAGGCTGCGCAGCGCACCAGAACGCAGCCGCCCCCATGAACCCCAAAACCAAAAACGTTTCGCGCATGTCGGCCGACCTCCCCCAAAAAACACACCAAACATATCGGGATCATTATCATCCGACCCCGCATGCGCTGCAATCTCGATTATCCGAATTCGGCCCTTGATTTTGCGAACGCGCCTCCGTCCGGGCGGCAGACCGCACGCAATCGCTTTTAGTGCGGAAAGGCGGAGCCGGCAAGCCGGCTCCGCTGACCATCTTTCACGCGGGATTGCCGGTTCAGGCCAGCGCCTGCCTGCAATACTGCACGCACTTGGCGACTTCGCGCACGGCGTCGGAATCCTGCGGAACCGGGTACTCCAGTTCGATGTCGGCGTGGATGCGCCACTTGTTTTTCTTGACCAGTTGCAGTGCCTCGACAACCGGCGTGTCGCCTTGCCCGAACGGCATGTTCGCGCCTTTATTCGCTTTGTTCTTCCGATCCTTGAGATGCAGGCTGAAGATACGGTCGTGGTACTTCTCGATGACCGCCAGCACGCAGTCTTCGTTCGCCGCCACATAGTGACCGATGTCGAGATTGATCGCTAGGTTCTTGCCATAGGAAAGAATCGGGCCGTCATAGGTTATCGCGTTGATCTGCGTGTGATTATGGAACGCCACCTTCACGCCGTGCTGATCCGCCATCGGCCCGACGCGCTTGGCCGCCTCTTCCGAGATTTCGCGCGTGATGGCTTTGGCACCGAGCGCCTTGGCCACGTTGAAATAGTAGGCGATCCGCTCGTCCGTGCACCCCTTGTCGCCGATATTGCCGAACTTGACGATGTGGATGCCGACCCCGGCGTCCGCATACATCTTGCGCAGTTCCGCCACCTTCTCCAGCGACGCGCCCGCATATTTCTCGACAACATCCCCCATCAGCTCGATCGAGCTGACACCGCTGCCCACCACCTGCGCCAACACAGCTTCCGCACTCTTGTCGGGCATCGAGCGATAGCTGTAGGTGATCACGCCGACCTGTACCCCTCCGAACTTCGAACAAGGCCCCTTGCCCGAACAGACCGACCGGCAGCCCGGCAACCATGACGCGGCACCCGCAGCAGCCACACCGCCCAAAAACGACCGTCGCGAAAAAACTGTTCCCTGCAGACTCATGCTGTCTCTCCCCGTATGATGATTTTGAAAAACTCCGCCGCCCGGCCCTATTGGCCGGACGCGCGTATGGAGAACAAGAATAGGACAACCGTGTTCGTATTTCAACACCCGTTACGTAATCGGTTGGAGGCCGGGGTGCGCGAAGATCCTGCGTTTCTGGTGAAGAAGATGCGCAAGACCGGGGGCGCGGACGGCCCCGTCCGCGGAAACGGCTGTTAGGACGGCGCGCGGGGCCATCCGTCGAAACGCCGAACGCGCGTCTGCCTTGCGCAAGGTTTCACATCGCGGACGGGGCCGTCCGCGCCCCCGGCGCTCCGCACAAAACACGCGCTCAACCCGCATCCATCGGCCACCAACCGATTACGCCGTACGCATGTGACGACATGGGCTGGTTCGCTTTATTTCCGCTTCCAACGCAACAGCCGCACGGTGTTCGCGGGCATGGGCGACAGCGGCTCGACACGATCCCGCCCCGGCTCGGACGCTGAAAACAGCGCATACCCCGGCACCTCCAGCGTGAACGGTGTGTCTTTCTGAAACGGATTCCAGACGGCCACGCCAAACGTGTCACCGGCGGCAAAGCCCTTGGCCACGAGATCGCGGCCGGTCAAGGTGAAGCCTTGGTTATCCACATAACGGCCGTGCCAGAAAATCGCGGCGTTTTGGCGCTGGAAATCAATCGCCTCTTTCATGTAACGCGCGGCTTCGACGGGCGGCGTGGCCTTCATCATCGCCACATCCGGCTTGTTGATCACATGCACGTAATCGCTCGTTTCCGGCACACGATCCTGAAGCAGGTAGGTCACGTCCGGCCCATAGCGCGATTCGAGTTCATAGCGCAGCCCGTACA
>JAQUEX010000173.1 GCA_028684935.1 Kiritimatiellia bacterium | reverse complement strand
AACCCAAGCCGCGCCCCGCTGCCAAGGCCCAATCATCAAACCTTGAAACCAGCGAAGCCAGGCGCGTCACAACCCCAGAAATTTGGCGACCGCCTCGCCGCGCGAGTGGACATGGAGCTTCTGGTAAATGCGCTGCACCAGAGTCATGACGGTGTTGCGGCTGATCGCAAGCGTGTCGGCGATCTCTTTGTAGGCCAAGCCCCGGGTCAGCAGATCCAAGATCTCCCGTTCGCGGGGCCCGAGTGCGGCCGAGTCGTCGCGTGCCGCGTTTTCAGGAACAGATGTTGCCTCAGACTGTCGGAAAGAGTGCACGATCTTGCGCGCGATGCTGCTGGTGATCGGCGAGCCGCCGCCGTAGACATCGCGCACCGCTTCCAGCAACTGGCGCGCGCGCACCGGCTTGAGCAGGTAACCGTGCGCGCCCGCGGCCAAGGCGCGGAAGATGGTGTCGGCGTCTGACAGCACGGAGAGCATCAGAAACTGGGTTTGCGGCAGCATCGGCGCCAGTTTGTGCACCAGCGTCACCCCGTCCATGCCCGGCAGGTTGATGTCCATCAACGCCACGTGCGGCGGCTTGCGCGGCATCTCTTCGAACGCCTCCTCGGCTGAGGCATAGGCGCCCGCGCAGCAGCACCCCGCGTCGCCAGCCAGGATCTCGGCAAGGCTCTCCCTGACACGCGCGTCATCCTCGACGATCGCGACCGGAATCGGCTTCACGACCTTTTTCCCTCTCTTTGCATGGTCTGAATATACCTGCACCGGCACCTTCTGTCATGTCGCTAAATGTAGCGACACGCTGAATCTCAGGCAGGTGCCGCGTCCCGGGGCCGTCTCGACCGTGAAGCCGCCGTGCACCTCTTCCATGCGGCGGCGCATGTTAACCAGCCCGTTATGACGCCCCGCGCGGCGGCGCACGGCGGACGGATCAAAACCGCTCCCGTTATCGCGCACCTCGACGGACAGCCGGCCCCCGTCAAACTCCGCCGCCAGCCAGACCTCACTCGCGCCCGCGTGTTTGATCACGTTATTCAGCGCTTCGCGCACCGCGCAGAAGAGGTGGTGCCGCACCGCCGACGTGACCGGTTGCGGCGGCACTTCCTGCGGCAACGCATTGCGGAAACGCAGTCCCGCCGCTCGCAGATACTCGTCCGCATATCCCCCCAGATAGGTGAGCACGCTGTCGAGCGTGTCATTTTGGGGATTCACCGCCCAGACAATCTCGTTGAGGCTCTTGGCGAGACCGCTGGCGGTGCTGAAAATCTGATCCATCCGGACACGCGCTTTCTCGGGCTGGCCGATCTCGCCCTGGCCCAGTTCGGAGAGCAAGGCCATCTGAGTCAGCCCTGCGCCCAGATCGTCGTGGATGTCGCGCGCGATCCTGACGCGCTCACGCGCCACCGCCTGCTCGCGCGCCAGTTCGCGCTCACGCTCCCGAGCCAGACGCTGTACCGCTTGCAGCCGCTGCTGCCCGCGACGACGGACCCCATATCCGGCCAAAGCGCCTGCCGCAGCCAAGGCCGCTACAACGACGAACAACCGGAATCCCGTCGTTTGCCAGAAAAAAGCGCGGATGCTGAACGAAATGCCAGACGCCGCCTCCCGCCACACGCCGGACTGGCTCGACGCCATCACGCGGAACCGGTACGCGCCCGCAGGCAGTTTGGCGTAGTGAGTGCGGCGCTCCGTCGAGGGCACCCCCCAATCGGTATCAAAACCCTCCAGCCGCGTGCGAAAGCGAAGATTTTCAACGCCTGTATAAAGCGGTACCGTGAACCTGAAAGACACCTCGCGGCTGCCGGCCGGCAGGCGGATCGTGTGCCGCGCATCCCTCGCTGGGGTCCCATAAAAATGCGTTTCCGCCAGCCGGTGCCGGATCCGTTCGCCTGAAAGGGTCGAGGCCGAGATCTCTTCGATCACGGTGTCCCCGCCGGGCTCGCCCAGATTCAAAGTAGCGGGGTCGAGCATCGCCAGACCGGCATGCGTCGCAAACCAAAGGCGTCCGTCCGCTGTGGCGACGGCCAGCGGCCCTTGGTGGTCTCCGCCGGTCAGTTTTCCCTCCAAGCCGTCGCTCCGTCCGATCGAGACAACGGCCAGGGGAGACGCGCGCACGGTCAAGGCTTTGAGCAGATTGTCTTGGCAAATCCGAAAGATCGCCGACCTCGTCCCGATCCAGAGAGAACCGGCCCTGTCGTCCACCATCTGCCAGATGTCGTCATCCGGCAGACCGAGTGTGCGGTCCACGACATGCGTCACGCCCATTTCCCGCGTGACAGTTGCCAAACCCTTGGGCGTGGCCAGCCAGAGCAAGCCGTCATTTGCACGGTGCAGCATGCGCACCGTGTCCGATGGCAAGCCGTCGGACGACCGGAATGCCGTGAACACACCGTCCGGCGCGCGCCGCCAGAGCCCGCTGGATTGTGTGCCGGCCCACAAGCTCCCGTCCTGATCCGCCAACAGGCTCAGCACCGCATCATCAGGACCGCCGGCCGCGACCAACCGATCCTCGCCGTCGTAACGCAGCAAGCCCTCGCGCGAGCCGGCCCACACCATTCCGTCCGCTGTCTGAGCCAGCGCCGTGATGTCGCGCGAGGCATGCCCTTCCATCGTGCGAGCCTGCTTGATCGCCCCGTTTTCGCCGACCTGCCAAAGGTGATCCTCCCGCGTGCCCGCCCAAAATGTGCCGTCTTCCGCCCGGAACAGGGCGGTCACCGTAGCATGCGTGAGGACCGGAGGCTCGGTCGGCACTTCACTGAACGCGCCGGGACGTCCATGCAACAACCCCCGACCGTCCACGCCCGCCCAGAAACCGCCGTCGCCGTCCGGCAGCAGGGCCGTCACCGTTTTGCGTTCCTGATGTCCTCCCGCCGGATACATCCGCACCGACCGCCGCCGTATCTGGTACAGGCCATTCCCCGTGCCTGCCCAGACCGAGCCGTCCGGCGTCTCCATCAGGCAGCGCACGTCGTGCGCCTTCTCGATGCCTGACCCTGCGGCCACCAGCCAGTTGGTCACGTTGGGCCGGAACACCCCTTCAACCGCACCGTACCACACCGCGCCGTCTGCCATTTCCAGCAGCGCCGCATGGCGCAGTCCGGCCGGGAGCACCTCCCGCCACGTTTTCCCGCTACCGCGGAACATGCGTCCGCCCGGATGCTTACACCACAGCGCCGAGCCATGTCCGGCAAAGACCTGAAACCAGGTGTCGCGCTTGATCGCCTCCGGACCATCCGAGCGCGTGTAAGCCTCTCCGTCGAACATGAACAGCCCCTCTGCGCCGGAGAGCCAGACCGTGCCGCCCGCGTCCATGTCTGCCGAATAGAAAGTGCCCGCCACCGCCCCGGCAGCCAGCGGCACGAGCGCCAGCGAGTGACCGGTCTCCCGATACATGCCCGCGTTCGAGGCGATCCACACCGTGCCGTCCGAATGCTCTTTGACCCAGAACAGCACCAGATGCGGCGACTGCATCATCGTTCCATCCGGCGTTTCGGAGTACCACGGCGAGCCGCGACTGGTGTCGACCTCGCCTTGCAGCGGCACCTGCCGCCACCCGCCGCCCTCGAAGCGCATCACGCTGTTTTCACCGGCCACCCACACGCGACCGCTCCGGTCCCGCAACAGACTTTTGAAACGCGGCGGCCGGGGTTCCGGAAAGTTTTCCTGCGGGCATGACTCAAATTCGACGCCGTCGAAACGCACCACGTGTCGCGGCGTGGTCAGCCAGATGAACCCGTCGGGGAACCGTGCGAGCGCGGTCACGGCGCCTTCCGGCAAACCGTCTTCCACGCCCCAGCGCCTGACCGTGTATGCGTCTTCGACGCGCCGCGCCTCCGCGAAGGGCACATCGCCCCGGGCCGGCAGCGCCAGCACGGCGCACCCTGCCCAAACGGCCATTCCGCATGCGAACCGCCACTCCTTGTCAACCCCATTCGACATGCGTGGGATTGTCGTTTGCCACGGCAGAATTTTCAACATCTTTTGTCCATGCGTTTGTCATCTGGGTGTGGCCTCAGGACCGAATCTGATTGCTGATCGAGAAGGGAGCGGGCACAATACGCGCATGGCTTGCGATCCCGGAGACACGACACGGTTGGCGTGCCTCGCCCTTTCAGGCGGGGCGCTGTTGCTTGGCGTCAGCGCCGATTTCGCCCTGCTGCTGCTCGTGCAGGCCCGCCGGCTGACGCCGCGCCTGCCGGCGCGTGCCGAATGGGCGCGCGGCCCGTTCGCGGCGGCTGCGGTGCAACTCGCTCTGGCGGCCACTCTTCTTTTCGCGCTGCCTACCCTGTTCAGCGCACCGCAGACCGAACCGGCACCGGCACGCGCGCTGCTCAGCGGTTCGCTCCTCTATGCCGTGCTCGGCGGCTGTGTCGTCGCGGCATCCCTGATCTACGCGCGGGCCCCGTTCGCAGCGACGTTTTTCGGCCCCTGCCGATCCTCGCGTCTGGCGATTCTGAAAGGATTGTTCTTCGGTTTCGCCGCCCTGCCGCCGGTTGCCCTGATCTCGCAAGGCGTCGGCATCGCGCTGGACGCCTTCGGCCTGGAGCAGCCGCCGCAAGAGGTGTTCCAGTGGCTAGGCGATGGCAGCGTGCCCTGCGGCATGCGCGTGGGGCTGATCACGGCCGCGGTGCTGATCGCGCCGACGGTCGAGGAGTTCGTGTTCCGCGGCATTCTGTTCCGGGCGCTGTTGCGGCACCGGCGATTTGCCTATGCGGCCCTGCTTTCCGGCGCGTACTTCGCGCTGGTGCACCTGCACGCGCCGTCGTTCCTGCCGCTGCTCGCCTTGAGCGCGGCCTTTTCAGCGGGCTACGCCGCAACCGGCTCGATCCTGACGCCGATCGTGATGCATGCGCTCTTCAACGCGGTCAGCCTGCTCGCCTATTTTGCCGGATCATCCTGAACGGCGCCCGGAGGCGGCAGCGTGAGCGACCAGAGCGACGCCACGGTCTTGGCGATGTCTGTATTGTCGATCGTGCCCCCGAAGCGTTCCGCGCCGGGACCGTATGCGAAAATGCGAACCGGCATGTCGGTATGGCTGGTCGTCGCGTAATCGATGGCCAGCTTGCCGTCCGTCAGGTTTGAGGTCAGTGCGCCGGTTTCATGGTCGGCCGTCACCAGCACCAGTGTGTCCCCATGCTGCCGTGCGTACTCGACCGCCGAATGAACCGCCCAATCCACCTGCAGCGTGCCGCGTACGGTCAGCTCAGGATTATTGCCGTGGCCACCCCCGTCGGTGATGGTGCATTCGACCATCATGAAAAAGCCCTTGTCATTCCGTGAGAGACGCGCGAGCGCGGCGTCGGTCAGACGCGACAGACAGGTTTCATTGTCCAGCGTGCCCTTGGCCATGAAACCCAGCACGCGCCGGCCGGACGGCGCCTGTTCGAATGCCTCGTGATTCTCGATCACCGCATAACCGGCCGCCTCCATCTCCCCGAGCACATCGCGTGTGTCATCCCGTTTGCCGCCCTTGTCTTTGGGGGCGAACCAAGCTTTGCCGTTGGCGTTGCCGATCAAGACCTCGTACCCGCACGCGGCCGCGAACGTCGCGACCTGAGAATAATAACTCCGGCTGCCGACATGCGCGTAAAAGCCGGAGGGCGTGGCGCCGGTGATCGCGTCAGACGTGATGATACCGACAGCGCGTCCCTGCTGCCGCGCCAATTCGGCGACCGACGTGAGGCGGCGCTTGTCGGGATCGAGCCCGAGATGACCGTTCTTTGTTTTGAAACCGGTTGCCAGCGCCGTCGACGCAGCGGCGGAATCCGTCACATTCGAGCCCAGCGAAACCGTGTGGCAGTCACCGGCCACCGGCAACTGCTCCATCACCAGGCGGCCTTCGGCCTTGTGCTGGTACAATGCGGTCAACTTGACCGCACCGGCCCCCATGCCGTCGCCGATCACCAGAATGATGTTCTTGGGCGCCGTCCGCGCGGGCACCGCAGGGAGCGGGGCCGCGAGCGCGGGTGCCGTGTAGGTTTTGTCAAGCGTCAGCCGCTTTTTAATACCGGCGATGCGCGTGTCGTCGCCCAGCGTCATGGCCGCCACCATCCACGCGCTGTCGCGCGCTTCCAGACGGACCGCCTTGACCGCGAGCCCCTTGAGTTTGAATTTCGAGGCGAACAGCGAGACCTGCGTGTTGTTGTTGTACGCGGTCCAGACGCGAACCGCATTCTTGTAGGCGTCCGGCTTGGCCCAATCCGCGACATCGCGTCCGCACCGCACGTGGAACTCGGAGGTCGAGCCGTCCGCATAGTCGACAAACAGCACACCGGTCATCTTCTGTTCTTTCGCCGGCGGGCACCAGGCGGCACCATGCAACAGATACAGATACGCGCCCTGCACGTTATCGACCGGAACGTTTGCGGTCTGCGTCAGGTAGGAGCGCTGCGGTCCACCTAAAACGACGCATGACTTGCCGCCCGTCTCGGCGTCGTTCAAAATGCTGAACGGGATGCCGGAAATCTTCAGCGTACCCGGCTTCATGACCGACAGATCGTTGCCGCCCTGATCCGTCCACCCCCCTTGCCGGTCATCCGCCTGACGGTCGGCGAAAGCCGTGGTGGCGCCCGTGCCCAGCGGCAGCGGCGTGAACGCAGGTGCCGCGTGGGCACACTGGGCGGAGAATGAGACGGACAGACCGGCAGATAACAGGAACGCAAGCATTTTCATCGTGGTGTTTTCCAGATTCGTGGTTTCACAGGCAGAAAATGAAAAAGCGCTACTATAGACGCTCCCTCGTCGAGCGACAAGACGCGAGTTCAATGAATCCGGGGTTGTTGCTCACATTCACCCATGTTATAGTTATCGCCATTACTTTTTTAACAATCTGACGAGACGGTTCACGGGGGATGTATGCGGCAGATCGAGTTTTCAAGGCGCAGATTTTTGAAAGGGAGCGCGGCGGCCGGGGCGCTGGCTTTCCCGACGATCATTCCGGCGCGCGTGCTGGGGCAGCACG
>JAQUEX010000172.1 GCA_028684935.1 Kiritimatiellia bacterium | reverse complement strand
TAATCTTAATCTTGCACATCGGACTTTCTCGAGAGTACACTGCGCCCATGAAAACGAGCTTTGATCACGAGAAGCCGTCTGTCTATCAGAAAGAGGCTTGTTTGTGCCGAACAGGGGAAAGTGATGTGGGTGCCCATCGTCTCGATGCGGGTGGGCTTGATCCGCAGCACCTCCGCTGATCGTGTTTATGAGGAGCCGGCCGAATATGAGGCCGACGACCGGCGGTTAGCGGATTAGGATTACGATTAAGATTACGATTAAGATTACGATTAAGATTACGATTAAGCAGGGTATCCACCAACAGAACTGCCATGCGCCCGGGACCCCCGCGGGCGCGAGCGGGCGGCGTATTCCCGTTTCACTGACCGTTGCCGACTAAGCGTAAACGACTAAGTGTTGCCGACTAAGTGTAAACGACTAAGCGTTGCCGACTAAGTGTTGCCGACTAAGTGTAAACGACTAAGCGTTGCCGACTAAGTGTTGCCGACTAAGTGTAAACTCCTCCTTCGGAGGCGGATTCAATAAAGTTGAATCGCACACCCGCGCGGCCCGCACTTTTCTGTTCGACCGCAGGCGCACGCGTGGTAAGATGGCGGAACAACACAGGAGAGCATCATGATTGCAAGGAACGACGCGCTTCAGACAGAGCTGCGCGCGAACATGCGCGGCGGCAAGGGCACGGTCAAAGTCGAGCATTGGTTCAGGCCCGAGGCGTTCAGCGCCAAGGCCCGACTCTGCGCGCGCCTGACGATCGAGCCCGGCGGCTCCATCGGCAGCCACACACACGACGGCGAAGACGAGATCTACCTGGTCTTGTCGGGCAACGGCGTGATCGAGGAGCAGGGCGAATGGGTGCCGATCCGGGCCGGCGACGCGATCCTGACCGGCAAGGGCGGCTCGCACGGTGTCGAAAACACCGGCAGCGAACCGCTGGTCATCGCCGCCGTCATCGTGCAGGTCGCCTGAGCCAGCGGCTTTTTCTCCATTCATCCCGACACGGAATCGCGCCTATGCACCTCCTGCCCGCATCCTTGCTCCTGCCTCAGCAGACGGTCGCCGCCGAAGGCGCCGCGCTGCGCCTCACGGCCTTGGCCGCCGATTTCGGTCCGCGCGGCGTGCTGGTCCACGGCCGCTCGCTGCAGCGCGCCGGACTGCTGGACGCCATTCTGGAAGAGCCGCCGTTCGGCATGCGCGTGCGCGCCTGGTGCCATGCCGGGGAGGAGCCGACGGTCGGCGCGGTCGATGCGCTGCGCGCCGACCTGAAGGCCGACCGGCCCGACTGGGTGGCGGCGGTCGGCGGCGGCAGCGTGATCGATCTGGCCAAAGCGGCGGCCGGGCTGCTGGACGCGCCGCAGAGCGCGGCCTTCTACCAGACCCGCAACGCCGAGATCCCGCCGGCGTCGATCCCGCTGATCGCGGCGCCCACCACCGCCGGCACCGGTTCGGAGGCCACGGTGGTGGCGGTGCTGACCGACCCAACGCGCACCGTGAAGCAGTCGATCCGCCATCCGACCTATCTGCCGCGGCTGGTGATCCTCGACCCCTGCCTGCTCCGGAGCTGCCCGCCGGCCACGCGCGCGGCGGCCGGGCTGGACGCCTTCGTGCAGGCCTTTGAATCTTACACCAGCCGTCACGCCACGCCCTTCACACGGGTGCTTTCCGAATTGGCCTTGACGCGGCTCGCGCGCGCGCTGCTGCCGTTTTATGAAGGCAACAGCGACGCCGCCGGCGAGATGCTGGAGGCGAGTTATCTGGCGGGGGTCGCTCTGTCGCACGCGCGGCTGGGCGTGGTCCACGGGCTCGCCCATCCGCTGGGCGTGCGCTTTCATGCCGCGCACGGCCTGGTCTGCGCCTGCTGCCTGCCGGCCTGCCTCGCTTTCAACCGAGAGGCGGTCGCCCGCGACCTTGACGCGCTCCATACGCGCCACGGGCTGGACGTGGAGGCCCTGGTGGCATCATGGATGACGGCGATGAAGCTGGAGAACCCCTTTGCCGGCCAACAGGTAGCCGACCGCGAGGCCTTGATCCGCGAGACGCTCGCGTCGGGGTCAACCGCAGCCAACCCGCGTCCGGTCACGGCGGACGACGTGTCCGCGCTGCTCAACGCGATTCTGGCATAACGCGTGAAAAAAAGATGCGGTGACCGCACGGGGGCGAATAAGCCGGATTCTGTTCACCGCCCGAAGGCGGCTCCGATCATTCATCTGAGCAATCTACCCGGGACCCTATCCGGTTTTTAAGCCGGAGCGACGCGAGCCGCGTCTCGAGTCCCCTATTTGATCTTGCTCCAGAGGGGGTTTGCCTTGCGGCGGCGCTCTCGCGTCCGCCCGGTGGTCTCTTACACCACCTTTTCACCCTTACCCGGCGCGAACGCCGGGCGGTCTGTTTTCTGTGGCACTTTCCGTCGGCGCCGTTCTGGCAGCGCCTCTCCGGCCTTGACGGCCGGACCTCTCGCCCTGCGGAGTCCGGACTTTCCTCCCCTGCCGAAGCAGGAGCGACCGGTCGCTCCCCGTGCGGCCGCCGCAAAGCCTTGCTGCGCGACAGCCTTGATTGTGGAGAACCGCCTCGCGGCGGGCCTCTCCCTGCTGGCTGAACCCATCAAAAAAGGCACCCCCTTGTCGGGCGTGCCTGTCACTGCTTCATGAAAAGGATGCGGCCGCACATTTGGCAGGCAACAATTCCCTGATTGCGCCGCACCATCTGTCCGACCGAGGGCGGCTGCACCAGATGGCACCCGTTGCAGACGCAGTCGGCCCCGATACTCACCACCACCGGCCACCGCTTGGTGCGCAGGCGCTCGTAATAAAGAATGAACTGGGGCGTGACCTTCTTGACCGCTTCGGCGCGCTCCGCCTCGGTAGCGGCCAGCTCGTTCTGCACCACAGCCAGCCGCTCATCCAACTCGGCGGCGTAGCCGTCCACGACCGTCTGATCCTCTTGGAGCTTGGCCTGCGCTTCGGCAACACGGTGCTTGACCGGGATCACGTCGTCCATCGCCGCAATCTGGCGCGATTCGTAACTCTCGATCTCGCCCTCGATCTTGGCGATCTCAAGGTTGTACATCTGAAACTCTTTGTTCGTCTTGAGCAAGACCTGATTCTGTTTCAGGGCCTGGATTTTATCCCGGCGGGCTTTGACTTCCAACTCCGCCTCGTTGACTCTCAACTGGGCGTTTTTCAACTCCGCCTGCGCACGGGCCAGAGCTTCACGGGCGCCATTCAGACGCTCCTGCTCCTGGGCTTTGCGCTGCGGAATGTCACGGATTTCCTGCTGCAGGTCTCGGATGCGGCCATCGATTTCCTGCAGATCGAGCAACGGTTGAACGACACTCACTGCGGCACTTCCTTCCGGATACAACTGATAAAGATCACGTATGAGCGAAGTAGTTTACCAACTCCGTCGCGAGAGTCAAACCCCGATATGAAAAATGCGGCCTTTCCTTGCGCCGACGATTCTGTTAAAACTAAGCGATTCTGAACGCAACGTAACACATAGAACGACGTGAATCTGACCCTCATAGAGCAACAAGGCTTTCATCTCATCGAGACCGTTGACGAGACCAGCCAGACCGTCGCATGGAAAGCCGTGCAGCGGACACTGGAACGGACGGTCATCCTGCGGATCCTCAAACCCGAGGCCGCCGCGGACCCCGCTGCCGTTTCGCATTTCCTCACCATCGCCCGGATCGTCTCGCGCATCAAAAGCGAGTCGATCGCATCGATTTTCGACATCGTCAGCGCCGAGGGCCTGCACTATGTCGTCATGGAGCATGTCGAGGGCCCGACGCTGGAAGAGCTGGTGAGCGCCAACGGGCCGCTGCCGGTGGAGCGCGTGTTGCGCATCGGGGCATCGCTCATCGCCAGCCTGGAGCAGTTGTGGGAGTCAGCGCACGTCGTCCACCGCAATCTGAAAAGCTCGACCATCCGGCTCGCGGTGCGCGGCGTGGCCAAGATCACCGATTTCAGCCTGGCGATCCAAGCCGGGTCCGGCGTCAACGCCACGGCCATGGACGGCGGCAACATCGTCGGCACGCCCTGTTACCTCTCGCCCGAGCAGGCGCAGGGCTCGCACACGCTCACCACGCAGTCGGACATGTACGCGCTGGGTGTCGTGCTCTACCATCTGTCTACCGGCGCGCTGCCGTTTGAAAAAGAGGACGTGGTCGCCATCCTCGCGGCGCACGTCAAGCAGCAGATTCCGCCGCCGCACCATCTGAACCCGGCCCTGCCCGCCTCCTTCTCGTGGCTGCTTCATCGCCTGATGATGAAGAACCCGAACAACCGCTATCCCGACTGGCAGGCGGTGCTGCAAGACATCCGCTTCCTGCTCACCGGCAACCGGCCGAGCTGTGTCTGTCCCGGCGAGGAGTATCTCAGCACGATCGAGGCGTTCGACGACACTGCCCTGCCCGCCCTGGCCGCCCAGGAGGGCGAGCCCCAGATCCGTCTCAAGCCCACCCGCCGCACCAGCGGCCGGCTGGCCGCCTATCAATCCAAAAACATCCAGGACGAACATGCCAGCGAGATCCGTCGCGAGACGCTGATCAAAGAGTCGGTCTGCTGGCTGGCGCTTCTGCTCTGGCTGGCGGCCATCTTCTGGTTCCGCGCGGTTTGGCAGGCGGACCCGCAACGCGCCGAAGGCACGGGACCGCTGCCGCAACTGGCGCAGGCGCTCGCAAATCTGCCGCAGACCGTGGACACGCTCACCGGCCAACTCCATGACGCCCCCCCGGCGGCGCCAGAGTCCGAACCGGACCTGCCGGCCGCCGCCCCGGCGACGCAAGCCCCGACGCCCGCAGCGGCCCCCCAGCCCTCCGCGCCTGCGGCGGCACCCGCGCCGGAAGCGCCCGCGCCCACCGCCGCGGCGCCTCAACCTGTCGCAGAATCCGCTCTGCCGGCCGGCATTCCCGACGCGCTGGCCGCACGACTCGCCGACGCTCTGGCCGGCGGCTCGCCGTCTGCAGCCCTGCGCGCGCTTGAAGCCGACCCGGCGCGCTTTCTGGAGAAACCCCGTTTGGCCGAGTTTCTCGGTGCCGTTCCTGAACCGGACGCTTTGGTCGCCGAATACCTGCACACGCAGATCGGCAAGCCGCTGATTTTCGAGCGCAACGGCAAGCAGCGCACCGTGATCCCCCGCGAGGTCCAGAACGGAATCATCCGCGTCGAAGCCAACGGACGCGGCATCGACATCGCGATCAGTGACCTCACCGCCGACGAAAAACTGCGCTGGATGGAACCGCCCAAAGACGGCCCGCGCGCCGTGGCCTACTGCCTGGCGCTCATGCGGTCGTCACGGCGCGAGGAGATCCCCGCGCACGCCGCCGCCTGCCCGCCGCTGCTGGCACCGCTGCTCACCGACGCCGCGGCACGCGCGGCGGCTACTGCGCAGCCGTAGGCTCCGCCGGCGCCCAGCCTTCGATCGCCGCAGCCGCTTTCAAGAGATCCAGGCGCGCGTTCAGCGCGTCCTGGCACGCCTGCTCGAACAACGACGATTTGAGATTCGCCTCGACGGCCTCGTACGGCATCTGCTGCGATTCCAGCTTGACCAGCAGTTTGAAGAGGTGCAGCGTCTGCGTGTCGAGTTCAATGACATCGCTGATCGCCCCCGGCACCAGCGCGAACAGGGCCTCCTCGGCCTCTTTCGGCAGGTCGCCGCGCGTCACGGTCGCGAACATGCCGGCATCGCGCTCAGCCGTGTCGGAATAGGCCTGAACCGCCTCGATCCACGAGATCCGGCCCTGTTCGATCTCGGACTTGATGCGCAGCAGATCGAGAAACGCATCCGCGCGCGTGACCGGATCAACCCAGCGGCAGATGTGCGAGAGCCGCAGCCCCTCGGCCGCCACAAACACTTCGGGATTCGCCGCATAAAACGCGCGCGCCTCCTCCTCGGCCGGCGGCTTCACGGTCTTGCGGATCTCCCGCACCAGCCTGCGCTGCTGCAGATTGACGCGCGCCTGCTCCGCCCGCTGCGCCTCGGGAAAAGCCGAGTAATCGGCCGACTCCAGCTCTTTGCGCACCCGCTCCTCGTTCGGCACGGGCTGGGTCTTGATCGCTTCCTGCCGCAGCAGCAGACCCTCGATCAGATTCTCCACCGCCCACTCGCGCACCTGCTCGTCGCTCGGCTCGCCGCCCTGCTGCCGCACATACTCGACATACTCGGGACGCAACGCCTCGATCTCGGCCTGAATCTCCTGCTCCGTGATCTCAACCCCGTCAACCTTCACCGCCATATCGCCATCCCCATTTCAGCCGAACCGCACACGCCGCCATCGCCGTGCCAGACGCTCAGGCAAGTCCGGCCAGTTTCTCACACCCCCCGCGCCCGCGTCAACGCGGGATTCGGACAAGGGCAGGGCCGACGCATGTTATAGCCTGCAACAGGTGCTTACGTTAGGAGCATGACAAAGATGGCATCGTTCAGAGGAAGCAGCACTAAGACAGCCATAAGAAATGAAACAGCCGTCAGCGGGTGGTCGTGTTGTTTTTCTTGTTCATTTCCGATTTCTGTGTGCAGAACGCGGAGGCTAGACACGTCGCGTAGCGGCGTTGTCTACGCCGACTGGTTGGGGGGTATCCGTTCGCCGAGAGCCTCAATATCGGCAACGTCTTTTGCGCGACCGCTGGCTTTCTTAATGATACGCTGAGCATTGACCTCCGTGCGGCGGACAAAAAGATCAATGTCCCCCGTATAGCGCGGCGCACCGTAATAGGCCAGCGCGTACGAGCCGACAATCATGTATTCAACGCCCTTCGCGTTGAACAATTCTAAAAACTCTCTGAAGTCTTGGGGGAGTTTCATACTGTTGACTCCTTAAAAATTCAATGGCCGCGAAACGTTCGCTCGTCGGTTTGCTCATCCAGTAGGCAACATCGTCCGAGGGACTCCTCTTGCTAACGCTTACGATTTTAACGACCCCGTCTTTCATGCTTGTAGGATACCATTTTTAGGGTAATTTCTCAATGCGGTATTGACGCGATTGTGCGATC
>JAQUEX010000017.1:22617-28838 GCA_028684935.1 Kiritimatiellia bacterium | reverse complement strand
TGGCCCGTACCCGCCGGCTAAAGCCGGTACACCAACAGGGTCCATGATCCCGCGCCTTCCGATTCTCCTCGCACACACCTCCCCCCCCAACCGATAACCATCAGCGCATGTGCGCGGGGGAGCAGTCGCGGGTTCGCACCTGGCTGCGGTAGATGGTCCAGCCGTTGCCGAGCCAGTAGGCCACGCCGCACACCCACATGCTGGGCAGCAGCAGGCTGTGGTTGCCGGTGATCTCGCTGACCATGATGATCGCCGCGATCGGCACGCGCACCGAGGCGGCCAGAAAGCCAGCCATGCCGACCAGCGCGAAGGCGCCGGGATTGAGGTCGAGCCCCGGGAAGAGGCGCGTCAGGGCGACGCCCGTGGCGGCCCCGAGCGCCGCGCCCGAGACCAGTGCGGGACCGAACACGCCGCCGCTGCCGCCGCTGGCGACCGTGAAGGCGGTGGCAAAGACCTTGCCGAGAAAGATCAGGAGCAGCATGCTGAGCGAGAGCCCGCCGAAGCGCTCCGCAAGCGGGCTGTTGACGGCGAGCGCCTGCTGGACGATCCCGTAGCCGGAGCCCAGAATCTGGGGCAGGAAAATGCCGATCAGACCGGTCAGCAGGCCACCGATCCCGGGCTTGACCCACGCCGGAACCTGCCAGGCGCGGCTTGCCGCCTCGACCTGACGGAAGACCAGAATGTAGAACTTCGCGCCGAGGGCGACGACCAGCGCGAGCCAGAGATAGGGCAACAGCTTGAGCGGATCCTCGAAGGTGTACTCGGGCATGATGAAGAGCGGCTGCCAGCCGAAAAAGAGCGCGAAGACGGTATAGGCGACTGTCGACGCCACCAGCGAGGGCATCATGATTTCATACTCGATGTCCAGACCGCTGTAGAAAATTTCCGCCGCGAAAATCGCGCCCGCCAGCGGTGCGCGGAAGAGCGCCCCCACGCCTGCGGCCAGGCCGGCCGCCATCAGGATGCGGCGCTCCGCAGCGTCGAGCTTGAGCAGGCCGGCCAGGGCCGAACCGCAGCCTGCGCCGATCTGGGTGACCGGTCCCTCGCAGCCGGCGGAGCCGCCCGAGCCGATCACCAGCGCCGAGGCGACCGCCTTGACAGGAATGACGGCAAACGGGATCCGACCCTCATCGCGATGGTAGGCGTGGATCGCGGCGTCGGTCCCGTGTCCGCCGGCGGTCGGCGCGAAGAGCTTGACCAGCAACGCGCCGGCCGCCGCGCCCAGTGCGGGCAGCGCCAGCAGCGCCCAGCGCAACCGCTCGGCGTGGTGTACAACCGGGTAGAGGGCGGTCTCGCCGGCCGCGAGCGGCGGCGCGTAGTGCGCCAGCCCTTCCATCAGGTAATGGCGCGCGCTCTCCAGCAGCCAGTAGAAGCCGGCGGCCGCCAGGCCGGCCGCGAGACCGGTCAGTGCGCAGAGCGACAACGCGCGGCCGGTCTTGACCGAGAGGCCCTCGCCGGCCATCCAGAAACGCCACCACTGAATGGAGATTTTCCGATACATAAATCAACGCGGGAAACAGGGGCATCCCGTGTGTTGCAAGAACATCACGACTCTTGCCAGAACTTGCGAGTTGAACATGGAGCGTTGAACGTTGCGGGTTGTGGTCAATCGCACAGCTCGCCGGGAAAGTCCTCTTCCCCCTCGGCGTCCTCAACCTTGGCAGCGGCCGTTTTTTTTGCGGCGCTGTGCGTGCCGGGTTCGGGACGCGAACGCGCGCGGTAGAGGATTTCGACCGGTGCGCCTTCGAGGCCGAAACGCTCGCGCAGCGAGCGCGTCATGAAATCGGTGTAGGGTTTGGTCGCGACCTTGGGATCGTTCACGAACATGCGGATCGTAATGGGCGCCACGCCGAGCTGAACCGCGTAGTAAACGCGCAGGCGCTTGCCGCCGCGCGATGGGGCGACCACCCGGCGCGTCGCTTCGACCAGCGTGCGGTTCAGCATGCCGGTCGGCAGCTTGACCCGCGTCTGGGCGGCCACCGCGTCGATGACCTCAATGCTGCGGCGCACGTTGTAGCCGGTCTTGGCCGAGATGAAAACCAGCGGCACGTAGTTCATGAACGGCATGATCTGGCGCAGCACCGGCTCGGTCTTGGTCTGCGTCATGCCCTTCTCCTCGGCACGATCCCACTTGTTCATCAGCAGCACGCAGCCCTTTTTATTCTTCTGGATCAGGGCCGCGATGTGCTTGTCCTGGACGGTGGGCCCCAGTTCCGGGTCCAGCACCAGCACCACGACGTCGGCATCTTTGACGCTCTCCTCGGCGCGGAACAAGCTGAAGCGCTCCACCGCGTTATCGACACTGTGCCGGTTGCGCATGCCGGCTGTGTCGACCAGAATGTAGTGGCGCGCCTGGTCGCCGCTGCCGATCGTGAAGGGGACGTCGATCGAATCGCGCGTGGTGCCGGCGACGTCGGAGACGATCACGCGCTCCGCGCGCAGCAGGCGGTTGATATACGACGACTTGCCGGCATTGGGGCGCCCGACGATCGCGACGCGCAGCGGTTTGACGGCCGTCTCGTTCGCAGCTTCCGGCAGGTGGGGCAGAACGGCCTCCATCAGATCGCCCATGCCGCGGTTGTGCTGCGCGGCCACAGGGAAGAAGGCAAAGCCGAGGCGCGAGAATTCGGCCGCGCCGGCCTCGTGCTGCGGCTGGTCACATTTGTTGACCGCCACCACGCACGGCACGCCGCTCTTGCGGATGACCCTGGCGACCTCTTCGTCCAGCGGATGCACGCCCTGCTGCACGTCCACCACCAGGATGGCCACGGCGGCGTCGCTGAGCGCGGCATCCACCTGCGAGCGAATGCCGGTCTCGATGGTGCTCTTGCGCCCTTCGGCATCAAGCATGACCACGCCGCCGGTGTCCACCAGTTGGAAGCGCTGCTCCTCCCAGTCCACCTCGCGCACCAGTCGGTCGCGGGTTACGCCGCTCTCATCGTGCACGATCGCGATCCGGCGGCCCGCGATGCGATTGAATACCGCCGATTTGCCGACGTTGGGGCGTCCGACGATCGCGACCACACGGGCTTTGGCTGTCTGTTGAAGAGTCATGCGCCCTAAGTATACAGAGTTCGTGCCATCCAAACAAGAGCGCGAATACCCCTCAGCGGATGAAACCGGCATCGCACCAGTTGCCGTGGTCGCTCTTGATGCCGTCGCCGGCGGACTCCGTCAGCAGGACCACGCGTTCGGCATCGGGCGGCAGCGCCACGTCGAAATGCCAGCGCTCGCGCTGGCCGAAACGGATGACCGGCGAAACGTCCAGCACGCGCCGTCCGTCCGCCGCCTCGACCGCCACGCTGAAAAGGAGGCTCGACTGCTGTTGCGGCCGCTGGCTTTCGTCGATGCCGACCACCGCCACAAAGCGTTTCCAGGAGGGGTCGCGCGTGAAGACGGCGTGGCCGTCGGCATGGATGCAGATGCCCGAGGCATAGGTGGCGGCGCCGAGGCGCAGCGGGCCGTTGAGCGCGGTGCCGCGCTTATAGGCGCCCCACCCGACCTTCACGGCAAGCGGCGTGAGCGCGTCGAGCGGCACCTCCGGCCGGGGCGGCGGCTCGCCGAGCCGCGGAATCACGGGCGTGGTGAAAGCCACCGACTGCGGCTCGCCGCGCGCGCCGCTCAAGGTGTACGGCACAAGCTCGTAGCGATAGGTCTGAGCGGACGAGACGGCGGCGTCGTGCCAGAGGCCGCCGGTCGCGGCGGCGGCGATGACCTTGCCGTCGCGGCGGATCTCGCAGGCGCGCGTGTTGCCGCGCCACGTGAGCACGACCGGGCCGAAACGGTCGGGCATCGCGGCCTTCAGCTCGCGGACGGCAGGGAGCAGCGGCGGCGCGGGGCGGTCGGAGAAGGTGACGCGCCACGCGACCGGGCCGCCGCTGCCGCTGGTGAAGGCGACGCGCACCAGCCCCTCTTCCACCGCAGGCTCGTGCAGCGTCGTGATCGGGGCGTCGGGCGTGTTGGCGTTTGCGTAGGCGTCATCCGGGCGCGCCGCGAGTCCGTCGCCGGGCGCGACGGTCAGCTCGTAGCCGTTGGCGCCGGTGATGCCGGCCGACTCCACCGCGTAGCCGCGCGCGGGACGTCCCGGCGTATCGGTGTCGCCCGTGTAGGTGAGGATGCGCAATTCATAGCGGTCGCCGGCGACTGTCTCGCTGACGCCCGAGAGGGTGCGCGTGGCGGCCTCCCAGCGTTCGGCGGTGACGTCGATCAGCCCCTGCGTGATGTGGCGCGAGGTGGCGATGAGCTGCGGGCGGTCGAGCACCGGACGAACGGCCAGCACGGCGCAGGATTGCGGCCGGAGCGTGTGACTGAGGCGGCCTTGGAACGGCGGGGTCAGCGCGTTGCTCCAGAGGTCGAACGCGATGCACGCGCCCGCGTCGGCCAGGTCCAGCGCGGCGAGGGACACGTCGATGCGTTTCGCCGTGTTCTCCCAATTGAAGAGGCCGGCCACGCGGCGGCGCGGGAGACGGTCGGTCGCGCGGCCTGCGGCGAGCCAGATGCCGGGCACGCGGTTCTCGAAAAGATCCACCGGACGCGACACGATGTTGGTGTCGGCGGTGATCGAGGGCATGGTGCGCTTCAGCAGGTCGAGCCGCTCGGGCGGCAGGTTGGCGTATTCCTCGCTGCTGCTGTTCATCTGGCCGCTGAGGGCGACCCAGGAGCAGATGGCCCGCGCCTGCTCAAGCGGCAGCGAGGGGCGTGCGTAGAGCGGGTCGGGGTCGTTGTACCACACGCGTCCGTGCAGGAAGTAATTCCACGCGCCAAATTCAGGGCCGCGCAGCAGCGAGGACCAGTTGGCGCCGTTGTCGGGGCCGATGCGCATGGCGTGGACGAGGCCATACGCCGCGCCGGCGCTGCGCATGTTCTGCGGCGTGCAGCAACCGAGCAGGAAAACCTCCGGGCCGGCGGTCGTGCGCACGAGATTGAGGCTGTTGCGCATCATCTCGATCTGTGTCACGGCGGGGTCCGCCAGCACGGCCTGGCCGATCTCGTCTTCGCGGAAGGTGTCGCAGATGTAATTGAGGTTGATCGACGCGCCGGTGTAGAGGCCGTCCATTTTGAGATAGCGGTAGCCCCACGCATGCGTGAGCGTGCGGATCACCTCCTTGAGGTAGGCTTGCGTGTCGGGACGCGTGAGATCGAAACAGGTGCCGCCCCAGCGCGTGTCAAAGGGGCGTCCGTCGGGCTTCTTGGCGAACCAGTCGCGCTTGTCGGCGAACCAGGGATCATCGCTTGAGCCGGCGAACGGGATCAGCCAGAGGCCCGGGGTGAAGCCGGCTCGGCGGATCGTGTCGGCCATGGCCTTCATGCCGGAGGGGTAAGGCCCGTCGGGGTTGTGGCCGATGAAAACTTTCTTGGGGCCGTTGGTGGAATGGCCGAGCTGCCAGCCGTCGTCGATCTGCATCACGCCCAGACCGAACGGCTTGAGCGCCTTCGCTGCAAAGTCGGTGCGGTTGGAGAGCACCGACTCGCGCGACGCGCCGTCCACGTACCAGGTGCAATGCACGGTCGGCATCGGGGGCAGGCGGATGGCATAGCGCGCGGCGATGAGGTCGGCGTAGGCCTCCAGGCCCAGGCGCGCGTCGCCAAAAACACCGGCCACAAATAATTCAAGCGGCTCTTCCTGGCCGGGCGCGAGCGGCAGGCGGCCGTAATCCAGATGGGGCAGCAGGCGGACGCCGCCGCCGCCGCGCTCCATCCGCACAATGCCGCTGCCGCGGTCGGTGGAGATCCATCCGGCGACCACGCCGCGCCGCGTGGCGGGATCGGCGACGGCCGACCACATGTAGCTGCCGGGATTCTTGTCGGGCTTCAGCAAGCCGCCGCTGCCCAGCGTGGTGAGGTCGGCGGCGGGCACGCCGAGGTTGAGCGCCAGCGCGGGATAAGGCACGCGGTTGGTGACGGCGAGCGATGCGCCACTGTTTTTGAGCGTTGACTGGAAGAACGCGAACGGCTGTTCGGCCAGCACGAAGACGGCATCCTGCCGGCCGTCTGCGCGCGTGACTGTCAGCCGCTGGCCGGTGCCGAGCCGGGCGTCGCGAAAGGGCGCGACGACGGGCCGCGCCTCGTCTTCCAAGGGCCATGATACGGTTGCGAAGGGCTGCCCGGCGCCGGGCTCGGCCAGTGTCAGGTGGCCGTCGCGCTGCAAGGAGACGCGGATCCGGCTGTTGCCGATCGAGAGGGCGTCGGCGGTGAAGCCGTTCAGCGCCGCGCCGGCGAGC
>JAQUEX010000017.1:0-22517 GCA_028684935.1 Kiritimatiellia bacterium | reverse complement strand
GGGTTCGGTGCCGCTCTCGCGCGCGGCGGTGCCGAAGAGCGCGTTGAGCGCATGCAGGCGTTCGGGCGGGCAGGCGGTGACCTCACTGTCGGCCGGCGGTCGGACGGCAGTGTTGAGCGTGATGGCGTCCGGCGCGAAACCGCGCGCCAGCTCGGCAATGCGCCGGACCTGGTCGTCGCGGTCGTTGAGGCCAGGGATGATGAAAACCTCAAGATCGAGGCGGCCGGTGTAGCTCTGGCGGAAGGCGCGGTATCCGTCGAGGATTGCGTCGAAGCGGAGCGAGGGGTGCGGACGCGACACGCGTTCGAACGAGGCTTGGTCCCAGGCGTGCAGCGAGAGCTTGACGACATCCGCCAGCGCGGCGTCGCGGCGAACCTCGGGCAGATAGAAAAGCGAGCCGTTGCTGAGCAGCAGCGAACGGCAGGGCGTCTCCGCGCGCACGAAGCGGAAGAGGTCGCCGAAGCGCAGGTGCAGCGTAGGCTCACCCGACCCCGACGCCGTGATGAAATCGAGCCCCTCTGCTTCTTCCTTTCTCCTTTCTCCCTCTTCCCTTCTCCCTGCTTGCGCCAGCCAGCGCCTCAGCTCCGCGAGGATCGCGTCCATCGGCGGCGTGTCGACGCGCGTGAGCGTAGCGTGCGGCGTGGCGCCGAGTTGGCAAAAACGGCAGTCGAGGGTGCAGGTTTTCGGCACGGCGAGATCCACGCCGAGCGAACGGCCGTAACGGCGAGAGGGAACGGGCCCGAACAGGTATTTATACGCATCCATCAGTCATGCCTCAGTCAGACCAACAGCGTAGCGCAATCCGCCGGCCTATGGCGAATGAAAAAAGGCGCAGGGTAAGCGGTTGACGCCCGACTCATCTGCCCCCCCTTTTTCACCAGAAACGCAAGATATTGGTACACCTCCTATCGCTAACTCCTAACTCCTCCTTTGGGGTGGCCGCTGCGGATCTGCCTGTGCAGGTCGCGGTATTGTTTGGGCGAGCAGGACATCCGGCGGCGGAAGCTGCGGGTGAAGTGGCTGTTGTCGTAAAACCCGACGGCCTGCGCGATGTCGGCTACGGTGCGGTCGGTGTTTTCAAGCAGTTCGCGGCTGGCATTGACGCGTACGCGCAGGATGTACTCGCCCGGCGAGGTGCCGAGCAACTGGCGGAAACGGCGTTCGAGCTGGCTTTGCGAGACGCCCGCCCTGACGGCGAGCAGGGCGAGATCTAGCTCCTCGTCGAAGTGCCGGTGAATGTGTTTGAGAACATCAGAGAACCGACCGTACCAGTGAGGCGTGTCGCGCAGGCCGTCGACCACGCGGTGGATGCCGGCCACGCCGATCACGCGTCTGTGTTTGTCGTAAACGGGCACCTTGCTGTAGACGATCATCTGGTCGGAGGTCTCCGGCGCAGGCGCAAGGGCGTTGATGATGGGGCGGCCGCTGGTCATGACCTCTTGGTCCCCCTGCACATAGAGTGCGGCATGCTCCTTTGAAAAGAAGTCGTAATCGGTTTTCCCGAGGATCTCGCGCTCATGGTTCTTCCGGAAGAACTCGCACGAGCGCCGGTTGTGCATGACGAAGCGGCCGGCATGGTCTTTCATGAAAAAAGCCACGTCGGGGACGAGGTCCATCAGGTGGCGGAAGGGGGCGATATCGCCGATCCGGGCGAGAAACTGCCTCTGGAACTGTAGCGGAGTCATGCGGCTATTGTACAAGCATCCGGTTCGATTCTACAAGAACTGTCGGGACAAAAGCGATACAGTGCTACTATCAGAAAGGAACGATTATGAAGCGTGCTAGTGGGCAGGGGACGGCGAGTCGGCGTGGATTTCTTAGAGGTGCGTTGACAACGGCGGGCGCGGCATGCGCGTTTCCGTACGTCGTGCCGGCATCGGCACTGGGCCGCGACGGAGCGGTGGCGCCGAGCAACCGGCTCGTGATGGGCGCGATCGGCGTGGGCGGGCGGGGGCATCACGACTTGAAGTGGCTGGTGGGAGAGGCCGACGTACAGATCGTCGCCGTGTGCGACGTGCGGCGGGAGCGGCGCGATCTGGGCAAAGCGGTCGTCGACGAGAAATACGGGAACAGGGACTGCGCAACCTTCCGCGACTTCCGAGATCTCTTGCAGAAAAAGCAGGAGCTGGACGCGGTGCTGATCGCGATCGGAGACCGCTGGCACGCGGTCGCCTCGATCTTCTGCATGCGGGCCGGAAAAGACGTATACAGCGAAAAGCCGGGAACGCTGACCATCGCCGAAGGGCAGGCGCTGGTCAAAGCCCAAAGCCAATACGAACGGGTTTTCCAGACCGGTGCCCAACGGGCCAGCGAGTCGAATTTCGTATTCATGGGCGAGGCGCTGCGGCAGGGGCGCCTGGGTAAGGTCCACACCGTCCGGGCGCATCTGGGCTACTTGACGAAATGGCCCCGCATGAACGCGGTGCTTCCCGCCGAGCCGCTGCCGCCCAAGGAGGAGCTGGACTGGGATCTGTGGCTGGGCCAAAGCCCCGTGCGGCCATACAACGCGGCGTTCGTGAAGGCTTGGCCCGCGCCGGGCTGGTACACGCAGTACGATTTCGCGGGCAGCATAGCGGCGTGGGGGTCGCACACGATTCTGCAGTGCCAGCTCGACTTGGGCCTGGCGGGCACCTCGGCCGTCGAGTATGAGTATCCTGCGGATCTTATGAAAGACGGTATGACGGTTCGCTTCGCGAACGGGGTGAAGCTGGTCGCGCAGTTAGAGGGGTGGCGCGGCTCCTGCGGCGTGCGCTATGAGGGCGAGGAAGGATGGATCGCCTGCGCGGACGGCTACGAGCGCCCGGAGGTGTCGTCGCCCACGCTGC
Source organism: Kiritimatiellia bacterium (assembly GCA_028684935.1). GTDB lineage: Bacteria > Verrucomicrobiota > Kiritimatiellia > RFP12 > UBA1067 > DUPH01. The sequence goes on along the minus strand of JAQUEX010000017.1, from coordinate 19,692 downwards.
TGGACAACTTCGTGACTGTCATCAAAGCATACAGGGAGCGGACCGGCCGGCCGAATAACCACTTCCGCGATTTCCTGCAGAGCGTCAAAAGCCGCAAGCCGACGATCACAGATGCGGGTGTCGCGCACCGCACCATGACAACGAATCTGGCGATGGACATCTGCCTGGATCTCAAGAGGAACGTGAAATGGGATCCCGTCAACGAAACGTTCGTCAACGACGACGAGGCGAACACGCTGCGTTCGCGCGCGATGCGTGAACCCTGGCGCGTGTGAATGGATTGGCAGCCGCGCCCGTCCGATGAGGCGACAGGCAAGACGATGAAAGGACGACACATGAAACAGAGGTTCGAGGCGTTTGGGCGCGCGCTGTCGCGGCGCACGTTTTTGGCGGGCGCGGGGGCAGCGGCAGGGCTGGCGCTGGTCGACAACTCCGCGCTCGGCCAGCAGACAGCCGCGTTCAACGGCCCGACGATCAAGATCGGCATCGTGGGGTGCGGCGGCCGCGGATCATTTATGGCGAACCTGTTTCGGCAGCACGGCGGCTACGAGATCGCCGCGGCGGCCGACTATTTTCAGGACCGAGCCGACGTGCTGGGGGAGAAGTTCGGCGTGCCCGCCGGGCACCGCTTCGCTGGGTTGAGCGGCTACAAGCGCGTGCTGGACACGAAGCCCGACGCGCTGGTCGTGACGTCGCCGCCCTTCTTCCATCCTGAGCAGGCTGCGGCGGCGGTCGACGCGGGCTGCCACGTCTATGTGGCCAAGCCCGTGGCGGTGGATGTGCCGGGTTGCCTTTCCATCGAGGCGAGCGGCCGACGCGCCACAGCGAAGAAGCGCTGTTTCCTGGTCGACTTCCAGACACGCGTCAATCCGTTTTATCAGGAGGCGCTCCGCCTCGTGCACGGCGGTGCGCTCGGCGCGTTCGCGTTCGGCGAGGCGAGCTACCACTGCGGACGGCTGAACATCCACCCGCCGGACGGGGGTCCGGAAGGGCGCGTGCGCAACTGGGTCTTTGACCAGGCGCTATCCGGCGATATCATCACCGAGCAAAACATTCACGCGCTCGATGTGATGAGCTGGATCCACGTCCGGCCGCCGTTGCATGCGTGCGGCACCGGCGCGCGCAAGGTGCGCCTAGACGTGGGGAATAACTGGGATACGTTCTCGGTCATCTACCAGTATCCCGAGAACGTGGCGATGACCTTCAGCTCACGGCAATTCGAAGGCCACGGCACGGCCGAAGGCATCCTCTGCCGCATGTTCGGAGCGAAGGGTGTGCTGGAGACGAGCTACGGCGGCAACGTGCTGATCCGCGGCGAGACCTTCTACCGCGGCGGGGCCACCAAACAGATCTACGTCGAGGGCGCGGCCGCCAACGTGGCGGCCTTCCATCAGTCGGTGACGAGCGGTGATTGTGCGAACCTGACCGTGGCGCCCAGCGTGCAGAGCAACCTGATCACGATCATGGGCCGCAAGGCCGCCTACACCGGCTCGCGTGTGACCTGGGACGAGACGCTCAAGGATGCGGAGCGGCTGGACGGACGGCTGGACGGGCTGAAGGCGTAGAGGAGATGAACGCCCAACGCTCAACGCCCAACTTTGAACGTTCAACGCTGGAAGGAGAAACACATGGGCCAGGATATGGAGGCGCTGTATCAGGCGCGGTTGCGGCGGTATGTGACCGCGCTCAACAATCTCAAGCCGGACCGGGTGCCGGTACGGCCGTTCGCGGCGGAGTTCACGGGCCGGCACGCGGGCTACACCTGCCAGCAACTGACGCAGCACTATCCTGACGCCTTCGAGGCGATGGTGCGCTGCTGCAAGGATTACGACTGGGACGCGGTGCCCGCCAGCATGGTGTATGTCTGGACCGGCATCACCGACGCGGCCGGCGTGCGGTACTACGGCGTGCCGGGGGTGGACGTGCCGCCGGATTGCGGCTTCCAATACCGGGAGCCGCCGGAAGAGGCGGCGTTCATGCGCGAGGACGAGTACGACCGGCTGATCGACGACCCGACGGCCTTCCTGTACGAGGTGTGGCTGCCGCGCGCGTCGCGCGTGATCGCGGCGGCGGGCGAGCCCGTGACTTTCAGGCACAACGTCGCGCTGGTCTCCGCCGCCGTCGCGATGACGCAGTATTTCCAAGCCTTCGGGCCGCACTGCGCCCGCCTGCGCGGCGAATGCGGCATGCCGGGCGCGCTCGCCGGCATCTTCAAGGCGCCGCTGGATATCCTCGGCGACAAGTTGCGCGGCTATATCGGGCTGACCATGGACCTCTTCGAGCGGCCCGAAAAGGTGATGCGGGCGTGCGAGGCGCTGATGCCGCATCTGCACGGGGTGGCGGCGGCGACGGCCGACCCCGCGTCGCAACTGCCGATCGGCTACTGGATGCACCGCGGCTGCGTGCCGCTCGTGCGGCCCGACCAGTTCACGAACGTCTACTGGCCGACGGTGCGGCCGATCATCGAGGAGCTGTGGCGCGGCGGGCACCAGACGCTGTTCTATGCCGAGGGCAATTGGAATGCGCACCTTGACGCCTTTCGTGACCTGCCGGACCGCAGCATCGTTTATCACATCGACCGCGGCGATCCGCTGCTGACCCACCGCACGCTGCATGACAAGTTTGCGCTGAGCGGCGGCCTGAACAATGTCACGCTCGCGATCGGCACACCGGAACAGGTGCGCCAGGACGTGCGCACGCTGATCGAAACGGTGGGCCGGGAGGGCGGCTACATCCTGGACGCGAGCGCCATCATGCAGAACGACACGCGTCCTGAAAACATGCAGGCGCTGGTCGAGGCCGCCCGCGAATACGGAGTCTATGAGCATCCGGATGCCGCGCCCGAGCCGTTGCGCGTCGCGCCGGACACGATTGCGGGGGTGAAAGGTTTTGCCGTCAAGAGCGGGCGTTCTCCGGGAGAGTGCGTCTCCTGGGAGGAGCGCAAGTCGGAATTGGCGGGGCCGATCCAAGGCAGCGAAGAGCTGGCCGAGCGGGTCTGGCGGACGGCCGACACGGGCGGCGCGATGTTCATCTGGCAGATGCTGCTCTCGTTCTGACGGGGCCGGGAAAAGGCTTGGTTGCTGAAAACGCAATCTGCTACACTGACCCCAAACATAACCGGAGAGCGATCATGACCCGTATGATTTGTGCAGTGGGGCTGCTGTTGGCCTGCGTGGCCGGCGCGGACAACGAGGTGCGCGCGTGGACGAGCAAGACAGGGGGCAGCGCCATCGAGGCCTCGTTCGTTAAAGAGGAAAACGGGGTCGTCACGCTTAAACGCAAGGACGGGGTCACGGTTCAGGCGAAGCTGGACGCCTTGTGCGAAACGGACCGCGCGTACGTCGCCGAGGTTACCTACGTGCCGCGCGAGATCAAGGTCGTCTTCAAGCGCGAGCGCTTAGGTCCCGGATATGTCGAGTCGGGCTCCTCGGAGGAGGTCACGCATCGCGACAGCGCGGTGCTGGTGGTCGACGCTGCGGCCGGCGATGCGGCGGCGGATCTCAAGGGAGACACGACCTGGGCGATCGAATCGGTCGACGCGCTCGGGAAGAAAATCCTGCCGCAGCGCGAAGGCGTCGGCGACGCCTTGACGACCGACGGCAAATTCGTCTTTGTCACCTACCGCGTGAAGAACGATTCGCGTGTGCCGGTTGAGATCCCGTCGCCCACGCTGCATGACCGGCAAGGGCGCGCCTTCACCCAAACCGAGCGCGGTTTCGCTCAGCACTTCATTCCAGAGGGCGCGCTGTTCGCCGGGGTCGATCTGCTGCAGCCCGGATTTTCCAAACTCTACTGCGCATTTTATGAGCTGCCGGAAGATGCCGAGCCGGCCGCGGTCGAAGTGTTCCCCTCGGTGGTTAAAATGTTTATGATCCGCCAAATCAGACGGGGCGGCGAACCGTTGCGCGGGAAGAAAATCGCGCTCGCGCCGTCGGCGCCGCTCCACGCCGCCGCGCCATCCTCCGGCGAGGGTTCGGTGGCTGCGGACGCCAAGCTCCCGCTGTTCATGCGCTGCACGCGCGTGGGGCAGTCCGGCGACTCAAGCGGTCAATGGTATTACGACCGCAACAAGAAACGTTCGCTCACATACGGCGTTGAACTGCGGGTGCTGGGCGATGAGGCCCGGCCGGTCACGCTCAAAGCGTTCTACATCGGAGAAGCCTCCGGCAACCGCGATCTGGTGGTCGACAAGAAGGAGCAGGCGGTCACGTTGGAGCCCGGCAAGATCGCGCGCGTGACGCTGCAGTCCGAAGAGATTGAAGAGCAGACCTACTTTTACTTTTCGCAGCGGGGGCGAGAACGGATCAGCGGGGCGAAGCTGAAGGGCGTGATCATCCAGGCATGGGCCGGCGGCACTCTGGTGTCGAGCTGGACGTCGTTGAGTCAATGGCGGAAATACGCGGACCTGCCGGATATTGTCAAAGAATTGGGCGAGATGAAAAAGGGCGAGGAGGGGCTGTGATGCGGAGAATGGGCTTGCGGAGGGTGGCGGCGTGGCTGGTGTCGGGTGTGGCGGCGTGCGCCTTTGCGGAACGGGAGTTTTATGTCGCGGCGGAGGCCGAGACTGACGGCGACGGCAGCCGCCGCCGCCCGTATCAAAACTTGGCGCAGGCGCGTGATGCGATCCGAGCGGCGCGCAAGGACGGTTCGCTGGCGGGCGGCGAGGCGGTCACGGTGCTCGTGGGCCCGGGCGTCTATCGGCAGCAGGCGGCGTTTGAACTGAATGCGGAAGACGGCGGCAGCGAGGGCGCGCCGGTGGTCTACCGCGCGCAGAAGCGCGGGCAGGCGCGGCTGCACGGCGGCGTCACGCTGGATGCCGCCGCCTTCGCGGCGGTGACCGATCCCGCAGTGCTGGCGCGGCTCGAGCCGGCCGCGCGCGGGCAGGTGCGGGTCTGCGAGCTGTCGCATCTGGCGACCGACGCGTTCCCGCCGTTCAAGACCGCCTACCGCGGCGTGCCGGCGGCCCCCTGGCTCTATGTCGACCGACGTCCGATGACGCTGGCGCGCTGGCCCAACGCCGACGCGCCCGAGGCCGGCTGGGCCAGCTTTGCCAAGGCGGTGGACTCCGGCTTGCCCAAGCCCGACTCGCCGGATCCCGCGCTGCGCAAAGCGCGCCCCGGCGCGTTCGAGTTCGACGACCCGCGGCCCGCGCGCTGGAATCTCGAACAGGGCGTGTGGCTGCTCGGCTACTGGACGCACGACTGGTCCGACGAGGTGATCCGCGTGGCCGCGTACGACCGCGACAAGCGGGTCATCACGCTGGCCGCCCCGCACAACTACGGCATCATGGGCGGGACATGGGGCGCGGCCAAGCGCCGCTTCTTCGCGCTGAACGCGCTGGAAGAGCTGGACGTGCCGGGCGAGTGGTATCTCGACCGCGCCGCCAAACGCCTCTATCTCTATCCGGAGGGCCCGCTCAAAGACGCCTCGATCGTCCTCGCCACGCTGACCGAGCCCTTGGTCAAGATCGAGGGCACACGCCATCTGTCCTTCATCGAGCTGGCCTTTGAGTTCGGACACGCCTCGGGCCTTTCGTTGCAGAACGCCGAGCAGGTCGAGATCGCCGGCTGCGTGATCGCCAACTTTGCCGCCGGCGGCATCGCGGTCAGCGGCCGTGCCAACACGGTGCGCTCCTGCGACCTTTTCAATCTCGGCACCTACGGCATTCAGCTCAACGGCGGCGACCGCAAGACGCTGACGCCGGCCGGCAACCTGGCCGAGAACAATCACGTGCACCATTACGGGCTCTTTCAGCGGACCTATGCGCCCGGCATCGGCGCGCAAGGCTGCGGCCAGCTCGTGCGCAACAACTGCATCCACGACGCCCCGCACAACGCGGTTCTCTACGGCGGCAACGAGCACCGCTTCGAACGCAACGAGATCTACCGCGTCGTCATGGAGACCGGCGACGCCGGCGCCTTCTACACCGGGCGCGACTGGACCAGCCAGGGGAACATCCTGCGCCACAACTTTATCCACAACCTCGGCGGCGGCGACGATAAGCACGTGAACACGATGGGCATTTATCTGGACGACTGCGACTGCGGCGACACGTTGGAGGGCAATGTCTTTTACCGCGCGGGTCGGGCACTGATGATCGGCGGCGGACGCGACAACCCGGTGCTCAACAACCTGGTGGTGGATTGCCCGATCGGCCTGCACATCGATTCGCGCGGCATGACCTGGAAGCATTGGAACAACACCAACGACCCGAGCTGGTGCCTGGACGCCAAGGCCCGGGCGTTCAACTACACCCAGCCGCCGTGGAGCGCGCGCTACCCGCGCCTGGCCGCCATCATGAACGACTCGCCGCGCGAACCGCTGCACAATCCGATACGCCGCAATGTGTTCGTCGACTGCACGCGCAAAGTGTGTGACTTCGACGGCAACGTCAAAAAGCTGCTCGACAAGTTCGAGATCGCCGACAACCTGACGGTGAACACCTCGGGCGCGACCAACGGGATCGCGACGGCCGAGGGGATCAAGGGCTTCGCGCATCTGGCGGGCACGGCCGACAAGCCGGTGGATCTCGGGTTTGCCGATCGACCGGAAGGCGATCTCGCGCTGCGCCGCGGCGCGCGCCTGCTGAAAGAGCTGCCGGCCTTCGAGCCGATCCCGTTCGACAAGATCGGGCTCTACAAAGACGCCTACCGCCGCCGGCTGCCCGCCCGCTAACCCTCGCGTGGAAAATGACGGCAGGGCGGTTCCGCAGAAACCGCCCTGCATGACGGGTTATTTCCCGAGGGTCTCTTTGATCACGGGCAGTACGGCCTGCGCCCAGATGCGGTAGCCCTTTTCTTTCGGGTGGAGCAGGTCAGGCATCATCTCCGGGGTGAGCGTGCCGTCCGTCTCCAGCATCTGCGGGCCGAGGTCCATGTAAATCACGCGCGTGCCGTCGGCATACGCCTTGATGAGCTCGTTGACCCGACTGTTGCGCGCGCGCGGCGCGTCGGCCGGCTTGGCGCTGCGCGGGAAGATGCCGAGCAGCAGCACCTTGGTGGACGGCGACTTTTTGGCGATCAGATCGAGGATCGCCCGAATGCCGTCGGCGGTGTCCTGCGGCGTCTCCTGCGCGGCCGGGCGGTGGCCGGTGTTGTTGGTGCCGATCATCAGGATCAGCAGTTTGGGCTGGTAGCCGTCCAGCTCGCCGTTCTGCAGCCGCCACAGCACGTGCTCCGTACGGTCGCCGCCATAACCCAGATTCAACGCCTTGTACGCGCCGAAGTGCTCGGCCCAAACCTGCTTGCCGGCACCCTCCCAGCCGTGCGTGATGGAGTCGCCCAGAAAAACCAATTCCCACCCGCCCTGCTTGGCCAGCGCCAGCTTCTGCTCGAAACGCTGCTTCCACCACGCCTGGTCCATGCGGTGGTCGGGCGTGACCGAGGTCATGACGCTCTTCTGGAGGAACGGCAGGATCGCCTCGGCCCAGATCGCGTAGCCCTTGGCGTTCGGGTGCAGCAGGTCAGGCATAACCTCTTTGGAAAGCGTGCCGTCGGGCTGAAGCAGCTTGTCGTTGATGTTCATCCAGAAGACGCGCTTGTTGTCGGCGAACTTCTGGATCTCGGCGTTGACCGCCTCGTTGCGCAGGCGGCGTTCATCCTGCGGCGTGGCGCCGCGCGGAAAGATCGCGTGCAGCAGCACCTTGGAATCCGGCGCCTTCTGCGCCAGCCGGTCAAGGATCGCCTTGATGCCGGCGACGGTGTCGGCGGTGCTCTCCTTGTCGGCCGGGCGGTGGCCGTTGTTGTTGGTGCCGATCATCACCACGAAGAGCTTGGGCTGGTTGTTCTCGAGCTGCCCGTTGTCAAGGCGCCACAGCACATGCTCGGTGCGGTCGGAGCTGATGCCGAGGTTCAGCGCCTTGAACGGCGCGAAATATTTTTGCCACTCGGCTTTGCCGCGGTTCTGCCAGAAATCGGTGATCGAGTCGCCGATGAAGACGACCTCCCAGCCGCCCTTGCGCGCCTGGGCGGCGTCGCGCTCGACACGCTTGACCCAGTTGGCGTCGCGCGGCGTCGGGGTGGTTGAAAGCTGCTGCGCAAACAGGGCGCCGGCCGCCAGAGCCGCCGCCAGGAACGGAATCATCATTCGCTTCACGTTGTCTCTCCTTGTGTTCTGTCCGGGCCGCAGACCGCACCGGGCCCGCCGCCGCAAAAAACCTCTAGTTCCAGATCGTGCGGGCCTGCGCCAGCAGCGCACCGTCCGCGTCGCGCCGGATACGATGGAGCAGCGCGCCGCTGTCGCCGGCGTCGCGCGCCGCCTCGGCGGTCACCATGTCGCCCCAGCGCGCCGCCGCTCGGAACACGATGTCGAGCTCACGCACGCGGCGCGCTTCGCGCCAAGTGTCAGGCAGGCACTCCAGCGCCCATGCCACGTAATGCGCGTTGTTGACGTGGTTGTTGAAGTCGTGGTCGCTGTGGCGCACGGTGATGGCGGCTGACCACTCGGGCGCGGGGATGTCCGGCAGTTTGGCCGGAGCTTCGGGAAGGGGCACCTGCGGGGTGCCGGCCGGCGCGAGCGCCGCAAACGCCTGCGGCAGGCGCACGATCCGCTGGGCCGGCACCTCCACATAGAGCCATTCGCTGACGCCGAGCAGCACCGTCTCGCCCGCGGCGTCCGTCATGCGGAAATCGCGCAGCGCCGTCAGCCGGCCGCGCACGCCAGCCGGCCAGGTGCGCAGATGCACCGTCTCGCGCCACGCGGCGTAGCGGCGGATCTCGAGCCGCAGCCGCGCGAGCATCCAGGTGAAGCCGGCATCCTGCAGCTCATGGATTCCGAGCCCCAGCACGCGCGCATGATTGCCGGCCGCCTCCTGCAAAAAATTACAAAGCGCCGGCAGCGTGACCTGATTGTTCACACCGGACTCATATGCGCGCACGCAAAAGCTCTCGTCGTGCACATGCAGCGGGATGGGAGAATCCATGCGCGGGGCCCGCTATTCGTCTTTCTTCTTGTCGTGGAACTGGTCGCCTGCCACGCCGCCCGCGACGCCGCCGATCACGCCGCCGATCACCGCGCCGGTGCCGCGGTTGCCGCTGCCGGCCGCCGCCGAGCCGATCAGCGCGCCGCCGGCCGCGCCGGCCGCCGAGCCGATCACTGCGCCTTCATGGCCTTCCAATGTTTCGCAGCCCGAGATCAGGCCGACCGCGCACGCGGCCAGACCAGACAAAACAAGGCGTTTCACTTTCATAGCATCCTCTTTCGGATTACGAGTATCACAGACAACCGCAGGTTACCATATCCGGCCGTGACCGGCTACGATGAATGCGAGTCAATCGCAAGAGGAACCGCGCCGGACGGCTCAAAATGGACGATCCCGATCCCGATAGCGATAGCGATTTCGATGAGACCAAGCCTCAAACAGGCATCGTGTACGGGTACGGGAACGTGAACGTGAACGCGGGGCGGCCGTGAGTCCGTACACGTTCACAGCGGAGCAAACTCAATGGAATACCCTGCTTTTGTGGGGTGGTTTCGCATTCAACTCCTAATTCCTAACTCCTAATTCCTCCTTGGGTGCGGTTCAGTTTCGACTAAACTGAACCGCACCCTCACCGACCGATGCCGGCAATCGGCGCTTGCGCGTGCTGTCAGGAAAGAGTACGCTCGACAGAGTTATGATCATATTTAGGAGATGAGAGCGATATGAATACCGTGCCGACTCCCCCTGCGGTTCAAGGTTCTTGGTTTTCGCGCAAAACGACATGGCTGTCTCAGGGCGGCTGGCTGCTGCTGGTCGTCACGGTCGTGCTGCCGGTTCTCGCGCTGGCGGTCGAACTGGCGACAGGTTTTTGCGCGGAACTCTTTTTTGATCCGATTCCCGACATCTGGCACACGCTGGCGGTGGCGCTGGTGCCGGCGGCGAACCTGACGGCGTGGCTGTGCGCGCGCTTCACCCCGCCGGGCGGACGATGGCCGGCGGCCTTCCTCACGGGCCTCGCGCTCGGCGTGTCGTTTTATTTCTCGCTGCTCTTCCTGCCGATCGCCGTGCTCGGCGTGATCGTCTTCGCCATCAGTTGGTGGTATTTCGGATTTGGCGCGATCGGCCTCCTGCCGCTGGCGCCGCTGTTCGCCTTCCGGGGCGGACTTTACCTGCGCCGGCGCCTGCTGCAAGCCTACACCGGCCAGCCGACCGGCCGCCTGTACGGGTTGCGCAGCGGGCTCTGCGCGGGTCTGCTGGCGGTGCTGGCCCTGCTCTCTTCCAGCCTGATCACCTCGGCAGGGCTGCATCTCGCCGCCAGCGAGGATGCGGACCGGCAGGCGCACGGACTGCGCCTGCTCCGCAGCACGGGCCGCCGCGATCTTTTGCTCAAGGCCTGCGAGCCCCGCAACCCGGTGGCCGGCCTGCACGTGCTCTTGCTGCCCGGCACAAAACGCCTCACCACCGAGGAGGCCATGAACCTGTATTACCGGGTCACCGGCGAGGACTATCGGGAGGCGCGGGCCGGTATGGGCAGCGACTGGATGCCGCGCCGCGGCAGGGGCGAGGCCCTGGAGTGGGACAACGACCAAGGCGGCACGCGTATCGGCGGCATTCTCAAGGGACTGTCGCTGTACGGATCACGCTATGAAGCGCGCGCCGACGCGGCGGCCGGGCTCGCCTATGCCGAGTGGACCCTGGTGTTCCGCAACGACCACCGCTCCGAGCGCGAGGCGCGCGCCCGCATCGCCCTGCCGCCCGGCGGGGTGGTCTCGCGCCTGACCCTCTGGATCGACGGCGAGGAGCGCGAGGCCGCCTTCGGCGGGCGCAGCCAGGTGCGGCGCGCGTATGAGCAGGTGGTGCGCCGCCGGCGCGATCCCGTGCTCGTGAGTACCTGCGGGCCGGACCGCATTCAGGTCCAGTGCTATCCCGTGCCCGCCGACGGCGGCGAGATGAAGCTGCGCCTCGGCATCACCGCGCCGCTGGAGGTCGCGGAGGACGGCGCGGCGGGCACGCTGCCGGCACCGGCGATTGTTGAGCGCAACTTCCGCATCCCCCGGCTCCAGCTCGACCTGCCGCACCCGCTGACCCTGCCGCTCTCGCCGCGCCTCGCGGCGTCGTGCCGGGCCGAGGACACGCGCAGCCGGACGCCGGGCGCCGTCGTGCAGACGGCCGAGCGCGCGCCGGCGTGGCGGCCGCAGCGCGTGGCGATTGTCGTGGACGGCTCCAGCGCGATGAAGCGCGACATCCGTGAAGTCGCCAAAGCGTTCAACGCGCTTCCGGCCGATCTTGTGACGCAGCTTTGGGTCGTCGATGATGCCGCAGCGGTTGTCCGCCCGGTTGAGGCCGCAACGGGGCGCGGCGTCGCCGCGCAGGCGTCGGCCGTGCTCAAGCCCGCGCGCTGCACGGGCGGCCGCTGTAACCTGCGCACGCTCCAGGCGGCCTGGGACGCGCTCTGCCGCGATGCCGCGCCGGCCGCGCTCGTCTGGGTGCATGGCCCGCAGCCCTTTCCCATGATGTCCGCCGACGACCTGTGCCGCCGGCTTGAGCGCGCGCCCGCGGGCAAGCGCTTCTATGCGGTGCAGGTCGTGCCCGGCACCTGCAGGATTACCGAGGCGCTCGACGGCGTGCGCAACCTCTGCACGCTGCCGCCGGCCGACGCGCTGGCGGATGCTTCGCAGCCGCTCGGGCGGTTGTTCAGCGAATGGTCCGAGGGCCGGACGGCGTGGCGGATCGAGCGGCGGCGCGCCGCCGCCGGCGCGGGCGGGGACTCGGATGTGCGCGCGGGCGACAACTTGGTCCGGCAGTGGGCGGCCGAAGAGGTGGGGCGGCTGCTGGTCTCGGGCCAGCCCGAGCGTCGCGAGGCCGCGCGGGAGCTGGCGCTGGCGTGGGGTCTGGTGACGCCGGTCAGCAGCGCGGTCGTGCTGGAGACGCGGCAGCAGTATCAGCAGGCCGGGCTTGAACCGGTCAAGGGCGCGAGCGTGCCGACCGTGCCGGAGCCGTCATTCTGGATCTCGCTGTGCGTGGCGGCGGCGGTGTTCGCCGTCTGGCAGACGCGCCAGCGCCGGCGGCGCCGCGCGTCATGAATCGGGTGCCGCGCAGGGAGGTTGGACTGCCGCTGATGATGGCGGCCGGATGGGTGGCCGCGTGCTGGCCGCTCCTGCGTCATCTGGCCGCGCGCGCCGCGGTCATGGAGGAATTCGCGCTGCAGCTTCTCGCGCTGGGGACCGCCGCCGCACTGGTGTGGCGCGCGGAGGCGGCCGCGCGGCGCGCGGGTGAAGCGGGCGCGTGGCGTGTCGGCGACGGCTGGTTGGCCGCGCTGGTGATGCTGCTCTACGCGGTGAGCCGCCGGTTCCTGCCGCACACGGTGAGCGGGTTGGCCGCGTTCGCGGCGCTGCTGCTCGCGCCGGGGCCGTGGCGGCGCGGCCGCTGGCCCGAGCCGGCGGTGGCCGGCTTGGTGGTGCTGGCGCTGCCGGCGATGATGATGGTCGAACTCTTTTTCGGATATCCGCTGCGCGTGGCGGCCGCGGCCGGCGCGTCGGGCCTGCTGGCGGCGGCGGGACTGCCCGTGGCGCGCGAAGGCGTCACTCTGGCCTGGCAGGGCGTGACGGTTTGGGTCGACGCCCCGTGCAGTGGCGTGCGCATGCTGTGGAGCGGCCTGTGGCTCGCGCTGCTGGCCGGCGGGCTGGCGCGCCTGAGCTGGATACGGTGCGCGCTGGCCTGCGGCTGGGCGCTGGGGGTCGTGGTTGTGTGCAACGCGATCCGCGTCATGGGGCTCTGCCTGGTGGAGGGCGGCCTGCTGCCGGCCGGGCCGGTCTTTCATGTCGGACTCGGCGTGCTGCTCTTCGCGGGCGGTGCGTGGCTGATCCTGAGCGGCGTGCAGCGGATCGCACGCGGCGGGGCGGGCGTGCCGACAGCGTGCGCGGCGGCGGAGCAGACGCCTGTGCGCGCCGATGCCGTGTCGCGCGGGCTCTCTGTCGGCGCGTTCCTGGCCGCCTGCCTGCTGGCGGCCGTCCTGCCCGGTGCGCCGGCGCGCGGCGCGACGGACCTTGCGAAGGCGTTCCCGGGCTGGCCGGCCGCGTTCGAGGGGTGCCCGCTTGAACCCACGCCGCTGGATGCGCGCGAGGCGGCGTTCAACCGCGCGTTCCCGGGACGCATCGCGCGGTTCGACTGCGGCGGGCGCGTGGTGATTCTGCGCTGGGTGACACGCCCGACCCACCGCGTACATGCGGCGGCCGACTGCCTGCGCAGCACGGGATGGCGCATCGTGCCCGGCGCGCTGCACGCCGATCCTGCCGGAGCGTGGACGACCTTCACGGCCGTGCGTCAGGGCGAGCGCATGGCGGTGCGCGAACGGTGTGCCGGCCGCGACGGCCGCACTTGGCCCGACGTGGCCTCCTGGTTCTGGCAGGCGCTGGCTGATCGCGCGGCCGGGCCGTGGTGGGTGGTCACGGTTGTCGAGCCGCTGTCCGCGCCGTCGCCGAGTCCATGATGCGCCGGATGAGTTCGGTGTAGGAGACGCCGGCCATGCGGGCCAGGATCGGGAGGTCCGAGTCCTTGGGGTTCAAGCCGGCCAGCGGATTGACCTCAAGAAACATCGGGTGCTGGTCACTGTCGCAGCGGATGTCCACGCGGCCGCCGTCGCGGCAGCCGAGGGCGCGCCAGGCGTCGAGCGCCACGCGCTCCGCCGCCGCGGCCACCGGGTCGCGCGCCGGGTCGGCTGCGGGATACGCCACGCGGTCCTCGTAGTTGCCTTTGTTGGCGAAGGAGTAGACGCCGGCCTCGGCGTTGGCGAGCAGCACGATCTCCATCGAGCCGACAATCCGTGCCTGGCGGCCGGTGCCGGTGATGCCGACCGTGAATTCGCGGCCGCCGAGGTAGGGCTCGATCAGCGCGGGCTGGCGGAAGCGTGCGACGAGGTCGTCGCACACCGTCGCCAGAGTGTCGCGGTCGTGCACGATCGAGCGCGCCGTGCAGCCTTTGCCGGTGCCTTCGGCCACAGGCTTGACGAAAAACGGGGGGCCGAAGCGCAGCGTCGCGAGGTCGGCGGGCTCTTCATACACGCAGAAGTCGCTGGTCGGCACGCCGGCGTCGCGCACGACGCGCTTGGTCATGCCCTTGTGCAGCGTGAGGGCCAGCACGAGCGGGTCCGAGAAGACGTACGGCACGCCGTAGAGGTCGAGGAGCGCGGGGACCTGCGCTTCGCGCGCCACGCCGAAGAGCCCTTCGCAGATGTTGAAGACCAGGTCCCAGCGGTCGCCGGCTTCGAGGCGGCGGATCAAGGCCTTTGCGTGGCCGATGCGGTCGGTCGCGTAGCCGAGCGCGCGCAGCGCCGCCTCAATGCCGGCGATGGTCTCTTCTTTGTCAAACTCGGCGGTCTCCTCCATGGAGAGTCCCATGGCGAGGTAGTCCGAGCGGAGGTCGTAGGTCAGTCCGATGCGTATCATGCGATGTAGTCCGGGTACCGGTAGCGCCCGCCCTCGTAGTTCGTGAGACTGAGGTTGCCGGCGGCATCCTTGCCCGCCACGTAGTCGGGAGCGACCGGGATCTTGCCGCCGCCGCCGGGGGCGTCGATCACATAGGTGGGCACGGCGTAGCCGCTGGTGTGGCCGCGCAGGCTGCGGATGATTTCGACGCCGCGCGCGACCGGTGTGCGGAAGTGTTCCGAGCCGGTGATCGGATCGCACTGGTAGATGTAGTAGGGCTTGACCCGCATCTTCATCAGGCTGTGCATCAGGCGGCGCATCACCTCAGGCTCGTCGTTCATGCCGCGCAGCAGGACGGTCTGCGAGCCGAGCGGGATGCCGGCGTCGGCCAGCATGCCGCACGCGCGGGCTGTTTCGTGGCAGCATTCGTCGGGGTGCGTGACATGCAGGCTCATCCAGAGCGGATGGTACTTGCGCAGCATGCGCGTGAGGTGCGGCGTGATGCGTTGCGGCAGCACGACCGGGACCTTGGTGCCGATGCGCAGGATCTCAACATGCGGGATCGCCCGGAGGTTGGAAAGGATGAATTCCAGTCGCTCATCGCTTAGGGTCAGCGGGTCGCCGCCGGAGATCAGCACGTCGCGGATCTGCGGGTGGCTGCGGATGTAGTCGAAGATCATCTGCAGGCGTCGCGTGTTCGGCGTGATCGCGCCGTGGCCGACCACGCGCGAGCGCGTACAGTAGCGGCAGTAGGCCGAGCAGAAGTCGGTCGCCAGCAGCAGCACGCGGTCCGGATAGCGGTGGACTAGGCCCGGGATCGGGCTCTGGTGTTCCTCGCCGAGCGGATCGTCGGCCTCGCCGGGGCAACGCCGCAGCTCATAGACCGTGGGGATCATGGAGCGGCGCAAGGCCTGGTCAGGGTCCTCCGGCGCGATCAGCCCCATGTAGTGCGGGGTGACGGCCATCGGCAGCATGTTGCCGCCCAGTTCGAGCGCCTTCTCCTCCTCGGCGGTGAGGCGGATCATGCGGCGGACGGTCTCCAGGTCGCGGATACGGTGCTGGATCTGCCAGCGCCAGTCGCTCCAGTCGGCATCGGTCGCGGCGGGGAAAAAGCGGTTGCGAAACGCGCGGCAAGACGGCGTCATCCGGAGACCGCGGCTGCGGGCCGGGGCTGCGGGCGGGGCGTTCAGGCGCGGTTTGCCGCCCAGCGACGGGACGGCTAAAGAAAAAAGAGTCGGCTCTCCTTGTGGAGGCTCCTCTTCCTGGTCTTCCAGGCGCAAGCTCAACTGCATCGCGTGCTCAGGCACACCGTACACAGCAAAACTCCTCACAAAAACGGGCGGTTCACCCTCACCGCGTCACAGCGCGGCACAAGGCACCCTATTTGCGGCACCCTATTACGCCTGTTTGGCTGACTTGTCAAGCACGCGCGGCAACAAGGATAGATTTTTTTAGGATTATCCTTGGGGCCGCTCGCCGGGCGTGTGTCATTTGAACGTCACGGTGGCGGGCGTGAGGCCGTCGGCGGAGGCGGTCAAGGTGATTCGGCCGGAGGCGCCGGCTTGGCGGCGCAGGACCGCGACCGCCTTGCCGAAATAGAGCGGATGGCTGGCGGTGTCGGTGAAGGCGTCGTGTCCGCGCGGGTTGCCGTTGCCGACCGCCACCAGCTCGCCGGGGCCTGTCAACGCGAAGCGGATGCGCGTCGCGGCCAGCGGATCGCGCGTGCCGCCGGCGTCGGTGACGTCGACCTGCACGAAGACAACGCTCTCACCGTCATCCGGCAGGACGCGCTGCTCGGGCGTGAGCCGCACCGCAACCGCCGGTCCCGCCGTGCGCATCACCCGCTCGCCGATCTTCTTGCCGGCCGCGTAGGCCACGGCCTTAAGCTCGCCCGGCGCGTAGGGCACGTCCAGCCAGCGCAGGCGGTAGGTGTCGCACACGTCGTAATAGGGATTCGCGGGCGGTTCCGAGGTGAGTTGGAATTCGCGGATCGAGGCCCAGCGCCCCGTGTCGAGCGCGTTGAAGGTCACGCGCACGTAGCGGCAAGTTGCCGGCCGGTCGATCGCGCCCGGCTGCTCCTCGCCGCGCGACTTGCTGTAGAGCATGCGCCAGGCGGTTCCGTCGTCCGACACCTGGATGTCGTAGCCGTAACCCTTGCCCCCGCTTTCAAACGCCGCCGCCAGGTAGCGGAAGGAGGTCGGCGCGCCGAGGTCGACCTGCCACCACTGCGGCACGGCGTCGCTGGCGGCGCACCAGCGCGTGTCGGCGTCGCCGTCAAGCGCATACGCGGCAGGGTTGTCGTGCGCCGCCGTCTTCTCGGCGCTGGAAGCGGTTGCCGCTCCGCCGGCCGCGAGGTTGGCCGGGCGTTTGACCGGACCGCCCTTGGTGCGTCGGCCGAGGGACTTGCCGTTGAGGAAGAGTTCCGCCTCGTCGCCGCTGGTATAGACATAGACCGGCACGTGCTGGCCTTCCCGGCCGGTCCAGTTCCAGTGCGGCAGGATATGGATCGTGGTGTCGCGCGTGTTCCAGAGGCTGCGGTAGAGATAGAAGCGGTCCTTGGGGATGCCGCAGAGATCCACGATGCCGAAGTAGGAGCTGCGCGCCATTTCGCGCTGCGGGTATTTGCGCATCTGCTCGAAGTAGTGCATGTAGGGGGTCGGCTCGCCCAGATAGTCGAAGCCGGTCCAGACGAACTCGCCGCCGCAATAGCGGTCGCGCGCCATGCGGGCGAACTCGAGGTCCGGAATGTCCGACCACGGCGCGGCGTTGTGGTCGTACGAGCAGACCTCCCGCGCTTCGACCGCGTAGGCAGTTTTGCTGTGCGCCGGCGGCACGGCGTAAAAGCCGTAGGAGCTGAGGGCCGATGCGGATTCAGAATAGAGCACCGGCTTGTCCGGATAAACCCGTTTGACGGCGGCGTACTGGCCGCCGTAGTTCCAGCCGGTCAGATCGAGATCGTCGAAGATCTTCATGCCGAGGGCGTTGGCGTGGCAGCAGCCGATGCCGACCGGGCGCGTGGTGTCCAGCTCGCGGATGGCCGCGCGGAAGAGGCTGCAGCGCGCACCGGTCATGCCCGGATCGGCGGCGTCGCCCGGCTTGGCCGGCGGGATCTCGTTGCCGATCGACCAGACGAAGACCGAGGGATGGTTGCGGTCGCGCCGCACGAACTGGCGCAGGTTGCGCGTGACATACGCCTCGAGGTTCTGCGCCTTGCTGCGGCCGGAGGTCCCGTCCCATTTGTCGAAACATTCGTCCCAGACGAAAATCCCCATCTCGTCGCAGAGGTCGAGCACTTCGGGCGCCGGGCAGTTGTGGCTGGTGCGCAGGGCGTTGAAGCCCATGTCGCGCAGGATTTCGAGCTGGCGGCGCATGGCCGAGCGGTTGAACGCCATGCCCAGCGGCCCGAGATCGGCGTGCAGATTGACGCCGTAGAGCTGTACGCGGCGGCCGTTGAGGTGGAAGCCGTCGTCGGGCGGGAAGGCGAAGGCGCGGATGCCGAAGCGCGTGGTCTCGGTGTCGGCGGCCGCGCCCGCCTTGACGCGGATGCGCGCCTGGTAAAGGTTAGGCTGTCCCAGATCCCACAGGCGCGGGCGTGCGAGCGTGAAGGTGTGCGCCAGCGGCATGGCCGCGCCGGCCGGCACGTCGAGCGCGAAGGTCTGTTCGGCGGCGCGCCTGCCGCCGGGCGCCAGCAGCGTGACGGTGACCGCGGCCTGCACCGCCTGCGCGGTGGCGTTGGTGACGGCCGATTCGACCCGCACGACGGCCTGCGCGGCGCTGGCCTCTGGCGTCGTGACGAAGGTGGCTTCGTGCGCGACGTGGACGGGGTCGCAACGCGTCAGCGTGACCTTGCGGTAGATGCCGGCGCCGGGATACCAGCGCGAATGGTGCTGGCGCGTGTCGGCCCGCACGGCCACGGTGTTGGCGCGGCCGAAGGCGACAAAGGGCGTGGCGTCCACGCGGAAACCCAGGTAGCCGTAATCCCAGCCGCCGGCGCGCCGCCCGTTGATGAAGACCTCCGGACTGGCCATGACGCCGTCGAAATCGAGGTAGACGCGCCGGCCGGCGTCGTCGGCGGCGGGCGTGAAGACGGTGCGGTACCAGCCGACGCCGCGCCAGGGCAGCTTGCCCGTGCTGCCGTCGGAGTCGGGACTGAACGGCCCGGAGATCGCCCAGTCGTGCGGGACGCGCACCGTCTGCCAGGCGCTGTCATCGAAGGCGGCGGCCGAAGCGTCGAGCGCGGCGTCGGGGTCGCGCTGGAAACGCCAGCCGGTATTGAGGAGATCGGTCGCGCGCTCGGCGCAGAGCATCGCAGCACAGAGCGTGAGCCCTGCTGACGTCAGGAGAGCTTTCATGGCGGGGATAGTCCTTACGCTGATCGGGTCGACACAGCCTTCTTCGGCATGTAGGTCGGCGGCCCGCTGGGGCAACCTACCGCAGCCAGAGAACGGTGCCGCTGACGTAGAAGAGTTTCAGCGTGCCGTCCGACGACGGTTTGACCTGCCAGTGGCTGTTGGGCTTGTTGGTCCAGTCCAGCGTGCCGGAGATCGTGTGGCCGTCGCTGACCGTCGCGATGGTGTACTGCTTGGCCGTCTCCAGCAGCCCGGGGTTGGCGACGGTCAGCGTCGCGCCCGCGCCGAAAGTCAGCGAGCCGTCGAGCAGCAGGCCGTCGTTGTCGGTCGCGCCGATATCGATCAGCAGCGTGCCGGTCAGCGTCGTGTCGCAGGCGAGCGTCAGGTCGCCGACCGTGCCCGCGCCGCCGGGCGCGAGCGTGCCGTCCACCGTCAGCGTGCCGTTGCTGACCGCGCCGCCGCCGCTCAGCGCGGCGAGCGTCTGGGCGCAGCCGTTCAGGTCAAGCCCGGCCCCGTCGGCCACCACCAGCTCGGTGCCGGCGGGCAGCGGACTCTCATCGGTCAATTCGGTGGTCAGCAGCGAGCCGTCGCCGGGGTCGGTCAGCGTCGCGAAATACGCGAGGTTGGTTTCATGACGCCCGTAGACATCCACGCCGAAGCCGAATGACGTCGTTTTCCACCACTGAGAGTTGACCGGCCCGCCGCCGCCGGTGCCCTGACCGAAGCGCGCCTCGAAGGCGTGCGGTCCGGGCGTCAGCGTGTGCGAACCGATTGTCGGAGCATCCCAAGATGCACCGTTTGCGATCACCGTCACGCCGTCGATCATCAGCTTGACGCTGTCATCGAAGTTTTCGGCGAAGGTCCAGGTCTCGTTCGTCGGAGAACGGTTCCACACATAGCCCTTGTATATCCAGGTGGTATTGTAGGGCTCCGTATACACGATATTGGCCATGCGGGTCGTGAGGCGCGTGACGATGCCGGTCGACATCGGCTCGGTGGT
>JAQUEX010000171.1:2930-7040 GCA_028684935.1 Kiritimatiellia bacterium | reverse complement strand
CGAAGCGCAGGCCGGTGCCGCTGGTCATGGCCAAGTCCTTTTGCGTGACCTTGAGCCGTCTGCGTGCCGCGCGAATCTCTGTGCCTATTTGAGCTGTGTCTTGGATAGTCATAGTTACCGATCGGGAACATATCAGATGAAAAGGCCACCGTCAATTGCAAATGTTACCGAACGGGAACATTGTGATCCAACCAGTACATCCAAGTCATAAATATTCCCGACCGGGAATATCAAGTTTGGTTTGCGATCTTCCTCCTCTATTCCGCCCAGCCGTGTTCCAACCACGCAATCGCCCACTACACTGGCCGCTGGCTGGCGGGTGGATAGGCTGTGAGGCGGTGAGGCTGTAAGGTTTAGAGGGCGAGGCGGGCGCGCGGGGGCTGCTGGTGTTTATTGCGGTCAGGGGACTGACCGCAATGGGGAGGGTAAAAGGGGGAGACAGTTATCTGGCCGAGGGGGTGTCGTGCGGGAGATCGCACGGGTAGGTTTTGGCAGCTTCGTTGCGGATGCGGGCGAGGTTGCGACGCATGTCTGCGGCGGCTGCTTCTTTCTGAGCAAAGGGGATGGCGTTCCATCGTTTGGCGAAGGCGCTGCGGGTGAAGTATTCGGAGAGTGGTTGGCGGTAAGGGGGTCTTTCCAAGAAAGGCCTGGGTCATCAGTTGTGGTTGGCTTAACGGGGTGTCGTGTTTTCAAAATGCCTCCTTGCGGGTGGCCGCTCAAAGACTCATCTCAAAAATTGAGTCCAACGGGTTCGGTGCGCGTTGTTCTGCGGCAGATCGTTCGATGGATCTCACTAAAAGGTGGCCGGGCGGCCGCTTGACTTTGAAGGTGCGGGGGGGATAGAGTCGGCATGGTTGAATGTGGTCAGTTTGTAAATCCGGTTTCGTTTCCGCTGTTCTTGCGCCGTTCTTCGTCATAAGCGTATGATCTTCGCGGACCTCGTCGTCAGATTACAGGGAATGCAAAATGAGCAGAGGACAAAACAAGATTGAAGAAAATGGCAAGGCGGGTGGATCGCCTTGGCTGACCTGGATGCGGAGGACGGGACTTTTCATTCGGACGCGACCGGCATCTATCATCACGGCTTTGAACGTGCGACAGTCTGCCGATGGCGAGCGGATTCCGATCAGCATGTCGACCAACGCCACCGCGGCGAGGGTCTACCGCTTCGAGGGCACGGTCCTCATCATCCAATGAGCATAAGGCACACGCATAGGAGCAGGTGGCGATGAAACTTGAATACGGCAGAAACGGGATGCGGTCGTTCGTCACGGCGACGCTGGTGGCGGCGGTGTTCTCCTGCACGGCTTTTGCGGGCACGGTGGACTGGGATCAGGCGATGATCAGGGGGACGACGCCGGGCGGGAAGATCTTCTTCGAGCCGGGCGAGGAGATGGTGTTCACGCTCACGCTCGAGGGCGTGAAGGAGCCGCTGCCGGCGGATACCTACTTCGTCGACTGGGAGCGGCGCGGCGATGACGGGCTTGTGGAGAAGGGGCGCCTGCCGCTGCCGCTGCCGAAAAACGGCCTCGTCGTGAAGACGGAGAAACCGGGTTTCGTGTGCCTCGAGGCAAACGTCGTCACGAAGGATGGCAAGCGGGTTCCCAAGAACCATCGCTGGGAGAAGCGCGTCTTCTTCCAGGGCGGCGCGGGGGTGCGTCCTAATGAGATCCCGATGGCGACGGAGCCGGCGGACTACGACGCCTTCTGGGCGGCGTGCCTGAAGGAGCTCGATGCGGTGCCGATGAATGCGGAGTTGAAACCCGTTGCCTGCAAGGACAAGGAGGTGCGGCTCTACGCCGTGCGTATCCCCTGCTCGGGGCCTTGGCCGGTGACGGGGTACCTCACGATTCCCGTGAAGGCGTCGAAGGAGAACAGGATGCCGATTTCGGCGAACTACCGTGGTGCGTCCCAGGACGAGCAGTTGCCGCCGGAGGGAGGTCCGCACGACCGCATCTCGATGCTCATCAACCCGAACGGCTATGAACTTGGCCGCGGGACGGAGTACGTGAAAAACTTCTTTGCGGAGGTGAGCGAGAAGGGGTACGGATACGGGATGGGCCCAAAGGGCAATGCGCGGAAGGAGACGAGCTACTGGAAGTGGTGCGCGTTGCGGGCGATCCGCTATCTGCAGTGGATCAAGTCGCTGCCGGAATGGGACGGGAAGGAGCTTGTGATCAGCGGCGGCAGCCAGGGAGACTGGCAGTGCTACCACGCGGCGGCGCATGTGCCGGGCGTCACGCGGATGAACGGGAACGGCTCATGGGGCGGCGACTGGACGGGCCAGGCGGAGCACGGCCGTCTCCGTTCGACGTACCGTCCGACCGACTGGTTCCCCGACATGGCGTACTTCGACCCCGTCTTCGCGGCGAAGCGCATCACGTGCCCCGTGAACATCTCTTTCGCGGGGCTCGGCGACTATGTCTCGACGCCCGCCTCGCTCACGCTCATCTACCGGAACCTGAAGGGCCCGAAGCAGATCACCTACGTGCAGGGTTCGACGCACGGCTGGCGTCCCGCCGGCATGCAGAGTCAGACCGTCGACGGCGGCTGGAACGCGGCGACGAAGGTGTTGCCGACTCCGCCGAAGGACGTGCCGCCGGGCTCCGCCGCGCCCTCCTGCACGAACGCACTCAACGGGAAGGGCGTCGTCTCGTTCGGCGCGGCGGGGCGGACGAGTCTCGTCGCGACGGGGCCGGTGACGCAGCGGACCGTGTTCATGGTCTGCCGTCCGCGAAGCGGTGGCGCACGGTGATACGTGTGGAAACGTTACTAAACCGGCTGTCGCTTGGGGCGAAGCCGAACCGGCGTTTACGATGCGGCTCGACGACAATAAGTCGCCGGCGCAATGGCGGGAGATATGCGGCATATTCGAGCGCCACGGCATGCGGTGCTCGCTCGCCGTAGTGCCTGCGTCGCTGACGGCCGAGCAGGGCGCGTGTCTGAAGGAGCTCGCGGGGCGCGGCCATGTCATCATGGACCATACCCCCAGCCACAGCATCTACACCGTGGTGTATCCCGATGAGGCGTCTTTTGAAGCAGCACGCCAATTGCCGTTCGTTCACGATTCCGATGTTGCGTCACTGCGTGTCAACTTCACCGGTGAATTCGGCTACATCGGCGCTGATTCGCGGGTCGGTCCGGAACGGCAGGGAACCGCCCTATACGACCTGCCTCTCCGTCACGACCTGCGACAAGATGCATTTCCAGTATGGCTACCTGGAAATGCGTGCCATGGTACCGTATGGCCAGGGGGCGTGGCCGTCCTTCTGGATGAAGGCGATGCCCGGCAAGATCTCGCCGCCGCGGTTTGCAGTTTCCCCAGGTCGTCCCGTTCGCGGGTGAGCGCCAGAGGCTGGGGGGCGCGACTGAGCCCGTCCAGCAGGCGGGCAACGCGCTGACACGCGAGCTGGATCGCCTCGGGCGAGTGTGCGAGGCGACCGGCCCGTTTCTCCTGGGCCGCCAGTCACCGCCGGAGCGTCAGCTCGCGGATGCCGAAGGCGGGCAGCGTCAGCGCCTCGCCGCCGCAGCGGACCTCGCACGGCGTCTCGCCGAGGTTGTTCACGACAGCACGGCACTCGCCTTGGTTAACCCGAAAGGCCGTCACGCGCGCCGACGGCGCGTCGAGGGCGATCAGGCTCTGCTGCGCGGGCCATTCGCCGTTACCCGGCCGAACACGGAACAGCGGCACGCCGACGCGGAGCCGGTCCGCAGCCGCGGCCACCTCCGCAGGGGGGCACAGCACAAGGCCGAAGCGATGCTCGTACCCGCCCAGAAACGGGTCGCCGCCCGAGGTGATCAGGTGGTCGGCGTAGCCGCTGGGAAGAATTTTGCACTCGGGCCGCTTGTCCGCCCGGCCTTGGATGGAGGCCCCCAGACTCGCCGCGATCACGCCGTCCCGCGGCGCGATGCGGAACGACTGATTCCCGCCGAGCGCCACTACGGCAAAGGCTGCATCGCCGCCGTCGATGGAGGCGAAACGCTGCGCCGCGATGAACGACGGCTCGGGATTGGCATGCTCAATCGTTGCGTTGGGAATGTCGTAGCGGACGCGGCCGGGCCAGCCGCGGAACTCCAGCAGTAGGCCCGCGGGATCATACTTGCCCTTCC
>JAQUEX010000171.1:0-2830 GCA_028684935.1 Kiritimatiellia bacterium | reverse complement strand
TGCGCCGCGATGAACGACGGCTCGGGATTGGCATGCTCAATCGTTGCGTTGGGAATGTCGTAGCGGACGCGGCCGGGCCAGCCGCGGAACTCCAGCAGTAGGCCCGCGGGATCATACTTGCCCTTCCCGATCCGGCGCGGCATGTCGACTTGCACACAGGCCGTCACCTCGACGCGGTCCGGCCGGAGACCGATCACCAGCCGGAGCCACATGGCCCACGCCAGCTCGGTGAAGACCTCCAGCTCGGGCCCGAACGGCGTTTCCCGCACGCGGGTCGTCGCGCGGGACCAGTCCGGCCGCACCTCTTCCGCCGCTGCGGCGCCCGAAGGATCGCTGAGCCTGAAGGGCGCGACCGCGATCTCGATCTGGCGCGCGCCCTCGGCCACAGTCAGACGTTCCTCCGTCAGCCCCGCGCGCTTGCCGTCGGCCAACACAGCGCTGCCCGCCCGCCACTCTGCGGCCGGCTGCGCGCCTGGCTGCTCCCGCAATCCGAGCAGGCGGTAGCCGTATGCGGGAAGCTCGACCCGCGCGGAGGCGGTCCACTGTCCCGCGCGGCAGGCGAGGGCCCCCGACAGCGGCGACCCGTCCGCGGCCACGAGCGCCAGCGGGCCGTCGACCGGCCCGAGCCGGTGAAGCGCAGCCGCGGCATGGGCGAACCCTGCGGCGCGCAGGGCGTCCAGTGCCTTCACGGCGTGTCCGTGCCAGCTCATGTCCATCGGATGCGAGGTCCAGCGCGAGAAGCTGGGGCTGGGCTCGCGGTCCTCCTTCGCTTGGCCGAACGGATGGGGCGCCGCACACGTGACGTGAATGCCGACCTCCTGCGCGTACCGCTCGACCGTGGTCCAGCGGATAATCTTGCCCTTTTGAGCCAGCCGTGCGATCTCCGCGACGTAGGCGCCGATGTCGCCGAGCTGCTCGAAGTCACCGCCGGCCATGATGAAGCTGCCGTCCGCGTGCGCGTCGTAATACGCCTCGAGCTGGCCGAGCCGGATCGTGCGGAGGTCGAGGGGAAAAACGTCCACTGCGCTGCCGTCGATTCCCTGCACGCGCCGCGGCCGGTCCCAGCCGTCGGGCATGACGATCAGCCGCCGGACGCCGATCTGGTTCATGACATACGGCATCTGGGGATGAAACACAATCTCCTGGGGAAAGAAGGCCGAGCAATCGGGCTGCAGCTCCCGTCGCATCAGCTCCATGCTGACGCGGCTCGCGACCAGATCAGACTCTTCGTCGGATGCGAGCGCGTGGCTCGCGGCGTACTGACACCCCACCATCGCGACCTGCCGGCAATCCACCAGCGGCTTCAGCTCTTCCAAAAACCCGGGCGCATAGCGCTTCAGGCTGAGCAGCGTCAGGCCCGGGAAGTCGATGTGGGCCGTCACCTCCGGATAGGCCTTGAGTGCGCGTACTCCTGTGGCGTAGATGCGGGGAAACTTCTCGCGGATCTCCTGCTTGGTGTAGCGGTCGTAGCACATGTTGCCGTGCAGCAGGAACGAGAGGTAAACGGTCTTAGACTTCGCGGGCTCCTGCGCGGACGCCTTCGACCGCGGGACGCCGACAGCCGCGAGCCCCGCCACACCCTGCAACACGCGCCTCCTGGAAAGGCACCCGCTCATCAGGAAATTCTCCCGACTCCGCGCCTGCTCAATCATGTCCCCTCCTGTTTTTAACATACCTCTGATCAAAAGAACCTTTCACAGCCGCAGCGCATGCCGCGCGACGATACAAGCGCTTCGGGCAGCGGCTTCATCCTGTTTCCTCCCCAACGCCCAGGCAGCCTCCCCCGACCTGCCCGGCGTATGGCCCCATCACACGGCTTTTGGCGGTGTCCGGCAACGGGAGACGTCAGAAAAATGTCTCGCCTCCAAGCGGCAGAGATCATATTCTGACCGGATTATTCAAGGATTGCAGGGAAGCAAAACCATGAGAAGTTCGCGCAGAGAGTTTGTGTGTCGTATGGCCGCGGGCGCCGCAGCGGCGGTTGCCGCGCCGGCGATCCTGCCGGCGTCGGCCTTAGGAGCCTCCGGGCAGACGGCGCCGGGCAACCGGGTTGCTGTCGGGTTGATCGGCATGGGCAAGATGATGTGGGGGCATCTGCGGGGCTGCCTCAGCCGCGAGGATGTCCAGGTGGTCGCGATCTGCGACGTCGAGCGAAACCGCCTCAAGGTCTGCCAGGACCTCGTCACGGAAACCTATTCCAAGCGCTTCGGACAGGCCTACAAGGGGGTTGCGGTCCATCACGACTTCCGCGAGCTGCTCGCCCGCCCCGACATCGAGGCGGTGATGATCGCCACACCCACCAACTGGCACGCCATCCAGGCGGTCGAGGCCATGAAGGCCGGCAAGGACGTCTACTGTGAGAAGCCGCTGGCGCTGACCGTCCGCGAAGCCCAGGCGATCGCCGAGGCGGCCCGCCGCTACGGCCGCATCTTTCAGGTGGGCAGCCAGCAGCGCTCCGACTACAACTTCCGCTTCGCCTGCGAGCTGGTGCGCAACGGCGCCATCGGCAAGCTGAAGGTCGTGCACGTCAACGTCGGCGGCCCCGCCGTGGAGTGCTATCTGCCGGCGCAGCCGGTGCCGGAATCGCTCGACTGGGACTTGTGGCTGGGGCCCGCGCCCATGCGACCCTACAACGCCGAGCTGGCGCCGCAGGACAACTACGCGGTCTTCCCTAACTGGCGGCACTATCGCGACTACTGCAACGGCGGCATCTACGACTTCGGCGCCCACCATTTCGACATCGCCCAGTGGGGACTCGGGATGGACGGCAACGGCCCGGTCGAGATCCGGCCGCCCGCCTTCAGCGAGCACAAGCTGCTGACGTTCGTCT
>JAQUEX010000170.1 GCA_028684935.1 Kiritimatiellia bacterium | reverse complement strand
CGGCGAATTCGCCGGACGTCACGCCCTTGGCATTGCTCTTCACGAGGGCGCCGGTGACCGGCTGCTGGAACTTCGCGCCGCTGGCGACACACGGCACGCCGAGTTGCGCGTCGTCGGGCGTGAACGGATCCATGGCCACGAACGCGTAGCTCGTGGCGCCCGCGCGGTCCCGCAGAGCGAGGAAGTAGGCGACCTTCTTGAACGGCCCCTTGAGCTGCGCGGCGTTGTCCACGTCATAGACAAAACGCGTGCCGGCGTCGGTCAGCTTGCCCGCGAGCGGATCGCAGGCGTAGAGGACCTTGTAGGCCTTGGCCTCGTCCGGCAGCAGCTTGGCGAACACGTCGAACTTCGGCATCTCGCCGAAGCGGAAGGGTGAGGCCGGCAGGCCCTCCGCGTTGGCGAGGTTGACGCCGACCGGGTTGTTGGCCCACGCGTAGTGGACCACAACCGGCTGCGGAACCTTGGGCGAGGTGACGGCCACGGTGTTCTTGCCTTCAATGACGGCGTCCGCGTGGACCGTCAGCCCGTCGGCGCCGGTCAGCGCGAAACCCAAGAGCGTACCGCCGCCCTTGACCGCGAGCGGCGCGCCGCCATTGTCGAAGCGGATCACGGCCTTGCCGTCCTTGAACGTGCACGACTCCGCCACCGGTCCGTTCCAGGCGAAACCCTTCAGGCCATACGTCTTGCGCAGCGCCACGCGCGCGAGGCGGTCGCCGACGTCCTGCTTGTTCTTCGGATGGATATCCTTCTCCTCGCCGATGTCGATCGTGATGGCCATGCCGGTGTTCGGCACCTCCTTGGCGGTCTTCGCGAACGACTCGCGGATCTGCGGCCAGCCGCCGTCTTCCACGGGGTTCTGCCACGGCGCCATGAAATTCGGGAGCTGGACGAAATAGAACGGGAACTCGGAGCCCCACTGCGTGCGCCAGTTGACGATCAGGCGCTCCATCTGGTTGCGGTACTCCTTGGCGCGCCCGCTGTTGCCTTCGCCCTGATACCAGATCGCGCCCTTGATCGCGAACGGCACGAGCGGATGGATCATCGCGTTGTACAGGTTCGCCGGATAGTTCTGGCTTTTGCGCGGCTGGCCCTGCAGGCGCGGGCGCGGCGCCGTGGTTTTCTTGTCGCCCTTTTGCCAGACGGCCAGCGCCTGTTTGGCGGCTTCGAACTGTTTCTTGTCGGCTTCCGGCGTGTAGGTCTTGTCGCGCTCGTCCCAGCTCTGCTTGAGCGCCTGCATCGCGGGATCGTCCTTCTGCGCGTCCCATGACGTCCACGCCTCGATGCACGTGCCGCCCCACGACGAGTTGATCAGGCCGACCGGAACCTTCAGGTCCTTGTGGAGCTTGCGGCCGAAGAAGTAGCCTGCGGCCGTGAACGAGCCGACGGTGTTGCTGGCGCAGACGTCCCAGCCGCGCACGGTGCATTCCTTCTGCGGCTCGTTCGCCGTCGTCAGCTTTACGGAGAGCAGACGGATCTGCGGATAGTTCGCCGCCGCGATTTCGAGCGACGCGTTGGTCACGCTGTTGACTGTCATGCCCATGTTCGACTGGCCCGAGCAGAGCCAAACCTCGCCGGAGAGGACATTCTTGAGTTCAAGGGTGTTCTGGCCCTTGACCGTGATGGTGAACGGGCCGCCCGCAGCAGGCGTCTTGAGAATCAGCCGCCAAGCCCCGTCGGCTGCCGCCGTGGTTGACGCCGCCGCGCCCCACGACGCGGTGACGGCGATCTTCTCGCCGGGTTGTGCCCAGCCCCAGAACGCCGCGGAGGTCTCGCGCTGCACGATCATGTTATCGCTGAACAGCGATGCCAGCCGCACATCGGCCCGTGCGCCGTTACCCACTATCACCAGGGCCACCAGCGCCAGTATCCTCTTCATAGGCATCCTTTTGAGTTTTTGCACGCGACGACTTCGTGCCGTTGACATGTTGACACTCCGGGCGGGCTCCCCTGTCCGACCGGGAAACGGCCCCAGCATACGGCTTCGGACGCCCGGCGTCAACGCCGGGCCTCGACAAAACGCCAGCCTGAACCGTTAGAACTTGGGCCCTAAGATCAGGCCTCTTCGAAGAGCGGCACGCAGCGGAAGGCCTCGCCGTCGAAAAGGCCTTTGTCGGTGAGCTTCAGGCTGGGGATGACCGAGAGCGCGAGGAAGGAGAGTGTCATGAAGGGCGCCGAAAGGGGCGAGCCCAGGATCTTCGCGAGGCGGTCGCAGTCCGAGTAGGCCTTGGCCACCTGCTCGGCGGGTTCGGTGGAGATTAGGCCGGCCAGCGGCAGCGGCAGGGAGGTGAGGATCTTGCGGTTGCTGTCGGCGACGGACAGACCGCCACGATGGTGGACCACCTCGTTGATCGCGGCTGCCAGGGCATCGTCCGAGGCGCCGACCGCGATCACGTGGTGAGAATCGTGGGAGACGCTGGTGGCCAGCGCGCCGCGTCGCAGGCCGAACCCTTTGACGAAGCCGACCGCCGGGGCGGCGGGGGCGTAGCGGTTGCAGACGACGAGTTTCGCGAGGTCGCGCTCGGGGTCGGCCGTGACCGCACCTTGGCTGACGCTGGGCGTCTCAAGCAGGTGGGCGGTGATCAGTTCACCGTCGCGGACCCCGATGACCCGCAAGCGGCGTCCGGGTTGGGCCGGGATGCGCAGCGCGTCGGCGGTGACCGGGCGCGCCGCGAAGTTGTTTTCGACGCGCGGTTCGCCGGCGGGCAGCAGCGAGACGCCGTTGCGGGCGACGCACTGGCCGTGCAGCCAGACCTCACGCGGCTGGAAGGTGCGCAGGTCGTCGACGATCTGGAAATCCGCGCTGTCGCCGGGCTGGAGCAGGCCGAGCGGGAGGCGGTAGTGGCGCACGGGATTGACGCAGGCCGCCTGCAGGATGGTCTGGAGGGCGAGGCCCTGCCGGAAGGCGGTGGCGGCGATGAAGTTGATGTGGTCGCGCAGCAGGTCGTCCGGGTGCTTGTCGTCGCTGCATAGCATGCAGAGTTCCGGGAAGCGCGGCAGCAGGGGCAGGAACGGCTCGAAGCGGCGCGCGGCAGAGCCGTAGCGCACCTGGAGCTTGATGCCGGCCTTGAGCTTTTCGCGCGCCTCTTCGAAGGTCAGGCTCTCGTGGTCGGTCGTGATGCCGGCTGCGGCGTAGGCGCGCATGGCGTCGCCGCAGAGGCCGGGCGCGTGGCCGTCGATCGGCAGGCCGCGCTGACGCGCGGCGTCGAGTTTGGCGCGGACGGCGGGATCGTTGCCGAGCACGCCCGGCACGTTCATCATTTCAGCGAGATGCGTAATGCCGGGCAGGTCGAGCAGGTGCGCGACCGCCTCGGGACCCAGTTCCGCACCGGCGGTTTCGAAGGGGGTGGCCGGGACGCAGGAGGGGACGCCGAAGCCGAAGACAAAGGGGGTCTGGCGGGCGAGTTCCAGCATCAGCGCCACGCCGCGCTCGCCCAGCACGTTGGCGATCTCGTGGGGGTCGGCCACGGCGGCGAGCGTGCCGTGCACCACGGCGGCGCGCGCGAAGGCGGCGGGGGTGAGCATCGAGCTTTCGATGTGGACATGCGCGTCGACGAAGCCGGGCAGGATGTAGCCTGCGTCCGGATTGGGTTCATGCTCGACGGCGGTGATCGTGCCGTGTTCCGAAAGGATCAGGCGCGCGCCGAAACTGGTTTTCTGGACAGGATCGACCAAGGTGCCCGTGAAGGTCTGCGGCATGGCATGTTCTCCGTTCATTTCCGGTAGCATAACGCAGTCCGCAGCAAGCGGCAACCGAATACGGGTGCGATTCAGATTCGACAGATTACCGAAGTGATCAAAAACAGCGTGGGCGCACCTGCACGGTGAACGGCGGAGGGCTTGACGTTTAAGGGGCAGAAGTGCGCCACGGCTTGTCCCCCCCCCTTGTGATGCGGTGTCGAAGCCGCTGGAATCCGTCGATTTCCACCCCATATCTGAAACAAGAAAAAGGCTAAACATGAAAAAAATGCTGACAACTCTCGTCTGCGCGTGTGTGCTGTGTTCTGTGGCTTTCGCGCAAACAGAGGTGGTCGGGGCGACTCAACGCGTGCAGTGGCTCACCTCTGTGACGGAGGGTTTTTACAACGCCGCCGAAAGCTGGACGGGGGGCGAGGTGCCGGCCAACGGCATCGACGGGAAGTATGGCTACGTCAACTTCCAGGGAAACGACGTGACGGTCAAGGCGCCTGCGGAGGGCCTCGTCGAGAACTCCGGAACGATTTTCCTTGGCACAGGCAGCGGCACGCACACGCTCACGCTCGACACGCGCGGCACTTACTGGGAGAAGAAAGGTGTGAAGGCTATCAATAATTGGTGGGGCTCGCCGTTCTGCCAGAATCTCACGGGCACTCATATCTTTAACTTCGAAGGCCTCTCCACTTTGGCGAACGCGGACCGTATCTGGCGCTTCGACGACGCGCTCTTCACGTGGACGTCGACGGGCATATCGAAACAAGAATTCGACCTCTGGAGCGGAACACTCGACTTCGGCAAACCGCTCTATCTCGGCTCGAACGGCGGCGAAGTACACTTCACCATTCATCCGGAGGCGACGCTCAACAGCACCGCAGCGCTCCAGCAGCGCGCCAATGCCGTCACGCACACGACGTTCCTGGGCGGCCGCCACTCGCTCAACGGCATCTACCTCAAGGACGAGAACTCAAACCCCGGACGTACCTATCTGCATGTCACGAATGACGCGGTGGTCGTTTCGCGGAACGGGGTTTTTCTCGGGAACAGAACCGCAGGGCTGTCGGTCGGACTTCTGGACCTCACGTGCACGGCACGCATGGAAGTCACGAACTCGGTCGTGCTCGGCGCGGGCAGAACGGGCACCGCCGACGTGAACCTGCGCAACGAGGGACGTCTTGACATCGGTGAAAGCGCATCCTTCTATTCGCACAACAACGTCCATTTCGGTAACACGCAATGCTCCACCGGCATTGTGACGGTGGCGGGCCACGGGGCATTCCACGGTGCGTCCAACTTCAACATGGGCTTGGCTTCGAATGCCGTGGGGCACCTCGTGGCGCAGGACGACGCCGCGGTGGTCTGCGGCGGCGTGCTCTATGTGGGCAACGCGAAGCAGGCGCAGGCCTATGTCACGCTCAAGGACCGCGCCACGCTTTCCGTCAGCCCCGTCATCGGCAACTGGATGTGCCTGGCTCCAAACGCGGACGACGCCTACGGCCGTTTTGAGGCGACGGACGATGCCGTGGTCACGCTCGGCAATGGGGCCTCGGTCGAGATGACGATGGGTGGCACCTCGCGCGCGGAGCTGGTCCTCTCGGGCAACGCGCAGTTTCTTGGCGGCACGGGCTCAATGGTCACGAACAAGAGCACGGTGGCGGGCAACACCTCCATCTCGCTCTCTTCCAACGCGCTTCTTTCTGTACGCGCGGTGTACGGCGGCTCGCCGGCGGACGGCGCGCAGACGATGTCGTTCGCGGCGGACGGCGGCACGCTCGCCGTTGCCGGCACGTCAAAGCCGCCGGTCCCGTTCATGGGCGGCTGTGTGGCGACGCTCGGCGCAGACGGCTTGACGCTCGACTCGAAGGGCTTCGACGTGACGCTCGACCAAGACTTCACGGCGGCGGGCGGCGCCGCGTCCGCGGCCTTCACGAAGACCGGCTTCGGCATGCTCACGGTGACGCGCGACTCCTCCCACCCGCGGACCGTCCTCGCGCAGGGTGCGCTCGCCTTCACGAACGGCGCCTCGCGCTTCGGCAATGCGCTCGAAGTCGCCGAAGGCGCGCGCCTCGTGCTCTTGGACGCCTCGGCGTCCATCGCGGCCGATTCGATCGCCTTCACGGGTGATCTGGTGGTCGATTTGCCCTCGGACTACACGCTCGACGATGCGCACACGGTCCTCGCGCTCGGCACGGCGCTCCCGGCGGAACAGTTTGCGAAGGTCACAGTGGGCAATCCCGTGATGGGGAAGAACTATGCGTTCTCGCGGAGCGAAGACGGCCTGACCGTGAGCGTGACGGTCACGTCGGCGACCTCCGGCGCGTACATCTGGAATACTGGCGCGGGCGCATGGAACGTGCCCGACAACTGGACGCCGACAGGCGTGCCCACGCACAACGACGCGGCCACGGTGACTGCGGGCGCCGCAATCGTGATGGACGCCGCGGGTATGGTGGGTTCGCTCGCCGTGCAGGCGACGGCCCCCGTGACGGTCTCGGGCGACGACACGCTCTACGTGGCGGAAGGCGTCTCTGTGGCTGCGGGCGGCTCGCTCACAGTATCCGCGCCTGTGCGCAACTCCTCGACCTTGGTGAAGGACGGCTCCGGCACGTTCACGCTGGCGGGCGCAAACGAAACCACGCTGTCCGGTGACTGGAAGCTCATGCGCGGCGTGACGGCGTTTGCCTCGGCCGCGGCGCTCGGTGCGGATTCCTCCAGCGCGTCTGCGATCACAATCAGCAACTGCACGTTCCGCTACACGGGCGAGGGGACGTCCATCATGCGCCCGCTTCGCATCGCGGGTGAATACTGTGCGGTGCTGGACATTGTGGGTGACCTCACGTTCAATGGCATGCAGATCAGCTACGACACCACGGCCGGCGGCGGCCTCGTGAAGACGGGCGCGGGCACGCTTACGCTTAACGTGCCCGGCGGCACCACCTCCCTTTCCGTGCGCGGTGCGACGGGCCGTGGCGGCAATCAGGACGTGAGCGACACGTTCGCGCCCGCGAACGGCGAGGTCTCGAACTGGAACGGCTTGGGGCAGTTCTCGATGCTGGACGGCAAAGTTCTTATTCAGGGGCAAGGAAAGAGTGTCTCCACCGTGAGACAGGAGCACCACGGTTCCGTCGGCGGCAGCGACTGGAGCACCACCGTGGCACCGGAGCTTTATCTGAAGGATGTCTCCTTCATTGCGGGCAGCGGCAGCGGATTCCACACGCTCATGGACGTGCAGATCAAACAGGGGAGCCCTGCCGCGAAGCTGATTCTCGACAACGCGAACCTCACGGCGAACGGACTCTACGTCGGCCACAGCAAGCAGAGCGGCAACACGGACACGCCGAAGACGACGCTCGCGATCACGAAC
>JAQUEX010000169.1 GCA_028684935.1 Kiritimatiellia bacterium | reverse complement strand
GGGCGCATCCGCCACATGCATCTCAAGGACCAGACGAGGGAGGACAACCGCAAGTACGCGACGCTCGGAACCGGCGCGGTGCCGAACGAGGCGGTCGTGCGCCTCGTGCACAAATCAGGCTACAGCGGCTGGTACACGTTGGAGAACCCAGTGGGCGATGACATCCTCGAAGACGTGCGCCGCCAAGCCGGCGTTGTTCGCGCTTGGTGCAAGTGATTTCACCGCTCCTTCATCCCGCCCCAGCCGCAGCGTCATTTTCCGTCTGAAGCCGGGAGGGCGCAACTGCCGGTGTGCACGAAAGCCCCCAGCAGCACGCCGAGCAGCACCAGCGCGCCGGCCGCGACCCGCACCTGCCGCTCCAGAGAAAGGGCAGACTTCCCCTTGACGGTCAAGCCCACCAGCATCGAGACGATGGGCACCAACATCACGATGTGTTTCCAGGAGATCTCCAACCCAAGCCACACATCGAATCGCTTCCTGACAGACAGACAGCTTCTCGCGATCAAAGCTCGGTTTCATGGGCGCAGTGTATTCTCGAGAAAGTCCGATGTGCAAGATTAAGATTAAGATTATGATTATGATTATGATTATGATTTATTGGCCCCAACAGAACTGCCATGCGCCCGTTGCAACCTCGTTGTCCGCTTCGGGCTTGCGGAGACTGTCTTCGAGGCGTACTATTCGTGCCAAGTGTGTGTCGTCGACATGCAGGACACGGGCGTGCCGTTTTGGCTCGCGCCACCGCGAGACGCGCCGTCACGCCCCGGCCGGCGAGAACCCCGAGGCCGTGCTTGAATACAAACGCCAGAAGAGGAAGAGAACACATGAAGAAGATGATATGGGTAACGTCCGTTTTCGCCGCGTTTGCGGCGTTTGGCGGCGTGCTAGACAATGCATGGATCCAGGGTACGACCGACAAGAATCCGCTCGGCTACAAGCCGGGCGAGCCGATGGTCTTCACGCTCGCGCCGCAGGATCTGGACGGTGAGTTGCCCGCCGGCGAGTTCTTCCTCGACTGGTCGCGCACGGGCGACGACGGTGTCGTCGCGAGCGGCAAGGTTCCGTTCACGAAGGAGCCGTTCGTCTACACGACCAAGCTGGAGAAGCCCGGCTTCGTTCGCATCCGCGCGACCGTCGTCGACAAGAATGGCAAGCGGTACGTGAAGACGTTCACCGGCGACACGACGACACCCGAGGGCAAGGCCGCGATGAACCGCTTCGAGCGTACGAACAAGGGCATCTTCTTCGACGGCGGCGCGGGCGCGGACATCGACACGCTCAAGTCGCATCCAGAGCCTGCGGACTTCGATGCGTTCTGGGCGAAGCAATACGCGCGCCTTGATCGCGTGCCGATCAAGGCCGAGCTTAAGGAGGTGCCGTGCAACAACAAGAACGCCCGCATCTACGCGGTTCGGATCGACTGCGCGGGGCTGCGTCCCGTCACCGGATACCTCTCTGTTCCCGCGGCCGTCGACGCGGGCAAAACCTTCCCGGCCCGTCTTGAGACCCACGGCTACAGCGGCGATAGCTGCAAGCACGAGACCCCTTCCGGCGCGCGCGACAACGAAATCGTCCTCAACATCAACGCGCACGGCCTCAAGCTCGTTGAGTTCGGTGCGACCGAGGCGGACACCAAGGCGCTTCGGTGGGAAACCCGTTCCCATGACATGAGCTATGCATTCGATCCGCAGCAGAACGCCGATCCGGAGGTCGCCTACTTCAACGGCATGGTGCTGCGCGTCAAGCGGGCGCTTCAGTATCTGAAGACGGTGAAGGGCTGGAACGGCAAAGACCTGCTCGCGGCCGGCGGCAGCCAGGGCGGTCTCCAGACCATCTGGGCGGCGGGGTGCGGCGAGGGGGTGACGTGCGCCGAGAGCGGAATCACCTGGTGCTGCGACATGTATACGAGCGGCAAACTGCGCAAAGATCCCGCGCAGAAGCTCGCGGGCGACGGCTGGTACATCGGCTGGACGGACGCATTGGGCTACTACGACGCGGCGAATTTTGCGAAGCGCATCCCGAAGACCTGCTTCACCTTCATCACGCGTGCCGGCCTCGGCGACTATTGCTGTCCGCCCACGGGCCTCGCCAAGATGTGGAACAACATGACCTGCCCGAAGAAGATCCTCTGGGTGCAGGGCTCCCAGCACGGCTACGTGCCGCCGAAGGTTTACGACGGCCGTGACTTCACGCGCGAGGCGCCGGCGAAGTAACGGAGCGGGCAGGCTTGCACCTGAGCAGCATGGCCGCGTGAGCCACCACGAACAACGACCCGGCGTTGTGCACCAACGCGCCCAACGCCGGCCCGAGACGCCCCGTAGCGGCCAGCAGAATGGCGCATCCGTTGATCAAAAGCGACGCCCCGATGTTCACGCGGATGTTAGCCAGCGTCCTGCGCGACATGATGACGAGGTAAGGCAGCAGCCGGATGTCGTCCCGCATCAGCACGATGTCCGCCGCTTCTACCGCGATGTCGCTCCCCATCCCGCCCATCGCGATGCCGACTGTCGCCGTCTTCAAGGCCGCCGCGTCGTTGACGCCGTCGCCAACCATGGAGATCGCCTCGCTCTCGTCGACGTGGCTCAGCACCCGCGACACCTTGTCCTCCGGCAGGAGATTGGCCTCGACATCGTCGATTCCCGCCTCCGCCGCCATCCGGTGAGCCGCCGCTGAATGGTCGCCGGTGAGCAATAGCATTTTCCGGATTCCGCTTCTTCTGAGCGCGTCGATGATGGTCCTCGCATCGTCGCGGAGCGTGTCCGAGAGCGCGATCCATCCCGCGAAGCCGCCGTTGATCTCCGCCGCGACGATCGCCTGCCCGGACTCGCGCGCCTCCTCGATCCGCATCCGGTCTTCCTCGGCGACCACACTCCCGCGCGACGTCAG
Organism: Kiritimatiellia bacterium; assembly: GCA_028684935.1. Taxonomy (GTDB): domain Bacteria; phylum Verrucomicrobiota; class Kiritimatiellia; order RFP12; family UBA1067; genus DUPH01. Next base: position 4,186 of record JAQUEX010000169.1, on the reverse strand, counting down.
CCACGCGGTTGTTCCCAGCGCGATCCTCACGCCGTCGACGTCCGCCTCCACGCCCTTGCCCGGCACCATCTTGAAGAACGAAGGGGACGGCGCATCGGGAACTGCTCCGGCGATCGTCTTGCCCAGCGGATGCTCCGATCTCGCCTCCGCCCCTGCGGCCAGGCGCAGCAACGCATCGGGCGTGTACGCGGGTGTCACCGTGACCACGTCCGCCACGGCAGGCCGTCCGCGGGTCAGCGTGCCGGTCTTGTCGAAGGCCATGGTCGTGATGCGTCCCATCTCCTCGAGCGCCTCTCCCGATTTCACGAGAACGCCATACCGGCTCAGGTTCGCCATGCCCGCCATGATCGCCGTCGGCGTGGCCAGCACCAGCGCACACGGGCAGAACACGACCAGGATGGTCACGCCGCGGATCAGTTCGCCCGTGACCAGCCAGACGGCCAGCGCCGTGACGAAGGCGGCGGGCACGAGAAACGACGCCCACTTGTCGGCAAGCCGCACGACCTTCGCCTTGTTGTTTTGCGCCATTTCAATCAGCCGCGTGATGCGCTTGAGCGTTGAATCGGCTGGCGCTTTCATCGCGCGCACGTCCATGGAGCCGAACAGGTTGATGGTCCCCGCCATGACGCTGTCGCCCGCGGTTTTGTCCACCGGCAGCGATTCGCCCGTGATGATCGCCTGATCGACCGACGTGTTGCCGTTCACCACCACGCCGTCCACCGCGATCATCTCGCCCGGCCTTACGCGGATCACATCGCCCAACACCAACGCATCGACATCCACCATCTCCTCTGCACCTTCCTGGACCCGGCATGCCTGCTTGGGCGCGAGATGAAGCAGGGCCTTGATGCCGGCACGGGCTTTGCGTAACGTGCGAGCTTCCAGCATCTCGCCCAGCGTCATGATGAAAGCCACCTCGCCCGCCGCGAAGATCTCGCCGATTCCGACGGAGGCGATCATCGCCACACTCACCAGCATCCCCGCCCGGATGCTGCCCGTTCTGAGAAACTTCCGAAAGGCGAACACAATGATCGGCAAACCACACAAAGCGATGGGAACCCATGCCGGATCAGACAGCGACGCCACCGTGACGCCGTGCCCCGCATGGGCGTGCCCGCCGTTCATCATAAAGCTCCACACCAGCGCCGGCAGCGACACGGCGCAAAATACGCCCGTGCGCAAGGCCTCGTCTGCAAACACGCTTCTGATTTTCGTACCAAAGTTCATACTTCCCCGGAGTTTACACGCTGCCACACGTGACTTCAAGTCAGCCGTAATCCGCCGCTCCCGCCTGTTGTGAGCGAGCGTCTGACGTCTGTTCACCCTTTTTACGAGCATATGGGAGATACGGTCAGCGGTGCCTCCGTAACAGGGCGCGGCCGCGAGCCGACTTCCTCACCGGATCGTATCAGTCAAACAGGGCGGTCGAAAGGTAGCGCTCGCCGGCATCGGGCAGCACAGTCACGATCGTCTTACCGGCAAAGGCCTCCTCCTGTGCCAGGCGCACGGCTGCCAGCGCTGCCGCGCCGGAGGAGATGCCGACCAGCAGCCCCTCCTCCTTGAAGAGCCGCCGCGCAAACGCGATCGCCTCCTCGCTGGTCACCCGTTCGACACGGTCGATCAGCGACAGGTCGAGCGTCTCAGGAATGAAGCCGGCGCCCAGTCCCTGGATCCTGTGGGGACCGGGTTTGAGCGGCTCGCCCGCCAGCGCCTGCGTGATCACCGGGCTCTCGGCAGGCTCCACCGCGACCGCCAGCACAGGCGTCGCGGAGACCCGCTTGAGGTAGCGCGACGAGCCGGAGATCGTGCCGCCGGTGCCGACGCCGGCGACCAGCGCCGCCACCTGGCCGCCGGTATCCGCCCAAATCTCCGGCCCCGTGGTCTGTTCGTGGACCGCGGGATTGGCCGGGTTATTAAACTGCTGCGGCATGAAATATTTTTTCGGGTCCTCCGCCGCGATCTGTTCGGCTTTCGCGATCGCCCCTTTCATGCCCTCAGGTCCCGGCGTCAGCACAAGCTGCGCGCCGAGCGCCGCCACCACGCGACGCCGCTCGACGCTCATGGTCTCGGGCATGGTGAGGATCAGGCCGTAGCCGCGGGCCGCCGCGACCGAGGCCAGCGCGATGCCGGTGTTGCCGCTGGTGGGCTCCACGATGACACCGCCTGGTTTGAGCGCGCCGCGCCTCTCGGCGTCGAGCACCATCGAGGCGCCGATGCGGCATTTGACTGAATACGCGGGATTGCGCGCCTCCAGTTTGGCATAGACTGTGGCGCGCGCGCCGTCGGTCACGCGGTTCAGCCTGACCAGCGGTGTGTTGCCAAAGGATATCGCGAGATTGTCATAGGTTTTTTGTGTCATGTCCGCCTCCTTTCGGGCGCTAGGCTTGGCTGGCTTTCAGGGCTTGGTCGATGTCCGCTTGCAGGTCTTCGAGATCCTCCAGTCCGACCGACAGCCGCAGAAAGTCCGGTGTCACACCGGTGGCCGCCTGCTCCGCCGCAGCGAGCTGCTGGTGGGTCGTCGAAGCCGGATGAATGACCAGCGTTTTGGCGTCGCCGATGTTGGCCAGGTGCGACACCAGCTTGACGTGGTCGATGAAGCGCCGCGCCGCTTCATGGCCGCCCCGGATGCCGAATCCGACCAGGCCGCCGAACCCCCGCTTGAGGTACTTCGCGGCGACCGCGTGGTCCGGATGGCCGGGCAGGCCGGGGTAGTTGACCCAGGCCACCTGCGGGTGGGCCTTGAGCCACGCGGCCAGGGCCAGCGCGTTTTGCGAGTGGCGCGCCTGGCGCAGCGGCAGGGTCTCCAGCCCGAGCAGGAATTCGCGGGCGTTGAAGGGGCTCAGCACCGCGCCGGTGTCGCGCAGCAGGGTGACGCGGACCTTCAGGATGAAGGCCACGTTGCCCATGCCGGGCACGTTGCCGAGCGCATCCCAGTAGCAGATGCCGTGATAGCTCGGGTCCGGCTCGGTGAACTCCGGAAACTTGCCGGTGTTCCACGCGAAACGTCCCGAATCGACGATCACGCCGCCGACCGAGGTGCCGTGCCCGCCGATATACTTGGTGGCCGAGGCGACCACGATGTCCGCGCCGTGGTCAAACGGCCGGACCAGCCCGACGCCGACCGTGTTATCGACGATCAGCGGGATGCCGGCCGCGTGGGCGATCGCCGCGAGCGCGTCAAAATCCGGCACGTCGAGCTTCGGGTTGCCGATGGTCTCGACATACAGCGCGCGCGTCCGCTCTGTGATCGCGGCGCGGAACGCCGCCGGATCGCGCGAATTCACGAACCGGACCGTGCGCCCGAACTTGGGCAGCGTGTGGTGGAAGAGCTGATAGGTGCCGCCGTACAGGTTGTCGGCCGCCACGATCTCGTCGCCCAGCCGCGTGACCGCCAGCAGCGCGTAGGTGATGGCCGCCTGGCCCGACGCCGTGGCCAGCGCGCCGGTCCCGCCTTCGAGCGCCGCGACGCGCTTTTCGAAGACATCTGTCGTGGGGTTCATCAACCGCGTGTAGATGTTGCCGAACTCTTTCAGCGCGAAGAGGTTGGCGGCGTGGTCCGCGCTTTTGAACACGTACGCTGCCGTCTGGTACAGCGGCACCGCGCGCGAGCCGGTCGCCGGGTCAGGCTGCTGGCCCGCATGCAGGGAAAGGGTGAAAAGGCCTTGGGTTGTCTCGCTCATCTCTCGCCTCCTTCTCAGTTTAACTCTTGTTTGTCTATCGATTAGGTGGTGAATATACCAGACGGCCCGTCCGGAGGCAACAGGAATCTTGCGACACAGGAATCTTGCGAGTCCTCCCCTCCCTTCTCCTCCTTCTTTCCTCTTTGTTTTTCCCGGCACGCAATCTGTACACAATTTCGACATCATCGTACAAGACAATCGCTTGAGCCGCGTGTTAACATTCCGACGAAAATAGTGTGGTGGAGTCATGGAGTCGTGATGTCGTCAATTCTCTCAATCGACCCAGATTCGATGAAGGAGTGACCATGAGTACTGTCTCGCGCGCGGTCCGGACGGTCGTGTTCGGCATGTTGTTTTCTCTCACACTGGGCGCGGCCGGAGGTTTTGCGGCGCCGCCGCTGCTACGCTGGAACGGCCCGGCGGGCGGGGTCTGGGACACCGCCACGCCCAACTGGCTGGATGCGGGCGACAACGCCGTCGCTTGGATTCCAGGGGCCGAGGCGTCC
>JAQUEX010000168.1 GCA_028684935.1 Kiritimatiellia bacterium | reverse complement strand
AGATGCCCGAGGTGGATGTCGCCGTTGGCGTACGGCAGGGCAGAGGTGACAACCATTTTCCGTTTTTTCGTGACCATGAACTCTCCTGGCAAGCAACACAATCCCGCGTGCGGCCCAAGCGGCCGGGCTGCGGGACAAACAGTGACGAGATAGTAGCGCATTTTTCGCAGCCGCGCCACAGTTTCACGGAAGGGTGCGTCGAAGCATGCGCCGTAATCGGTTGGTGGCCGGGGTGCGCGAAGGTTCCGCGTTTCGGATGAAAAGGGAAGCAGGCGAGTCGGAGTGCGGGCGTCCCGCCTGCAACAACGTTTGTGCAAAAGACTGAGCGCCCTATGGCTTGGGCGCCAAGCCGCGCATCTGTGTCGCGCACGACCTTTCTCAGTGCGGGCGGGGACGCCCGCGCTCCCGACTACGCTTCGCTCAAAACACGCACTGAACTCGCATCCCCCGGCCACCAACCGATTACGCATGCGCCATGCGGGTTGCTTGACGGGAAGGCGGGCAACGCCTAAGATGACACCCTTTTTTGAGCCGACACGTTATGCAGAATTCCTCTGTTCGTTCGCGCCAGTGGCGCCAGTTGTTCGCGTTAACCTTCGCGCACATGATCGCTGATGTCTATGTCGGGCTGATCGCGCCGGTCCTGATTCCGATGCGCGACCGGTACGGCATCTCGCTCGCGGCGTTGATCGTGATCACTTCCCTGTTGGTGTTTGCGTCGAACATCTTTCAAATTCCGGTCGGCCATCTGCGGGCGACATGGACTCGGCCCTGGCTGATCTGGGGAGGCGTGCTACTGGCCGGGGTGTCGGTCTTCATGCCCTGTCTGCCGGCGACACCGGGCAGCGCGGCGGGGATGGCGGCGCTGGCGGTGTTGTCGGGGTTGGGTGTGGCAACGGTACATCCTGAAGGCTTGCGTGCGGTGCACGGGCTGGACGCGATTTCGTCATCGTTATCGACCGCCGTCTTCATGGTTGCGGGCTTCATGGGGTTTTCGGGCGGGGCGCTGCTTTCGGCGACGCTCACTGAACATTTCGGGTTGGAATCGTTGATGGGGCTCTATCTGCTGGCGCCGCTGGCGGGCGTGCCGCTGGTGTTGAGCGGCGTGCGACTGCCGGTCGAGGCGGCCAAGCCGGTGCCGGAGGCTCCGAGCGCCGAGCGCACGCCGTCGGTGCCGTTCGGTACGCTTTTTGCCATGGCCGCCGTTCTGGCGACCTGCTCGCAGATCCAGGGGACGCTGCTGCCCTCCTATCTGCACGAGGAGGCGGGATATTCGCTGTCTTTCAGCGGCCTGTCGTTCACGCTGTTCGGAGTAGGCGGTATGGCGGGGGCGGTCCTGTGGGGCGCGCTGGCGCCGCGGTTGGGCCATCTGCGCGTGTTGCTGGCCACGGCGCTGGTCGGCGCGCCGCTCACGGCGCTCTACCTGTGGCTGGCACCGCAGACCAAGGGCGCGGCGGCGGTGCTGGCCTTTACGGGGTTCATCGTCTACACGGGTTTCCCGTTGTGCGTGGCGTTGGCGCGCTATGCGGATTCCTCGCTGCGCGTGAGTCAGCGCATGGGATTGATCAGCGGCGGCACGTGGGGCGTGGCCGCGGTGGTGCTCTGGATCATCGGGCCGATCGCGGAGCGCACCGGCTTGCGTCTGCTGCTGCACCTGATTTGGATCGGGTATCTGGCGGCGGCGGCGATGACCCTTTTCCAGATGCGGCGCGCAAAGCTCGATCAGTAATCGAGCGGGGATTTTTTAGATTGCGTTTTCAGCAGAGACCATGAAAAATGCCCGTCATTACGTGGCAATAAGGAAACACTGTGTATGGAATTGTCTCTGCTGATGCGCGAATTTGAGGTGTCGGGCCGGCTGGTCACCATCAATCCGACAGGCAACGGAAACGTCAACGACACCTTTCTGGGCATTTTCCGCAATACCTTCGCAGAGGAGCAGGTGATTCTGCAGCGGGTCAACCGCCATGTCTTTCCGCAGCCCGAGGCGATCATGCGCAACCTGCACCGCCTGACGGCGCACGTGCATGCCAAGCTGGAGGCCGAGGCCGATCAAGCGGACCGCGTGTGGCAGATGCCGCGCATCGTCAGGACGCGCGCCGGCAACGATTATTTTCTGGATGAGAACGGCGACACCTGGCGCGTGATCACCAAGATCGCATCGGCCACGGCCTTCGACGAGGCGCAAAATGCCGAACATGCGGCGGAGTGCGGCGCGGTGCTGGGACACTTCCACTGGCTGGTCTCTGATCTGGACCCCGCGGGCATGATCGATCCGCTGCCGGGGTTTCACATCACACCTGGCTACATGGCGAAATACGACGACACGCTGCAGCGCGTGCCGCAGGCTAAAGAGCGGCTCAACGCATCGATGGAGGCGCGCCGCATGGCGATGTTCATCGAAGAGCGGCGCGGGTTCGCCGCCACGCTGCAGAACGCGATGCAGAAGGGCGAACTGGCGTTGCGGCTGATGCACGGCGACCCCAAGGTCAACAACATCATGATCGATGATTTCACCGGCAAGGGCACGGCGATGATCGATCTCGACACCGTGAGCCCGGGCCTGATCCATTACGACTTCGGCGATGCGCTGCGCTCGATCTGCAATCCCGCCGGGGAGGAGGAGCAGAATCTCAGCAAGGTGGTGTTCGACCTCGACCTCTGCTCCGCGTTCTGCAAGGGCTATATGGCCCACGCCCGCGCGTTTCTGACCGCGGCGGACCGCCACTACCTGTACGACGCGATCCGGTTGATCACGTTTGAATTGGGGCTGCGTTTCTTTCAGGATTATCTGGCCGGCAGCGTCTATTTCAAGATCCGCCAGCCTGAACAGAATCTCAACCGCGCCCGCGTGCAGTTCCGCCTGTGCGAATCCATCGAGGCGCGCGAGCGCCCGATCCGCGAATTGCTCGCCGCGCTGTGAGGATTTGACCTCCCGCGCAAAGGCGCAAGGACGCAGTGGGGCGTCACTGGAGCAGCAGGCGCGTGCCGGCGGTGTAGCGCGAGCGTGGGTCGAGGGGGTCGGTGCCGCGCTCGCATTCCTCCCTGTTGGGCGAGCCGTCCCCGTCCGGATCGGCGAGCGGGTCGGTGCCGGTCTCCTGCAGGAACCAGCGGCGTTCCCATGCGTTCGGCAGGCCGTTGCCGTCGTAATCATCGGGGTCGATGTCCGAACGCGCGATATCCACGCGCACGGCGTCGGCGGTGACGTAGGCGTCTGTCCCGCCCGTGCCGATCGCGACGCGCAGGCCGTCGGCGCCGGCGGGAAAGACACCGATCGGACGCCATTGCGCCTGCTGCTCTTTCAGGTTGAGGCGCGCGGTCGGCGGCACGGACGGATCCACCCACGTGACATCGAGACGGGCCTCGGCAAAGCGATAGAGTTTGCGGCTGGTGTAGCCGGTTTCCAGACTGGGCGTGCAGACCACCCCGCGCAAAATTTTGTCGGGCGCGCTCTGGGACAGCAGCGCCTGCACCCGCGCGCGCAGGTCGGGGGTCGAGGGGAAGACCAGGCGCTGGCCATTGGTCACATCCAGAAAATACGGCGGGTCGACGATGGCGGTGAGCACGTTGGTCGCGAAGGTGCCGCCGGGCGTTGCCCAAGGCGTGCCGGCCTCGCGGCTGTTCCACGTGACCGCGCCGGGCGAGAAGGGTTCGTCGAGGTGATGGACGGTGATGCCGGAAGCGCCGGCCGTCTCATTGACTGACGAGGCGTCGGGATAGCGGATGGTCAGCGAGAGCGTCACATCATCGACCAAGGCATGCGCGGGGAGATCCGCAAGATCGAAGCCCAGAAAACCGCGGAAGTATTTGCCGCTGCCGGCTCGGCCGACCAGCGTCTCCTCGTTGCCGCACCAGACGTCGGGCGTGTCGGAGCGCGCATAGGCGTTGACGGCAAGGGCGGCGGCGCGCGCGCGTTGGGTGAAGACCCAGACCGGTGCGTTGGTGGCGCGGGTGCCGCCGGCCGAGTGCCAGGTCGAGACCGTGTAGTCGCCGCTGAGCGGTGTGGCAGGGCAGAAGAGCACGTATTTGCCGCCTTTGCCGGTATTGCCGTCGTGAAGGTAATTGCTTAGCCACTTGCCGCTGTCGGAGGTGCTGGCGGTCCATTCGCCGACGATGCGGACGCGTGCGGCGTCGAGATTGTCGACGATGGCGGAGGCGGTGGTGTAGGGGTTTGCCGGCCACGACGGCGTGGCGAGCGCGTCCGCGTCAAGGCGCGCGCGCAGCGCGGCGAACACATCCGGGTCGCGGTAGATGTCGGCCGGTTCATAGCCTTGCTGCGAGCAGATCGCCGCCGCGAACCCGACCGTCACGCCGAGCTGCGCGATGGTGTTCATCACGCGCGGACTGCCCAGGGCGACATGGGTGACGCTGAAGTGGCGGCCTGCCAGAAAAAGGTTGGCGATGTCGCGCGAGAAGAGGCAGCGGTAAGGGATGTAGCAGGGGGAGGCGCGCCCGTAATTCTTGTAGGTCGAGCGGTAAGAAATCCCGGTCTCCATGTGCAGGTCGATGCCCCAGTCGGTCGTGGCGACGGCGTCTTCGAAATAGCGCCCCTCAAGCACATCGTTCTGGGTCAGGATATAGGCGCCGAGCACCCGGCGTGATTCGCGCTTGCCGGCGATGTAGGGGACCCAGTCGAGCGACCGGTTGGCGTGTGCGGGGTTGAGCTTGGCGTTGGCGAAGGTGCCGTAAATCGCGCGCAGCAGATGGTCGCGGATGTGCTCGGCGTCGTCGAGGGTGTCGAGCGTGGCATTGATGCCGTACTCCCAATCCCACTCGCCGCCGGTTTCGGCGGCGCTGCCGGCAACGGCTGCGGCCCAGGGCAGGTCGGTCGGGAACGGCACGGGCGCCGCATTGGTTTTTGAGGTCCACATCAGCGAGCTGCCCAGTGTCTGCAGGTCGGCGGTTTCCGGCGCCAGCGACTCCTGGTGCGTGGCGCGCGCTTCGCGTCCCATGCGCCATGCCGCGCCGGCCCAGGCACCGATCCAGCCGTCGCCGGTGGCGTCGACGAAGAGCGGCGCGGTCAGGCGCGTGCGGCTGCCGTCCGCCATGTGCCGGATATCGACGCAGGTGATACGGCGCGCGGCGTTGGTGGCGGCGGCATAGGCGCGGCACGAGAGGTAGAGCGTGAGGGTCGGCTCGGCGCGGAAGAGTGCCAGGCGCGCGGCGTCGCGGTCGATCGTGGTCGCGCTGCGGTTCTGGAGATCAAAGGTGTCGATCTCGTCGACGATGCGGTAGCGGCGGTCGCCGCGCGAGGCGACGCGGATCTCCTGGCTGGCGTTGCCGCCGAGTACCGGCCGGTCCTGCACCAGCGCGACGCGCAGGCCGGAGCGCGCGGCGGCGAGCGCCGCGCCGCAGCCGCCGAAACCGCCGCCGACAACCACGAGGTCAAAGGCTGCGGTTGTTTCAGGCGCGGCGGTCTCGCCGCGCATCTGTGCGCGCCACTGCGCCAGGGCGGTGCCGCCGTCGGGGGGCGGCGCGGCGGCGGTATCGGTCGTGAGGAAGAGCGCGTCGCAGCGGCCGTCGAAGCCGGTGAGGTCGCGCAGCCGGATTTCAAGCGAGGTGGAGGCGAGGTCGACGGCCCCGCCGTCGGCCCAGCCCCACGCGGCCGGCGCGATGCCGAAGAACGTGGACAGACTAGCGCCGTTGAGCGCGATTTGGAAACGGCCGGGCTTGTCGCCTGCGGCGTCCGGCGTCCAGTCGCGCGTGCGCACCCAGAGGCGCCAAACGCCGGCGCGCGGCAGCGTGACGGTGGTCACGGCGTCGGCGACCGGCGTGCCGAGTCCGTGCGCCAGCAGGTAGGGCGATCCCATGGTGTCGCAGAACTGCGTGTCCAGCACCCAGCCGCCGCGGTCCGCAAAGGCTTCAGCCTCGATCAGCAGGCTGTCGGCCCGTAACGTGAGGACAGCGAGGGCGAACGCGAGCGACACGAGGCCCGCGCGTGTGCCGCTGCTGGCGCGCGGGCGGCCGGTTGATCGCGCTGCGCTTGGCATGAGATCCCCCCCTTCGGCGTGGCGTTTTACTGCGCCCGTTGCGCGCGGACCTTGGCGTTGCCTTCCGCAACCTTGCTCTTCAACTCGTCTTTATAGGCATGGAATTTCGCGCGCAGATCCGGGTCGGCGGTGCCGAGGATCTGGACGGCGAGCAGGGCGGCGTTGACCGGGCCCGCGCTGCCGAGCGTCACGGTGGCGACCGGGATGCCGGCCGGCATCTGGAGCGTGGCGTAGAGCGCGTCGAGGCCGTTGAGCGCGCCGCCGGCGACCGGGATGCCGATCACCGGGAGGACGGTGTGGGCGGCGAGCACGCCGCCGAGGTGGGCGGCGCCGCCGGCGGCCGCGATGATCACCTTGAGGCCGCGCGCCTCGGCGTTGGCCGCGTAGTCAAAGGCGAGGTCCGGCGTGCGGTGGGCGGAGATGACACGCACGTCAAAAGCGACGCCGAAGGCGGTCAGCGTGTCGGCGGCCTTCTGCACCAGCGGCCAATCCGAGTCGCTGCCCATGACGATACCGACGAGAGGTGTGGACATGTGTGAGGTCTCCTTGTTTGGGACGGCCGGGTTTCCTGCCCCGAGCGTCGATTGTCGAGCGTCGCGAGTCGCCCGTCACGCCCGGTCGAAGGCGCGGTGGGCGATGTCCGTGCGGTAGTGCACGCCGTCAAAGCGGATCTTTGCCGCGGCCTCATAGGCACGGCCCACGGCGGCGCGCAGGTCGGCGCCCAGCGCGGTGACGGCGAGCACGCGGCCGCCGGCGGTGACGACCTGGCCGTCGTTCAGTGCGGTCCCGGCATGGAAGACGATGGCGTCGGCCACGGCGCCGGCCTGTTCGAGCCCTGAGATGGGCAGGCCCTTGCGGTAGGGCCCCGGATAACCGCCGGCGGCCAGGATCACGGTGGCCGCGGCTTCGGGGCGGACCTGCACGAGCGCGTCCGTGAGCGTGCCGTCGATGCAGGCTTCGAGCGCGGGAATGAGGTCGCCTCCGATGCGGGGCAGCACGGCTTCGGTTTCGGGATCACCGAAGCGCGCGTTGAACTCCAGCACGAACATGCCTTTGGGACCGATCATCAGGCCGGCGTAGAGCACGCCTTTATAGACAATGCCGCGCCGTTTCAA
>JAQUEX010000167.1 GCA_028684935.1 Kiritimatiellia bacterium | reverse complement strand
GCCGTGCCTCTGGAACTCTACATGCAGACGCGGGACATCCGCTATCTGCTGATGGGCAAGCACATGGCAGACGCGCAGTGGACGCCGCCGCCTGCGGGGGCGAAAGACGACACGCCAGAGGCGCGGGACTGGACGGCAAAGGGCCTGACGTGGCAGACGCGCCTGTGGATCGACGACATGTTCATGATCACGATGGTGCAGGCGCAGGCGTTCCGCGCGACGGGCGAACGGCTGTACATCGACCGCGCCGCGAAAGAGATGGTGGTGTATCTGGACGAACTGCAGCGGCCGAACGGGCTGTTCTACCATGCTCCGGATGTGCCGTTTTTCTGGGGACGCGGCAACGGCTGGATGGCGGCGGGCATGGCCGAACTGCTACGCTCGCTGCCGCAGGACAACCCGGACCGCCCGCGCATCCTCGAAGGTTACCGCAAGATGATGGCGTCGCTTCTGAAACATCAGACGGCGGACGGCATGTGGCGGCAGTTGATCGATGACGGGGGCTCGTGGCCCGAGACCTCCGGCACGGGGATGTTCGCGTTCGCGATGATCACGGGCGTGAAGAACGGCTGGCTCGACGAGCGGACGTACGGGCCTGCTGTGCGCAAGGCGTGGCTGGCGCTGGTGACGTACATCGACGAAAACGGCGATGTCCGCGACGTGTGCGAGGGCACAAACAAGAAGGCTGACCGCCAGTACTATCTGGACCGCAAGCGCGTGACGGGCGATCTGCACGGACAGGCACCTGTGATCTGGTGCGCGACGGCGCTGCTCCGCTGAACAGTTTCTCCCGCATGGTGATTATGCAAATCCTTTGGCTTCATCTGATTGTGGCGCTGCTCACCGCGGGCGCGGCGGTTGCCGCGCCCGCAGGTGATTCGATCTTTTTCGACGGCCGGACATATTACGAGGTGCCGCAGGCCGAGATCAGCGTCACCCCGAGCAACTTCTCCGTGTCGTGCTGGGTCAAGACGACCGTTACCAACTCGCAGATTTTTCTGAACATGGGTGAAGCCGGCACCGGCTTCACGCTGTACCGCTACAATGTGCCCGGCGAGAACAGCGTGCGCATGCTGGTGGAGCACAATCCTGCCGGCACAACGAAATATCTGTCAGCCAAGGGGCCGGCGACGCCCACGAATGTCTGGTTCCACTACGCCGGCACGTATGACGGCGCGGCTATCCGGCTCTACACGAACGGCGTCTTGTGCGCCGCGACGCCCGCCGCGGTAAACCGCTCCGCATTGCCGTATGCCTTGCAGATCGGCGCGGTGCCGAATTTTCCCGACCGCATGATGCGCGGCGGGATGGAGGACATCCGCATCTGGAACCGCGCGCTCACGGCCGGCGATGTGGCTGCTGTCTACGCGCAGGAGAGCGGTGGCGCGCTCACGAACAGCCTGATCGCGTGGTGGACTGCGGAGCATATCGGCGACGCGAGTCTGGTCTGCGCGATGGCGAGTGGCCCTGACGCCCTGCGCAAGGATCAGGCCCAACTGCTGCTGATGAACACCAAGATGGACGGCTTCCGCGGCATCTGGTACTACAATCAGCCTTCCGGCGACGAGTACGTCTACAAATACAGCGGCGGCATGGGCACGTATTGCGCCAAGCATATCCCGTTCGCGTGGCATGCGCCGGAAACCAACCGCACCTTTTTCTGCTACGGCGGCACGGACACCAACAACAGCACGCTTTTCCACATGGTTTCGTATTTCGACCATGCGACAGGCCGCGTGGCCAAGCCGACCTGCCTGCTCGACAAGCGGACCGATGACGCGCACGACAATCCGGTCATCAACCTTGACGATCAGGGTTACATCTGGATCTTTTCCAGCAGTCACGGCACCGCGCGGCCCTCGTATATTTCGCGGAGCGTCCGACCGTATGACATCGATCAATTCCAACTGATGTGGTCGGGTAATTTTTCTTACCCTCAGCCCATGTATTATCCCGGCAAGGGGTTTCTCTTCATTCACACGTGGTATGTGGCGGGACGCGGCAACTACATGATGACCAGCAATCCGGAGGGTACGCTCTGGACACAGCGGCGCGAACTGGCCTATTTCGAAGACGGCCACTATCAAATCAGCGGCGTGTGGAACGGGGTGAAGACCGGCATCGCGTTCAACATGCATCCCGCAGGCAAGGGTCTCAACTACCGCACCAACATCTACTACATGGAGTCCGATGATTTCGGCACGACCTGGCGCAATGTCGAAGGGACGCTCCTGGACATTCCGCTCAAGAGCAAAACCAATCCGGCACTGGTCTTTGAGTACGAGAGCTGGCCGCGCAACGTCTACATCAAGGACACGCGGTTCGATTCGCAGGGACACCCGCTGATTCTCTTCGTGCTGAGCAAAGGATATGAATCCGGCCCGGTCAACGATCCGCGCGAGTGGCGCATCGCGCGCTGGACCGGGGCGTCGTGGACTAACCTGTTCACCGGCATTGTCTCCGACAATAACTACGACACCGGCTCGCTCTATATCGAGAGCGACACGCGCTGGACGATCATCGGCCCCACGCGCGGCGGACCGCAGGCCTACAACCCCGGCGGCGAAATCGCGATGTGGCGGACCGATGACGCCGGCGCGACATGGCGGCATGTGCGCGAGATGACCAACCGCAGCACAATGAACCACACCTATGTGCGCCGTCCGGTGAACGCGCACCCTGATTTCTATGGCTTCTGGGCCGACGGCCATGGTCGCCAGCCTTCCGAATCGCGGCTCCATTTTTGCGACAAGGCCGGTACGGTGTATCGGCTGCCGCAGGCCATGACGGGCGATTCCGCGCTGCCTGAGCGCGTGCACGTGACCGGCGGCACGGTTCTGAAAATAGGGGAATAACATGGGAGCGGGCGTGCAGGTCAAAGGGGTGATGGCGGCGCTGATTCTGACAGTGGCGGTTTCGCACGCGTTCGAAGCGCTTCCGCTTCAGCGTCAGTATCTCGCGCTGCTGGAGCCGTGGGCGAAAGCGGCCATGACCGAAATCCGTTTTGTTGACAAAGAAACGGCGGTCTACGGCTTGGGACAGGCTGGGCACTGGTACATGCAGGCGCACGATACCGCATTTTGCGCCTTCGCGGTGCTGGGGACCGATCCCAACACGGACGAGGCGCGCGTCGGCATGACCCGGGCCGAATTGCGGCGCGTCGCGCTGGCGATGCTGCGCTTCACGCTGCGCGGCCACATCGCGGGCGGCGGCGCCTGCACCAACGGCAAGCCGTGGGGACACACCTGGATCTCGAGCCTGGGGCTGGAACGGATGAGCGTGGGCATCGACGCGCTGGATGCGCATCTGGACGATGAACTGCGGACGCTGTACGCCAAGGTCTGCGCCTCTGAGGCGGATTATCTGCTGAAACGTCCTGTCACCGCAGGGCTGACCCAGGACAATCATCCCGAATCGAATCAGTGGCAAGGCAACATCTCGCACCGGGCGGCGGTGCTGAATGCCGGCCATCCCCGTGAAGCCGACTGGCGCGAGCGGGCCAGCGTGCTGCTGGTCAACTCGATGGCCACGCCGTCAGACGCGACCAACGCGGCGGTGGTCGACGGTCAGGCGGTGAGCGCGCGTTTTGTCGGCGCCAACATGTTCGACACGCGCGCCTGCAATCATCACGGCTATCAGAACGTCGGCTACATGTACATCACGCTGTCCAATCTTGGGATTTACCATTTCTGGTGCAAGCGGCGCGGCGTCAAACCGCCTGAGGCGCTGTATCACAACGCGCTCGAGCAGTGGAAGGTGATGAAGGCCTGCACGTTCAGGGATGGCCGTCTCGCGCGCGTCGGCGGCGACAGCCGGGTGCGGTATTGTTACTGTCAGGACTACGCGCTTCCGGTGTGGCTGCTGGCGCGCGACGCATTCGGCGACGCGGAGACAGAGGCTTTTGAGCGCGGCTGGCTGCGGCAGGTGCGGGCCGAGCAACGGGCCAATGCGGGCGGCTGGTACATGCGTGAGCGGCTGGCGGGGATGCAGGCGCTCTCGCCGCTCTACTACCAGCGTCTCGAAGGCGACAAGGCCTGCACGCTGGCCTGCGGCGCGTACTGGCGTCGGATCTTCGACATGAACGCCGCGGCCAAGGTGGCGGTCGACGCGCCGACGCAGTGGCATGATCCGTTTCATGGCGCCTGGCTGCAGCGCGGCGAGCGGCGCTTCGCCTCTTGGGCGTGGCACGGCGCGATGAAGGCGGGCGGGTTGTGCGTGCCGGCCGATGCGTCTGACCTGGCGGAATGGCAGTATAACCTGGCGGGACAGGTGTTTGGCATGGGGGCGCAGAACTATGCTAAGCCTGCGATATGGACCGGCACGGCGTTCGACGGCGGATTCGCGACCTGCGGCGTCGCGGACCTGATCTCGCGCAAAGGGCTGGCGGAGGGCGATGACGATCCGGATGCGGGCCGAATCTTTCTGGCGTTCTGCGCCCTGCCGGACGACCGCACGGTCGTGTCGGTCCAACGGGCGCGCACCTCGAACGCCGCCTATCTGCGGCGTGTGCGCGGCCTGGCGCTCTCCGTGCCCAACGATGTGTTCAACGGCTTTACGCGGACGCTCCACACGGCTGAAGGCCGCCGGGAGCTTAAGGCCGTGCCCCAAGCCTTTGAGCGGATCGCCAACGCGGGGAATTGGCTCAATCTTGACAACCGCCTCGGCGTGGTGGCCATCTACGGCGGCTCGCCGGAGGTGGCCCGTTTGCCCGGCCGGCAGATCCCGCTGAACATCTGGAACTCAGAGGGGCCCAAGCCGGGCGGCGGGTATCTGTATTGCGAAGAGATTGCACAGGGCATTCAGGAGGGGCCGCGCTATTACGGGGCGCGCGAGACGATCTTTGACTGCGCGGCCGTCGTGCTGACGGCTGACGTGGCGGCCACGGCCGCTTACGCGGCGGCGGGTGCGGCGGTTCAGGTGCAGGTGGCCGATCCCCATCTGCGCGCGGTGCGGGTCAAGGATGCTGCGGGCGCGATCTGGCTGATTTTGGTAAACTTTTCCGAATCGCCGAAGACCGTCTCGCGCGCCCAACTGGGCGGCTGGCTGGGTGGCGAGGGGAAAGCATTCCACAGTGACGCGACGCGTCTCGCGCCGCTGGGGATCGGCGTGTGGCGCTTACTAGCAGGGAGATGACGATGCACATGAAGCGGAATATGGCAGTGATGATCATGGCGGCGGTCTCCGCGTGGGCCGCGCCGAAACAGGCGGGGTATCCGTTTGACGGGCGAACCGGGTTCAGCGTGAGCAACCTCCAGTCTGTGCTGAAGGTGGACGGTTTCTCGGTCGCCGCGTGGGTCAAGGTCGCGGACACCGCGCGCCCGCAGATGTTTCTCACGTTGGGGCAGCCGAACCAGGACTTTTCGTTCTACCTCTACAACGGCGCGGTGCGGATGCTGGTCGAAGGCGAGCCGGGCCGCTACGGGTTCGCCGCGGCAAAGCCGCCGCGGCCCGAGGTCTGGACCCATTACCTGGGGACCTACGACGGCAAGACGGCGAAGATCTATCGCGACGGCGCGCTGGAGGGGCAACAGGCGATCCCGCTGAAACGGACGGCGTTCGTGCATCCGCTGACTGTCGGCGTGATCGACGGTCAAGAGGAGCGCATGCTCAAAGGCAGCATGACCGACATCCGCATCTGGAACCGCGCCCTCGACGCGGCCGAGGCGCGGCATCTCGCCGGCGAGGAGGTGTGGCAGGCTCAGGCGCGCGGGCTGGTCGCGCACTGGCAGACCCATCCGACCGACACGACGATCGCGAACCGGGTGAAAGGCGGGGCTGACCTCGTCAAGTTCCAGCCGGTGCTTACTGTCCTCCTCAACCGCAAGTCTGAGGGGTTCCGCGGCATTTGGTACTTCAATCAGCCCTCTAAAGATGAATACGTCTACAAGTACAGCGGCGGTCTCGGCACCTACTGCGCCAAGCACATCCCTATGGCCTGGCACGCGCCGGCAGTCAACAAGACCTTCTTCTGCTACGGCGGCACCGATGACAAGAACAGTACGCTCCTGCACATGGTCTCGTACTTTGACCATACGACGGGGCGCGTGGCCAAGCCGACCTGCCTGCTCGACAAGCGGACCGACGACGCGCACGACAATCCGGTGATCAATCTCGATGACAAAGGCTACATCTGGATTTTCTCCAGCAGCCACGGGCGCGGGCGTCCCTCCTACATCTCGCGCAGTGTCAAGCCGTACGACATCGAGGCGTTCCAGCTCATGTGGAGCGGCAACTTCTCCTATCCAGAACCCTTCTACTATCCCGGCAAGGGCTTCCTCTTTGTCCACACGTGGTATGTGAAGGGGCGCGGCAACTACTATATGACCAGTAACCCGGAGGGCACCGAGTGGAGCGAGCGCAAGCAGACCGCCTACTTCGAGGACGGCCACTACCAGATCAGTTGGCAGTGGAAGGACAAGAAAACCGGCATCGCCTTCAATCAGCATCCCAAAGGCAAAGGGCTCAACTGGCGCACGAACGTGTACTACATGGAGAGCGATGACTTCGGTGCGACCTGGAAGACGGCCGGCGGCCAGGCGCTCGCGACGCCGCTCGCCGACAAGGCCAATCCCGCACTGGTGTTGGAGTACGAAAGCAAAGGACGCAACTGCTACATCAAAGACGTGCAGTTCGATTCCAAAGGGCATCCGATCATTCTGTTCGTCCTGAGCAAGGGGTATCAGTCCGGGCCGGCCAACGGCCCGCGTGAATGGCGCACGGTGCGCTGGACCGGCACCGAGTGGCAGGAGCGCTTCACCGGCATCGTTTCGGGTAACAATTACGACACCGGCCCGGTGTACGTCGAGAGCGACACCACGTGGCGCATCATCGGCCCGACCGAGCTGGGTCCGCAGCCGTACAATCCCGGCGGGGAGATTGCGATGTGGTTGACCGAGGACGCGGGCGCCACATGGCGCAAGGCCAGGCAGATGACGGCGGGCAGCGAGATGAACCACACCTACGTGCGCCGTCCGGTCAACGCACACCCCGATTTCTACGGCTTCTGGGCGGACGGCCACGGGCGCAAGCCGTCCTCGTCGAGCCTTTACTTCTGCAACCAGAAAGGCGATGTTTTCCGTCTGCCCGCCGTGATGGACGGCGACTTCGCGC
>JAQUEX010000166.1 GCA_028684935.1 Kiritimatiellia bacterium | reverse complement strand
ACGTCCGCTGATCGTATCCATGTGGAACGGGCCGAATATGAGACCGACGACCGGCGGTTAGCGGATTAGGATTACGATTAAGATTACGATTAAGCAGGGTATCCACCAACAGAACTGCCATGCGCCCCGCAAAAGAAAAACAGCGAGCGGCACACCCGGGGAAAGTGGTCACGCGACCGGAACCCGAGCGCCGCCGACCTCCGTCCTCACTTCTTCGCTGCGGCGCCCTTCTCCTTGCCGCGCCCGAGGGCCAGAATCTTGGCGACTTTCGCCTCGGTCAGTTCATAGCCTTTGAGCCCGGGGAACCCTTCCCAGATGATCGTGCGGTACTGCGGTTCAAGGATAATGACATGCGGCCACCCCCACACCCCGAACAGGGCTTCGTAAGCCCCTTGGTCGGGATGCGCATGGGCCGATAGCTCCGCCAGATCGGGGCCTGCGGCAGTGCCCTCCTGCGCAGCCGGTTTGCCAGCGTTCCGTGGCTTCTCTTTCTGCGCGGCGGGCAGCGGCCGGTCCAGCGCCAGCGCGTACTCTTTCTTGGGGCCCGTGTACGCCTTGACCTGCTCTTCGGTCTCGCCGGTGATCCCGATCACCACCAGCTCGTCGCCAAATTTTTTCTGCAAGCCGTTCATCAGCGGCGTCATCCGCTTGCAGGCCCCGCACCAGGTGCGCCAGAACTCGATGATCACGAACTTGCCCTCGGTCTCCGGCTGGGCCGAAAGCCACTTCGCCACCTCCAGCGTCGGCGCGTCCGTGAACACGCAACTGCGCGCCCACATCTGTTTGCCGCCGGCGGCCACGGCCTGAACGCGGCCGGTCGTGCAGACCCCCGACGCGTCGCACTCCGGAACCGGGGCTGCCGTAACCCCGATGGCGCATCCGCACACGCACATAGCCGCGACCCGCATTTTGATTCCGCTCATAGAACCCCTCCTTGTTCCGATACTATACCTCACCGTAAGAGTCGGCGACAAGAACGGAAGGGCAAAGGCCAAGGAAGGGGCATCGCGGACTTTTCAAAACGGCCCGAACGTGTTTTACTATGCCCCTGCCTGCCACATCGGCAAACGGTGCCGGCTCGGCAGGCGCAGTCCAGTTCTGACAACGGGGGATTTTGTTCGTGAAGCGTGTGTTCCTTTTCTCAGTGTCCGTGTTCTGTCTCGCAACCGGCGCGTTCGCGCTGCGGCCGAAAGGCTGTATTTCTCAGACGCCGTATATCGGCGCGATCATTATGGACGCCGACACCGGTGCGACGCTGTTCGAGGACAAGGCGGACGCCCCGGGCTATCCGGCCAGCACATTGAAACTCATGACCCTGCTGGTGGTGCAAGAGCAGATCGACGCCGGCAAAGTGCGGCTCGACGACACGGTCAAGGTCTCGGTCGAAGCCTATAAAACCGGTGGCTCGCAGGTGTATCTCGATCCCAAGGAGACCTTCCCGCTGGCGGACATGCTGTACGCCATGATGATCCAGTCCGCGAACGATGCGGCGGTGGCGCTGGCCGAGCATGTGGCGGGATCCAAAGAGAGCTTTATCGAACTGATGAACACGCGCGCCCGTCAGATCGGCATGAAGGACACGCGTTTTGCTTCGGTCCACGGCCTGCCGCCTTCTGCGGGGCAGCGCCACGATGTGTCGACCGCCCGCGACATGGCCCTGCTCGCGCGCGAATTGTGCAAACACCCCGCGGTCTTCGCATACACCTCCGCCACGTACCGTCAGCTCCGCGCCAACACGCCCAAGCCCTTTGACATGCGCACGCACAACCCCTTCCTCAAAGAGAATGTCGAAGGCTGCGACGGCTTCAAGACCGGCTACACGGCCACGGCCGGCTGGTCAATCGTCGTGACGTCAAAACGTCAAAACCGGCGCGTCATCGTCGTCGTGCTGGGCAGCGAAAACCGCAAGCTGCGCGACGCCAAGGCGCGCGAACTGCTGAACAAAGCCTTCACGCTGCTGCCGGCCGCCGTGCACCCGCAGACAGCAACCCCTGCGACCCGCGCACCGATCGCGGGCACCGCAGTGCCGCCGCCCCCGCCGCCCGTCCAGTAAGGCGGGCTTATCCCAGAAGGGACGATAGACTCAGCTTGCGATAGAGCGCGCCGCGCGGCGTCAGACGGCTTTCGACAAGCGCCACGCCCGTGACGGTCCAGCCGCCGAAATTGTCCTGCTCATCGGCCGCCATCGCCTCGACCAGCGCGCGGTTCTTGGCGGTGTTGCGGCAGCGGCCCAGCGTGATGTGCGGCCGGAAATCCGGCCCCTCGTCTTTAAAGCCGAATTTTTTCAGCTCCAGCCACAACCGCTCGTGCAGTTCTTCAAGCTGGCGCGAAGGGTCGACGCCGGCCCACAGCGTATTCGGCATGCGCTTGGTGCCGAAGAATCCCCAGCCATACGCGCGACACGCAAACGGCGGAAGCGCCGCACACACGCGGTCAACCGCCGCAGTCACATGCGGCAGGATTGAAGGGGCCACCTCGCCTAAATAAATCAGCGTGATATGCAACTGCTCACGCGTGTGCCACGTGACCTCGGACGCCATGGGCTTCAGCCTGCCGACCGCGTCGCCCAAGGACGCTTTGACATCATCAGGCAAAGGAAGAGCTAGAAAAATTCGCATGGGGAGAGCATACACAAACCGGACCTCCATGCGAAAGCGGTAAGTTCGTCACGGAGGCAAGTAAAAAAGAAAAAAATGTCGTATCTGGACATGCCTTTTTTGGCTGTTTGCAGTTGACCGGTCCAGCAAGTTCCCGTACGCTAGGGCAACTTTTTTAGGACCGGTGGTTTTTGTTTGGATGAGTGCTTAATGATGAAAGTTGCATAGACGCATGAGTGAGAATTGCTTAACCCTTCTGGCCGTTTCAGATCTGCATCATATGGGGCTGGCGCGCCAGACCGCGCAGGCGCAGCAGATGCGCGGAGAGCTGGCGCAAACCTTGTTGAAGAAAGTTTTCTTGCGTCTCCGCCACATGGGAATCACGCCGGACGCGACGCTGGTGCTCGGCGACCTTGTGGAGGACGGCGCCGACCGCAACGCCGCGCTGGATTTTGTGTCGTTGCACGGCGAACTGACGCGCAGCGGCATTCCCAGCCTGGTTGTGCCGGGCAACCATGACGGCGACCCCGCGGCGTTCAACACGCTTTTCGGGAGCGCGCCGGGCCTTCACAAGATCGGCGGCTATGGCTTTGTGCTGTTCAACGACACATATAGCGAAAACCACGAATGCGTCCGTGCGGCCGAAGATCTTGCGCTCCTGAAAAAATGCGCCGAGGAAAACCCAGAGTTGCCGCTGATCGCGGTGCAGCACCCGCCCATCTACCCGGCGATCGACTCGCATTATCCGTATCGGCCGACCAACGCGGCGGAGATCATCGACGCCTACCAAAAGTCCGGCGTCATCCTTTCGCTCAGCGGGCATTTTCACAAAGGCCAGAAGGCGCGCATCCACGAGCGCATTCTTTACCACACAGTTCCTGCACTGTGCGAGCAGCCCTTCCGTTTCAGCCTCATCCGCCTGGTCGATTCTCGCGTCGAGATCGAGGAATTGTGCCTCGGCTTGCAGGCACCGAACCTCATCGACGTGCATTGCCATACCGAGCACGCCTATTGCGGCACGACCGTCGACACCGCGCCGTGCGTCGCCCTGTCGCAGGCGCTGGGCGTCTCAACCCTCTGCATCACCGAACACGCCTTTCAGCTCTATTTCGACAAGGCGCGCGCCATGAATTTCCGCTGGCAGTCCGACCCCGCGATGGTGAAGGCGGTCTGGGAGACACCGGGCCGAGGGCGCATGGCCGCCTACCAGCAGTTCGCCGAGAAGCTTCGTTCGCCCTTCGTCAAGATTGGCCTGGAGTTGGATCTCTTTGATGACGGCCGCCTGCTGCTCGCGCCGGAAGACGCCGAGCATGACTGGGACATCTTCATTGGGGCCGTGCATGCGGTGCAGGGCTTCGTGCCCGGACAAACGACGCAGCAGGAGGCGGAACGGCTTTTCTTGCGCGACGTCGAACGGCTGGTTGAGCACGACATCGACGTGCTGGCCCACCCCTTCCGCTTTTTCAAGCGAAACCGGCTGGAGGTGCCGGAACACCTGTTCGCGACAGTTGCCGGCCTGCTCGCCGACAGCGGCGTGGCGGCCGAGGTGAATTTTCACACCTACCAGCCAGAACCGGCGTTCATCCGCCTGTGCGTGGAGAAAGGCGTGAAGATCGCGCTGGCTTCCGACACGCACGATCTGGCGGAGGCTGGCGAATTCTGGCCGCACGTCAACATTCTCCGGCAGGCCGGCATCACGCCCAAGATGTTCCCGGACACGCTCTTCACGTTCTGATGTCACGCGGGCCCGGAAGCGCCGGTTGAAAACGCGTGTTACTGCAGGAACAGCAGATCCGGCACCAGCTTGATGAGCTGGTTGCGGCAGAACGTGTAGACCTTATCCGCCGGCGTGCCCTTCATGCGCCGCACCGTGTCGGCCAGCGCCTTGGCATCGGCGAACGATATCTGGCTGACCGCCCGCTTCACGAGGCGGATGAGATTCGGTGACATGCTGAGTTCATCCACGCCCATGCCCACGAACAGCACGGCCATCACCGGATCAGCCGCCGTCTCGCCACAGACCGAAACCTTCAGCCCGTGAGCATGCGCGGCCGTCACCGAGAGGTCGATCAACTGCAGCACAGCCGGATGGGTGGGCTGGTAGAGGCGCGCGACCGTCTCGTTCACGCGGTCGACAGCCAGCGTATATTGAATCAGGTCATTGGTGCCGATCGAGAAAAACTCGCACTCTTTGGCCAGCGCGTCGGCGATCAGGGCGGCGGCCGGGATCTCGATCATCACTCCGCGCCGGATCGACTCGTCAAAAGGGATGCCCTCGGCCTTCAACTCCGCCATGCAGGCGTGCAGCTCCATGTTGGCGGCGTGCAGCTCGTCGATCGCCGTGATCATCGGATACATGATCCGCACGTTGCCATGAGAACTCGCGCGCAGCACGGCCCGCAGTTGGCGGCGGAAGATTTCGGGGTTACGCAAGAGGAAACGGATCGAGCGGTTGCCCAGGAACGGATTGGCCTCCTTGTGCGCCGCGCCGGCGCCTTTGATCATCTTGTCGCCGCCCAGATCCAGCACGCGGATGGTGACCGATTGTCCGTCCGGCAACGCCCGAGCCGCAGCGGTGTACGCCTGCGTCTGCTCCTCTTCGCTCGGCTCGCGATCACCCTGAAGCCACAGATATTCAGTCCGGTAAAGGCCAATGCCCTCGGCGCCCACCGCATACAGGTCGGTCATCGGCGTGCTGTTGTCGACATTCGCCAGGAAAGGCACGGAACGCCCGTCCCGTGTGCGGCCCGGCTGCGACTTGACCTGATCCAACGACTCTTCCAGGGTTCGCGAACGGAGCATCATCTTCTCGAAGGCCGCCCGTTCCTCGCGCCCCGGGTTGACGATCACCTTGCCGCGCGTACCGTCGAGCAGCAGCAGGTCGCCGCTCTTGATCTGTTCCGAGAGCGAACCCAGCCCGACCACGGCGGGGATGCCCAGCGCACGCGCCAGCAGCGAGGCGTGCGACGTGGTGCTGCCGCGGTCGGTTGCAAATCCGAGGATCAGATTCTTGGGCAGCGAGATCGTCTCGGAAGGCGAGAGTTCGTCCGCCACAACGATGCACGGCTGCTCGACGCGCAGCGCGTGCGCATCGCCGCCGCCCGACAGATTGCGCAGAATGCGTTTGGTGATGTCGCCGACATCCTGAGCGCGCTCGCGCAGGTAAGCGTCATCCATCGCGGCGAAAATGGAGGAGTAGGTGTCGGCCACCTGCTTGACGGCCGCCTCGGCGTTCCGCAGGTTTTTGGCGATCTTCTCCTTGCAGGACCCCAGGAAGGAGGGATCGTCAAGGATCATCAAATGCCCGTCGAAGATGGTGGCTTCGTCACCGCTGATGCGCTTCTTCAACTCCTGCGCCAGCGAGCGGATCTGCGTCCGCGTCAGGGCAAACGCGTCAGCCAGGCGCGACACTTCCTGCTCGACCTGTGCCGGTTCGATCCGATATTCCGGCACTTGCTCGCTGGTGCCGGCACGATACAGGAAGGCCGGCCCCGCGACGAATCCGCGCGAGACGGCCAAACCGGTCAGCATGCGCATCTCGCGCACGGCACCGCAGGCGGCATCTGCCTCATTGTTCATCTGGGATATCGAATTTGCGGGCGACCAGCGCCTCCAGTTCGTCAAGCACTTCGCGTGACTGCGCGCCGGACGCCGTGACCCTGAGTTTGGTACCGCACACCGCCTCCAGCGTCATCAGTGCCATGATGCTTTTGCCGGACACGACATTACCGTCTTTCTCGACATCCACCTCGGCATTGAAGCGCGACGCCACCTTGGCAAAGAGCCCGGCCGGTCGGACATGCATGCCGTACTTGTTCAGCAGCACGAATTCACGGGTCTCTGGGTTTGTAGTAGTCTTGGCCACGATCCAACTCTCCTCATACGGAATGGTGCCGCTTGATCCGCGAATCCAGCTCGCGGACGGCGACAAACCCCGACAATCGTACTTTGTGCTCTTGCGCCGCCGTCTCCACCAGGTTCACCAGATCACGTCCGGGGGCCACGGGGATCACCAATTGCGGCACCGCCACGCCGAGAAATTCGCGGCGCAACTCATCCGTTCCGGTGCGATCTAACTCGGCATCGGCCTCGCCCTGCCGCTTCAGCGTCACCACCAGGTCCACCTGTTTCTCGCCGCGCACGGCCGCCACGCCGAAGATGGAAGGCACATGGATGATCCCGATCCCGCGGATCTCCATGTAGTACTGGGTCACCGGCATGGCCGAGCCCAGCAGACTGTTGCTGCTGTCGCGCCGGAACTGCGTCAGGTCGTCCGCGACCAGCGCATGCCCCCGCTTGATCAGCCCCAGCGCGGTCTCGCTCTTGCCGAGTCCGGCCGCGCCCTCGATGAAGACGCCGACCCCCGCCACCTCCAGCATGGTGCCGTGGACCTTGCAGCGCGGCGCGTGCAGATCCTCCAGCACGAACGTGGCGGAGTGGATGAAGTGGCGCGTCACCATGCTCGACCGCAGCACGCAGACCCCGTCACGCTCAGCCAGGCGCACCACCTCCGGAAAAACACG
>JAQUEX010000165.1 GCA_028684935.1 Kiritimatiellia bacterium | reverse complement strand
CCCCGCTTTCCTGCTTGCAAATCAGGGGGCGTCTGGTATTATTTCACCGTTTTTCAAATGGCGAAAATAGCTCAGTTGGTTAGAGCAGCAGATTGTGGTTCTGCGGGTCGCGGGTTCGAGTCCCGTTTTTCGCCCCAACTATTTACCCAATAAAACCCCGGTTTTATTGGGTTTTTTGGCCTTATTGGACGGCCGCTTTGTTTGCCGGGGGGCGACGTCCGAGTCAGGACTCAGACATGGTCTCGACTTGGTCCCGATGTTGCGTGAGCAATTCGGCATCAGGGAGATACTTGTGTGGAAGAAGCATCCGCTTTCCCTCGTAGGCGAGAAACTGTCTTTTGAACGCCTCGTTGGTGTAGTGCTCTTTGAGCGAGGGACTAAGGACGAGGCGCAGGCCCCGACATCCAATTGTTGTCTCCATGTGTACGCATAGCATTCCTCCAAGACCGGCTTGCAAAAGCCGGTCTTCTATTTCCGGCCAGGCGTTGACGGAGGACCTCGAAAGGCGTAAGATGTGACCGGTTTTCGGTCGGCGCGGGAATGCCGATCCGACCTGCGGGCTTGGGCGCGTCTGCACGGAGAACAACCGCCGGTTTCGCTGAAAGGTAAAGCAAAGAAAAGGAGATAAGACATGTGCCGTGTGTTTTTGAAAGCGCTGTTTGCTGTCACTTTTTTGTCGCTGGCCGCCGTGGCACCGGACGCCCGGGCGCAGTTGAACCTGGGCGGCGCGCTGGACAAAGTCAAGGGCGCGGTGGACAAGGCTAAGGGCACGGTGGAGGCGGCCGTGCAGCCTTCCTCCGGCGCGCCGGTCCCCTCGGGCGCGGTGGAGGTGTTCAAGAAGGTGGACCAGAATCTGAACAAGGCGGAAAACGTGATGGGGGACGGGGGCGCGAGCTACGACAATGACTACCGCGCCAAGGAGGCCGCCGCCCGGGTGGCCGAGGCGAAGGAGGGCATGAAAACTGCCCAGCGCCGCTACGGATCGAAGCTGGGGGCGGGCCACCCCGAGTTTGTCTCGCGCCTTGACCGCATTTCGGCGCTAGAGCCGAAAATCGCGGCGTTCCAGGGCACCGTGAACGCGGCGACGCAGAAGAAAAAAGACGCACGGGCCGCTGCGCAAGCGGAGGAGGCGTCGCAAGAAACTACGCGCCAGAAGAAAAACGCGTCAGCCATGGAGGCACGCCAGGCGAAGAACGCCCGGCTCAGGGAAGAGGCGGAGCAGGGTAAGGTCGGCGACGGGAAAATCGTCTTCTCGAAATCGCCGATTGCCCCCGCCAATCCGACGGGACTCACCACCAAATTCAAGGCGGGCGACCACATCTACGGGCTGATCCTGCCGGGAAAGAGCTGGCGCGACCTTTATAGGGCCGGGAACAAGACCGAGCTCGGCATCATGGTCGGCATGACTGTGGGCGACATAAACGACTACCAGTACATCACGCTGAAGAAGCCGCAGTATATTGACGCGGACAGCCTCGTTCTGGAGATCGCGCCCGATCCGTCGAAAATGACCTCCTACAACGATCCGGGCATGCTCTTCGGCGAGGGCAAGGGCAACCGCAAAATCGGCCCCATCTCTTTCACATACGATCTTTCCCAGCTTGTCCCCGGAAAGCATACGGCGAAGTTCTACGTCCGAAACTACGGCGACCATCTCGCCGTAGGGGAACTGGTCATTGAGGGCGCGGATTTCAGCTTCTACGCGGACCTCCATGAAAAGGTGAAAGCGGCCCACGACGCCTCCGCCACCATGCCCCCGGCGGGCATGGTGAACAAGCAGCTCGAATCGCAGATGCGGGCGCTGCTGAAGAACGCCGGGTGGACCAAAATCCTGCGCGTCGTCATTGTGGACAAGGACTGGTGGATCGAGGACGGAGGGGCCTCCCGCTATCTGAATGTCGCCGCCGCCACAAGGGACGGCAGCGGAAAATGCCAGTGGTGCAACACCCAGTTCACCCAGCGGCGCCTAAGTAACGGTTCCTGGGGGAAACTGGAACTGACCAAGACCGGCATCATGCGCGACATTTCGGAGGAGAACGTCAATGAGTGACGCGAAAGGCCATCTGATTTTGAAGAACACCCCGGCGGTCACGTCCTCCCGAGCCAGAACGTATAGCGCAAACCCCATTTTACCGTCACGAAGCCTGTGCCCATGTTCATGCCGTCATCATTGATTTGGGAGAACTCGTTGTTTTCAAAGGTTACGGTGCCGTTATTGGGCCTCGTGCGGATGAAATACGAAAGCCGGTACTTGGCGTTCGGCTTGAGAGCCGAAGCGCCGCGGAGCGCGAAGCCGACGTAGGTCTTGTCGCCCGCGCAACCGATGCCGACTGCCGTCCCCTGACGGCCGGCGGTTTCCATGAGGCCCCAGCCCTCCCAGCCGTTCTTGTCCGTGTCGACCAGCACCGCCTCCACGTCGATCTTGCCGTCCCACGCGAGCTTGGAGAAAACGTAGAAATTGAGATAGTTCTGCACCAGAGTCTCGCCGACGTTCGATTCGACGAACGAGCCGTCGATGTAGGGCTCGGCGAGCGTGTAGAACTTCGCGAAGGCGCGCGGCGAGCGTGTAGAACTTCGCGAAGGCGCGCGGCGCGACCTGCGGGACGTCCGGCGCTTGGAGGCGCCCGTAGTTCTTCATCGGACACGTCCAGATCCACGACACCGGCCGCCCGAGGTAATGCGCCTCCTTGACATTCAGAGGCGGATTGGATACAGTCATCTTCCATTTCTTGCGTATAATAGGTGAAGTCTATCTAGAACCGGTGGGAGTCCGCCGAGGACGGCGTACGAACGAGGAACCAAGACCCGATGGCAGCGACGAAAGCAAAAGCGAAAAAACCTGCGGCAGCCAAGGCCGCCCCTGCAAAAAAGGCCGATAAAAAGGCGACGCCCGCCCCCGCGAAAGCCAAAAAGAAAAAGTCGGTCCACGCCGCGTCGGAACAGGTGGAGCCTGCGGAGGAGCACGAGGCCGGCGTCGGGACTGCGGCAGAGACGGTCGAACCCGCTGTCGCCGAACTGGATTTCGATGCCGATGACCTGGCGCTCAACGTGGATGTCGATATCGACGTGGGGCTTCACGCGGCGGATGTCCTCGACGATCTGGACCGCGACCTCGACGAGGGGGATGACTTTGACGAGGGCGGCGACGAGCCGGACGCGGAGGTCGGGGTCGATTTCGACGTGATCGAAGGCGCCGATTTCAGTGTGGGGTTCGAGTCGGAACTCGCGCTGGACGCGGATCGCCTCGAGGCCAAGGCCAAGCGCGAGGAGCGTAGCGAGCGGATCAAGACGCTGATCAAGCGCGCCGAGGCGCAGGGCGGCTATCTCACCTACGACGACATCAACGAGGTGCTGCCGAACGCGGTGATCAAGGATACCGATATCGAGTCGTATCTGGCGATTCTCCGCGGCATGGACATCGAAATCATCGACGCGTCGGATGTCGAGCGTTTCCGCAGTGAACACGATCAGGAAGAGCAGCGCGGCCGCGGCAGCCGCATGGATTTCTTTGACGACCCGATCCGCATGTACCTGCATCAGATGGGTCAGGTCCCGCTGCTGACGCGCGAGCAGGAGGTCGAGATCTGCAAGCGCATCGAACTGGCCGAGAGTAAAGAGCGCGAGATGTTCAACCAGTTCGCCTTTACGCCGCGCCTTTACCTGGAGCTGATCGACCGCCTCGAAACCGGCACTGAGCGCTTTGACCGGGTCGTGACCGATAAGTTTGCGGACAGCCGCGATGCCTACATGGAGGGCGTCGGCAAGATCAAGAAGAACCTGTTGTCCGTGCAGGCCAAAATCCTCAAGGCCTACGAACAGGTGGCCGCGTGCGGCGATGATGCCGGCAAGCGTAAGCGTGCCATGAAGGGCCTGGAAAAGGCGCGGCACGATCTGGTGACGGCCTTTCACACCCTGAATTTTAAGCAGAAGATTCTCGAGAGCCTGTGCACCGAGGCGGACGAGAAGATCTACCGTCCGTACAAGCACCTGCTGAGCGAGCAGGGCAAGCTGGTCAAGCAGCGCCAGACCAAAAAGCGCGACCAGGCGCTGCAAGACATCGCGGTGCGCTGCGCGGGCATCGAGCAGGATTTCGGCATGGCCCCCGAGGAGTTCCTTGCCAAGTTCGAGGATCTGCGCGATGTCCTGCGTTCGGGCCAGAAGGCCAGGACCGAGATGGTCGAGGCCAATCTGCGCCTGGTGATCAGTATCGTCAAGAAGTACATGAACCGCGGGCTTTCATTCCTGGACCTGATCCAGGAGGGCAATACCGGCCTGATGAAAGCCGTGGAAAAGTTTGAGTATCGCCGTGGCTACAAGTTCAGCACGTACGCCACGTGGTGGATCCGGCAGGCTGCGACCCGGGCAATCGCTGACCAGGCCCGCACCATCCGCATCCCGGTTCACATGATCGAAACGATCAACAAGCTGCTTCGCGTTCAGAAAAAGCTTGTTCAGGAGCTGGGGCGCGAACCGACGCCGGAAGAAGCCGCCGAGGAGATGGACATTCCCGTTGAACGCGTGCGCGCCGTATACCGCATGGCCCAGCAGCCGATATCGCTGCAAAGCCCGGTGGGGGACGGCGACGACGCGCACTTCGGCGACTTCATCGAGGACAAATCCGCAGAGAATCCTTCAGAGATGACGGCTTACAGCATGCTGAAGGAGCGCCTGCAGGAGGTGCTGACAACCCTGACCGACCGTGAGCGCCAAGTGCTGGATTACCGATTCGGGTTGACCGACGGGTATTCACGCACGCTGGAGGAGGTCGGCAAGCAGTTCAATGTGACGCGCGAACGCATCCGCCAGATCGAAGCCAAGGCGTTGCGCAAACTGCGTCACCCCACACGGCTGCGCAAGCTGGAGGGTTTTCTGGAGACGCGCTGACGCGGGTCCGGCGCCGTCGCTTGCGATGGGGCGCCGGCCGCAAGCCTTGTCACCGATTGGGTGTGTGGTCAAGGATTCAGTGCGGCCTCTCCGGCAGAGCCGTGTGTAACCGTCAATCAAGTGAATCAAGGAGGTTCCTTTTGGCACAGTGTGTGATGTCGAGCCCGGCGTTGATAGGCGTCGGAGCGGGTGTGGTCGGATTCATCGCCGGTTTCATTGTGGCGAAATTCTGCGGGGGCGGTTCAAGCTGCTACGCAGGCGGCGATGGCGACTGTGTGGAGATTTATGTCGGCAATCTCAGCTACGACATGAGCGAAGCGCAGATGCGCAAAGAGTTCGAGAAATTCGGCGCGGTGAAGTCCGCGCGCATCATCTCGAACCGCTTCAACCACAAGTCCAAGGGGTTCGGATTCGTGGAGATGCCCAACCGGCCTGAGGCCGAGGCGGCGATCAAAGCGCTCCATGACAAGGATGTGCTTGGACGCAAGTTGCGCGTGAATGAAGCCAAAAACAAATCACGCGAGTAAGCCCCGTACAGCGTCCCGGCAACGGGACGCTTTTTTTAGGCTCAGAAGGGCGTGTGATGGCTGAGAACCAGAGAATGGACCGCACCATGCGGATCGGCATCGATCCGGCCACTGTGGACCAGCAGGTTGCCGCGACCCCGCGGGTGTCGGCGCGCGCCGGTGCCCGCACGTGGCGCACACAGCATCAGAAACGCGACACCCCGTTCTACAAGCTGCTGGAGAGCGTTTATGACGCGGTGCTGATCACCACGCGCGCCGGCAAGGTGATCGAGTGCAACGAACGCGCCTGCGAGTTCTTCCAGGCGGAGGCGAAAGCGCTGCTTGGGTCGGATGTGGTCAGTCTGATTTCCGGCGCGACCGATGCGCTGATCGAGACCATCAACAAGAATCTGGTCAGCAAGAAATTTACGCTGGTCGAGGCGCGCTGCAAACGCTTCAACGGGACCTCTTTCGCGGCGGAGATCGCGGTGAACCAGGTGAATCTCGACGCGCACGGTCAGCTTTGTTTCTTCGTGCGTGACATCACGGTCCGCCAGCAGGCCCAGCAGGCGCTCGAGGATGCAGTGGAGCGGCTGCAGGCACATGACCGCATGCGTATGGAGTTTGTGTCCAACGTCTCGCATGAACTGCGCACGCCGCTGACGTCGATGATCTATGCGGTCAGCAACATGCTGCGCGGGGTGGTCGGCCCCATGCCGGAGAAGGCGCTGAACTATCTGGAGCGCTTGCAGTCGGACTGCCAGCGGCTGCTGGCCACGGTCAATGACATCTTGGACCTGCGCCAAGTCGAGAACAAAACGCTGGTGCTGACCAAAACCGTGGTGCCGCTCGGCCAAGTGATTCGCGACGGCGCCGAGACGCTTCAGGTGCAGGCCGATTCCAAGCGCATCACGCTGGCGTTCGATCTGGGCGAACGCGAGCTGTTCTGCTGGTGCGATGCACAGAAAATCGAGCGGGTGGTCTTGAACATCGTGGGCAACGCGGTCAAATTCACGCCCGCCAACGGAACGATCACCCTGTCGCTTCGGCAGCATCCCGAGAATCCTAAGCTTTCGCTGCTGACGGTCAGTGACACGGGCATGGGCATTCCGCCCGAGGTGCTGCCCAAGGTCTCGCAGCGCTATTTCAGGGTCGGCGATCACGTGAGCGGCACCGGCTTGGGGCTGGCGATCTCGCGCGAGATCGTCGACCTGCACGGCGGCAGCATGTCGTTCGCCAGCCCGGTGCCGGGAAGCGCGTGCGGCACGGCGGTGTACGTGAGCCTGCCGCTCGCGCCCAAGCCGCTGGTCGTCGCGGTGTCGCAGGATGCGGAGACCGCGCAGTTTCTGCGTGAGAAGGTGATCGACCGGGGCTACGGCCTGCTGCTGACGGAATCGGGCCGCGAGGCGCTGGAGGTCTGCCGCAATAAGCCGCCGGCCGTGCTGGTGCTCGACCGGCGGATCCAGGGCTCGGATGTGCGCGAGATCATCCTGCAACTGCGCGAAGACGCGAAGACCAAACGGTTGCCGGTCATCGTGCTGGGCCTGCAGACGCTCGAACGCAACGAGGTGGAACTCTACCGCCACTTCGGAATCTTCTACTCCACGCTGCCGTGGCGTGAGAAAGAGCTGTCGCGCAGCCTGGCGATGGCGGTGCTCGGCAAACTGCGCTGAGCGCGTCACTCGACGTCGAGGCGCCACTCCAGCACGCCGCCTGAAAATCCGGGCTGCAACACGGCGCGGAGCCGCAGGGCGCGG
>JAQUEX010000164.1 GCA_028684935.1 Kiritimatiellia bacterium | reverse complement strand
GTATCCATGAGGAACGGGCCGAATATGAGACCGACGACCGGCGGTTAGCGGATTAGGATTACGATTAGGATTACGATTAAGATTACGAATAAGCAGGGTATCCACCAACAGAACTGCCATGCGCCCTACCCCGGCCCCCCCCGCCGTTTCGTCTCGCGCAAAACGTACCGGCGTGCTAAGTTATCCCCATGAAAGTGACAGCATTCATTGTTTTGGGTTGGGTCAGTCTTGTCTGTGCAACGGCCGCCGGCGCGGGCGAGGTCTGGCTCTCGCAGCTTGACATCAGCAAGACGCGCCAGGGCTGGAAAGAGGCGGCGCGCGATTTCAATCTGCACGGGCGGCGCCTGAGCGTGGCCGGACAGACCTGCACCAACGGCGTGGCGACCCATTCGCTCTCCGAGCTGTACGTGGAGCTGCGCGGCGCGACGCGCTTTATCGCCGAGGCCGGCGTGGATGACACCAGCGACCAGCCCGACAAGCGCATGGTCTTCCAGGTGATCGCCGACGGCCGCCTGATCTGGCAGAGCCGTCCGCTGCGCCGCGGCGACCGGGCCGTGAAGGTCGATCTCGACGTCGCGCCGTACGCCCGCCTGCTGCTGCGCGTGGATCCGTGGCAGGACGGCAACGCGGCCGACCATGCCGACTGGCTGAACGCGCGGTTCGTCACCGCTTCCGCCCAGCCGCCGCGCACCGTCGACACGCTCCGCTGGCCGAATGCCTGGCTCTCCGCGCTGGACGCCGCCTTTGTGACGCCGGGCGGCAAGGCCGACACCCGCGGGCTCACGGTCGCGGGCGTGACGTATGCCGAAGGGCTGGGGCTGACCATCCCGGCCGAACTCAGCCTGCTGACCGGCTCGGCCGTCCGCTTCGCCGGCAAGGTCGGGGTGGACGACAACCTCGACGGCCAGGCCGAGTTCGTGATCAGCGGCGACGGCCGAGAGCTGTGGCGCAGCGGCGTGCTGCGCACCGGACAGCCCGCCCGGCCGTTTGACGTTGCCTTGAAGGGCGTGGGGCGCGTGCGCCTCGCCGTTGAAGGCACGCGCAACGCACGCGCGAACTGGGTGGAGACGACGTTCACCCTGGACGGCAACCTGAAACCCGCCGCCACGCACAATGCCGCGCGCTACGAGAGCCGCCCCGACTGGGAAAACCCGCGCGTCTTCCGCGTCGGCACGGAGCCCTCGACCGCGACGATGATGGTCTTTGACTCGCCCAAGGCGGCGCTCAAGGCCTCGTCGCGCGAGGCGTCGCCCTATTTCCTGTCCCTCGACGGCGAGTGGCGGTTCAACTGGGTGCCGCATCCCGACCGGCGTCCGGCCGCCTTCCACCAGCCGTCGTTCGACGCGGCGGCCTGGCCCGCGATCACCGTGCCCGGCTGCGTGGAGGTGCAGGGCTACGGCACGCCGCTCTACAAAAACATCGGCTACTATTTCAAGGTCGATCCGCCGTTCGTCATGGGCGAGCCCGATCCGCGCTACACCACCTTCAAAGAGCGCAACGCCGTCAGCTCTTACCGCCGCACCTTCCGGGTGCCGGACGCTTGGAAGGGGCGCACCGTGTATCTGCGCTTCGACGGGTTCGCCTCCGCGATCACCGTCTGGCTGAACGGCGAGCGCCTGGGATACGCCGAGGACGGACGCCAGGGCGCTGAGTTCGACATCACCGGCTCGCTGGCGGACGGCGAGAACACGCTCGCGGTCGAGGTCTACCGCCTTTGCGACGGCTCCTACATGGAGGATCAGGATTTCTGGCGTCTTTCGGGCCTGACCCGGCCGGTCTACCTCTGGTCGGTGCCGCAGACCCACCTGCGCGATTTCTTCGTGCGCACCGCGCCGCTGACGCCGGGCGTCTACGACGGCACGTGGAACCTCAAGATCGACGCGCGCGTCGCGCAGCCCGCCGACGCCCGGCCGCCGGTGCTCGAGGCCGAGCTTGTCCCGCGCAGCTTCAAGGGACGCCGCGTCGCGCGCGGACGCGCCATGCCGGTCGACGGCGGCTTTCAGCTCAACCTTGCCGTCGACGCGCCGCGCCTCTGGTCGGCTGAAGACCCCGCGCTCTACACGCTGCTGCTCACGCTGCGGGATGCGCGCGGCACGGTCGTCGCGTCCATCCCGCAGCGCGTGGGCTTCCGCCAGGTCGAGGCGCGCGGCAGCCAGATCCTGCTGAACGGCCAGCCGATCCTGATCTGCGGCGTCAACCGCCACGAGATGGACCCCGACCGGGGTTATGCCGTGCCGCACAGCCGCATGGTGGAAGACATCCTGCTGATGAAGCGCAACAACATCAACGCGGTGCGCACCTGCCACTATCCCAACGACCCGCGCTGGTATGACCTGTGCGATGAGTACGGGCTCTACGTGATGAACGAGGCCAACCTCGAGACGCACGGCCTCAGCGACGCGCGCAACCCGGTCTGCGACCCCTGCTTCCGCGAGGCCGCGATGGACCGCGAGACCGGCATGGTCGAGCGCGACAAGAACCACCCCTCCATCCTCTTCTGGTCGCTCGGCAATGAGAACAACGTGGACTCCGATTTCTTCGGGCACGCCTACCGCTGGATCAAAACGCGTGATCCCGGCCGCATGATCCAGAACCAGCGCAACGGGCCGCGCGATCTGGTCGACACCATGTACGCCCGCGTGCGCGATATCGAGGCTTACGGCCGCCGCAGCGACACGACCGTCCCGTTCATCCTTTGCGAATACTCGCACGCGATGGGCAACTCGTCGGGCAATCTGGCCGACTACTGGCGCGTGATCCGCGCCTACCCCAACCTGCAGGGCGGCTTCATCTGGGACTTCGTGGACCAGGCGCTGCGCCGGCCGATCCCGACCGAGCGCGTGCGCCACGACGGCCCCTCGACCTTCTGGGCCTACGGCGGCGACTATGGCGACTTCCCCAACGACGACAATTTCAACTGTAACGGGCTGGTGCAGTCCGACCGCCGCCCGACGCCGCAGTTCGCGGAGATGCGGCACTGCTATCAGCCGGTCGCGGTCGAGGCGGTCGATGTCTCGCGCGGCCTCTTCCTGATCCGCAACCGCCACTTCTTCACGGACCTGAGCGGCTTCGACGCCCGCTGGACCTACGAGGAGAACGGCGAGGTGGTGGCGCAGGGCCGCCTCAAGGCGTTGGACGTGCCGCCGCAGGGCAGCCGCACGGTCGAGCTGCCGCTCTCGATGGTGCGCCGTCCCGCCTACGCGGCGCGCGTCAGCACGTGGAATTTCACCTTCGCCACAACCCGCGCGAGCGTCTGGGCGGGAAAGGGTCACGTGGTCGCCCGCGATCAGATCGTCGTGCCGGCCGATCCGCAGCCTGCGCCGTTCGCGAACGTGGCGGGCCGCGCGGTCGTCCGGCTCGACGAGAGCGAAACGGCGGTCACGGCGTCAGGCGACGGCTTCAGCGTGCGCATCGGCAAGGCGAGCGGCGCGATTGAATCCTGGAAGGTCGACGGCATCGAGCAGCTCCTGACGCCGCTGGCGCCCGACTTCTGGCGCGCGCCGACCGACAACGACCGCGGCAACGGCATGGCGGCGCGCCACACGGTGTGGCGCGAGGCGGCCGTGCGCCGCGAGGTGCGCGGGGTGACGGTCCGGCGCGAGGTCGACGGCAACTGGCGCGTGCTGGTGTCGCTCGCCTACCCGGCGGCGGGCGAGACGGTCGGCACGCTGATCTACACCTTCACCAACGCCGGGCAGATCCGCGTGGCGTTCCGGCTCGAGCCCACGGGCGAGGGGCTGCCGGCGCTGCCGCGGATCGGCATGACCGCGCAGATTCCGGCCGCTTTCGACCGCGTGACCTGGCTGGGACGAGGGCCTCACGAAAATTACGCGGACCGCCGGGAGTCGGCCTTTTTCGGCCGCTACGACCTGCCGGCCGACGACTTCTTCTTCCCGTATGTCGAGCCGCAGGAAACCGGCAACCGCACCGATGTCTTCTGGGCAACGTTCACCGACGCGGCGGGCAAGGGCATCCGGGTGTGGGGCGATCCCAAGCTCAATTTCAGCGTGCTGCCCTACACGGCGGAAGAGCTTGAATCGCGCAAGCATCCGTGGGAACTCAACCGCTGCGGCAACCGGGTGCTGCGCCTGGACTTCGGCCAGATGGGGCTGGCGGGCGAGGACAGTTGGGGCGCGCGCCCCTGGCCCGACTACCAGCTTCCCGCGGGACGCGTCTATGAGTACGGTTTTGTGCTGGAGCCGATGTGTGGCCGTCCGGCGCAGTGATGCCACGGCGGCTATCCCCGCAGGGTGCCGGCGGCGACTTCGGCGCGGAACTCGTCGACCGTGCGCCGCAGGCCCTCCGGCAACGGGATCTCGGGGCACCAGCCCAGCCGGCGCAGGAGCGAGTTGTCGCACAGCTTGCGCGGCGGTCCGTCCGGCATGGCGGTGTCGAAGCGCAGGGCGCAGCGCGTGCCGACCGCGGCCTGAACCTGACCGGCCAGCTCGCGGATCGTGAGGTCCTCGCCGGAACCGACGTTGACCCAGTCCGGCGGGTCGTCGAGCTGCAGCAGGAAGAGCAGGGCGCGCGCAAGATCGTCCACGTGCAGGAATTCGCGGCGCGGCTCACCGCTGCCCCAGAGCGTCACCTCGCGCGCGCCGGCGAGCCGGGCCTCCTCGAATTTCCGGATCAGCGCGGGCAGCACGTGCGAGTGCGACGGGTGGTAGTTGTCGCCGGTGCCGTAAAGGTTGGTCGGCATGGCGGAGTGATACAGCACCCCGTGCTGGCGGCGGTAGTACTGGCAGAGTTTGAGCCCCGCGATCTTGGCCAGCGCGTAGCCCTCGTTGGTCGGCTCCAGCGGGCCGCTCAGCAGCGCCTCCTCCGGGATCGGCTGCGGCGCGAGGCGCGGGTAGATGCAGGAGCTGCCGAGGAAGAGCAGACGCGGCACGCCGGCCTCGAAGGCGCCGTGGATCACGTTCGCGGCGATCATCAGATTGTCGTAGAGGAACGTGCCGAGCGCCGTGCGGTTGGCCTCGATGCCGCCGACGCGCGCGGCGGCCACGATCACACAGTCCGGCCGGCTGCGCGCCAGAAACGCGCGCACGGCCGCCTGGTCGGTCAGGTCCAGTTCCGCGTGCGTGGCGGTGATCGGCGGGGGCAGGCCCATCCAGGCCATTTCCCGCACCACGGCGGCGCCGACCATGCCGCGGTGACCGGCAACGAAAATGCGGGAGGAAGGAATCATGGTTTCGGGTTTCGGGTTTCAGGTTTCGGGTTTCAAGTTTCGGGTGGCGTCTAGGCTGAGGCGTTTTCTCACTCCGCGTTCTCCAGCACGCCGCCGGCCTGCTGCACGGCGAGTTCCTGACGTGCCACGCGCATGTCGGCCTCGACCATCAGGCGCACCAGCTCTTTGAAACTGACCTTCGGCTGCCAGTCGAGCACGCGACGCGCCTTGGCGGCATCGCCCAGCAGCAGATCCACCTCGCTGGGCCGCTCGTAACGCGGGTCGTGCTTGACAAACTCACGCCAGTCCAGCCCCAGCAGCCCGAAGGCCTCTTCACAGAACTCGCCCACGCTGTGCGTCTCGCCGGTGGCGAGCACATAATCGTCCGGCTCGTCCCGCTGCACGATGCGCCACATGCCCTCGACATAGTCCCCGGCATATCCCCAGTCGCGCTTGGCCTCCAGATTGCCCAGGTAGAGCGCGTTCTGCAGACCGCTCTTGATGCGGGCCGCCGCCATCGTGATCTTGCGCGTCACGAAGGTCGGCCCGCGCCGCGGCGACTCGTGGTTGAAGAGAATCCCGTTGCTGGCGTGCATGCCGTACGCCTCGCGGTAGTTGACCGTGGCCCAGTAGCCGTAGAGCTTCGCCACGCCGTACGGCGAGCGCGGATGGAACGGCGTGGTCTCGCGCTGCGGCGTCTCGCGAACTTTGCCGTAGAGTTCCGAGGAGGAGGCCTGATAGAAACGCGATCTCTTGCCGATGCCGGTCTCGCGCAGCGCCTCCAGCAGCCGGATCGTGCCCAGCGCCACCACGTCGCCGGTGTACTCCGGCACGTCGAACGACACCCGCACGTGGCTCTGCGCCCCGAGGTGGTAGACCTCGTCCGGCGCGATCTCGTACATCATCTTCGCCAGCCGTCCGGCATCGGACAGGTCGCCGTAATGCAGGAAGAGGCGCGTCCCCAGAATGTGCGGGTCCTGATACAGATGGTCGATCCGCTGCGTGTTGAAACTCGAGGAGCGGCGGATCATGCCGTGCACCTCGTACCCCTTGGCGAGCAGCAGCTCGGCCAGATAAGATCCGTCCTGTCCCGTGATGCCTGTGATAAATGCACGTTTCATGGTCATTCCCGCATGGAGTGTTCAGCGCTGAACATTAAGAGTTGCGCGTTCATGTCGGCATCATAACACACCGCCGAACGCCGTCTATTGCGTATAAGCGAAAATGTAATTTACGAAAATGCGCAAAACAGGTATGCTTCGGGCGGTTTTCTTACAGGACCGACCATGAATGACGCGGTGAACATCGGTGTGCTGCTCGATCCGGATTTCGATCATGCGGTCGAGATCCTGGAAGGGGTGCGGA
Organism: Kiritimatiellia bacterium; assembly: GCA_028684935.1. Lineage (GTDB taxonomy): Bacteria > Verrucomicrobiota > Kiritimatiellia > RFP12 > UBA1067 > DUPH01. The sequence goes on along the minus strand of JAQUEX010000164.1, from coordinate 674 downwards.
CGTATGCGCGGGCGAGGCCGGACTGGCGGGTGGTGCCCGTCCCGGCCGCCCAGGAGGCGCTGCTGGCGCGTCTCGTGCGCGCCGGCGAGCTGCGCGGCGTGATCGGGGCGTTCCTGAGCGACCGCTGGCTGGAAAGCCGGCTGCCCCCGGAGCTGCCGGCGGTCAACACCGCCAACCTCTCGCCGATCACGCGCGTCTGTTCGGCCGTGCCCGACGACCGCGCCGTCGGCCGCCTGGCCGCGCGCCACCTGCTCGACCTCGGCCACCGGCACGCCGTGGTGGTCGCCGACCGCGCGACCCATGCCTCGCGCCTGCGCCGCGAGGGATTCCTCGACGCGGCGCGGGAGTGCCCCGGCTTCGGCGCTCTGGCCGCCGCGCCGCACGCTGACGCCGCCACGGCCGGGTACCGGCTTGAAGGCCTCTGGCAGGATTGGCTCGCCGCCCTCGAGCGCGAGACGGCCGTGTTCTGCACCAGCGACCTCCTGGCCTGCCGTTTCTGGACTGTCTGCCGCGCCGCCCAGCCTGCCGCGCGGGCGCGGGTGACGGCCCTCGCCGGCGTCGGCGACTCGCTGACCGCCCGCGTGGTCTCGGGCCTCGATCTGACCTCGGTGCCGCTGCCGGGCCGCGCCGTGGGGCGCCGGGCCGCCGCGCGCCTGGCCGGCCTGCTGGACGGC
>JAQUEX010000163.1:5759-7214 GCA_028684935.1 Kiritimatiellia bacterium | reverse complement strand
CATGGATGACCGGCTCTTTGCGGTTTGAGGGATAAAAACTCCAGCCCTGCGTCCAGCCCAGATGAAACACGCCTTTTTGGCCGTAAAAATAGACGCCGACATTTTCGCCCTTTTCGTGAGGGTTGCCGGCGAAGAGACGGTGCTCCCAGGTGACGGTAGGGCCCTCGGCGAAGCGCCATGTTGCGACCTGCATGTCCGGTGCGTCACTGGTCTGTTCCTCGTCAGTCAGGATCACCGGCCCGCGGATCGGTCGGCCGCCGGCGGAGTGGCAGGAAGCCGGGTGCTTGAGGTCGGTGATCCACAACACTTGGTCGAGCCAATGGATACCCCAGTCACCGAGCTGGCCGTTGGCGTAGTCCATGAAGTTCCGGAACCCGCGCGGGTGGAGGCCGCCGCCCCAAGCGTTCTGGATGTCGCCGCAATGGTGCCGCAACGGGGCGGGACCGCACCAGAAGTCCCAGTCCAGTCCCTTGGGCGGCTCGCTGTTGCGCCAAGGTTTCTCGGGGCCGCCGCCGTAGGTGATGAAGCAGCGGATCAGTCCGATGGCGCCGAGCTTGCCGGAGCGGATGAATTCGCGCGCGCTTTGGTTGTGCGGCGAGGCGCGGCGGTGTGTTCCGACCTGAACCACACGGCCGTATTTCGCGGCGGCGTTGACCATGGCGCGCCCTTCGAGGATCGTGTGGCTGATGGGCTTTTCGACATAGACGTGAGCGCCTTGCCGACACGCTTCGATCATGATCAGGGCGTGCCAATGATCCGGCGTGGCGATCAGGGCGATGTCGGGCTTTTCAGAGGAGAGGCACTCGCGGAAATCTTTGTAGAGTTTGGGCGGGGCGATGCCGCGTTTCGCAAGATTCGCGCAGCAGAGCGCCAGCATGCGCTCGTCAACATCGCAGAGTGCGGCAAGGTCACACACGCCGGTATCCAGCGCCGTGTTCAGAATGTTGGTGCCCCACCAGCCCGAGCCGATCAGAACAACGCGAAACCGGCGCGCGTCCTGCGCGCGTAGGATGAAAGGGGCCTGCCCGGCGGCGAACAAGGCAGCCAGCGAAGCGTGCGAAAAATGTCTGCGTGTCACAGTCATCTCTTTCCCCTGAAGTGAGGACAGTTTAGCATAATCGTTGGCTCGCTCAACTGAGAATAACGGTTCCTTGGCCCGTTACGGCACGATCCGGTTGTGGCTGCCGTCGTCGCGAAGAGCGCGTGACGTCATGGGCATAAACATATTGTTCGTCACCGTGTTGTCATCCGCGAAGTCGCGGTTGTCGAGACTGCTGCCGAACGGGTAACCCGCGTCGCAGCCGCAGTAGGCACGCCGTCCGTTGCGCGAACCCAGCCAGATGCCGTAGGTGCGCAGGGCGAGCCCCCGCGTCATGAAGCGGTTGTCCGCCAGGATGTTGCCGTTGGGCGTCTGGTGGCGCACCGTGCCGCCCTCGCCGCAGTTGCGGTAAAGGT
>JAQUEX010000163.1:0-5659 GCA_028684935.1 Kiritimatiellia bacterium | reverse complement strand
AAAGGTGTTGCCGCGTAAGATGTTGCGTCCGCTTTCCGCATCGAAATAGAAGGCGGCCGAGCGGCTGCGGCCGGTGATGACGCACGCCTCGACGGTGACATGCGTGACGCCCGGCGCGAGGTAGATCGGGATGCGTCCCTCGGCCTCGATCCAGACGTTGCTGATCGTGATGCGGGTCGGCGCCGCCGCCTGCGCGCGCGCGGTGTGACCCTCCGTGCGCGACGAGGCGCGCACGGCGGTGCCTTGGCCGTTGCGTCCCATGCCGGTAATGCGGATTGCGCCGCGAAGCTTGGCGTTGCGGATCGTGATGTCGACGGGACGATCCCAGGCGCTCCCGTTCCAGCGCGAACAGATCAGGATCTCGGTGCGTTTGCCTTCATTCAGCCAACCGCCTCCGGCGTCCAGAACGGTGCCGCTGGCCGCGGCGCCGCACAGGCGCACGCAGTCGTAGCGGCGCGGCGGAATGAGACGGGCCGTCAGCGAGCGGCCGCCCAGATGGCGGGCGACGCCTTCAGCAGCAGCCAGCGCGGCGACGCACACCACAAGCAGCAGGCCTGCACGAACGGCCCGCCTCCGGCACCGCTGCGCGCGCGACGTGGGGGGCGGCGCGGTCATGGGATGTCTGCTCCTTGCATGATGTGGCGATGAGCATACCGTCTTGCCGCAAGATCGACAACTCTTCGTTGCGTGCGAAATGCGGAAGCAGGGGCACTTGAACATTCCTGATGCCTGTGCCACAATGTCTCGGATTGAGCGTCGTTTGACGCGGCTGAAGATGCGGCTCTCAGTGCATCATTCATCGTTGGGGCTTTAGAACATGTCAGATACGAGTGGGTACATGGCGTTGAAACGCCGGTCGTTTCTCGCCGGCGGTTCGGCGTTCGCGGCTGCGGGTTGGGCGGGGCTTAGGGCGGGGGAGGCGTCAGATGCGCTTCCTGAGTATTATCGCTCTTACGTGACCGGCCTCGCGGAGAAGATCCGAATGCTCAAAAATACGCCAGGCGTCGCGGCCGGCTTTTTCTTTTTCACCGATCCGCATGTCAGCGCGAACAGACGGTTCTCTGGACGCCTTATCGCCGAGTTGATACGTCTCACGGGTTTGAACAAGGTGTTTTGTGGCGGTGACATTCCGTCCGCGTTCGGCACAAAGGCCGACCTCGACGCGGAGATGGCGCAGTATGACCAATTCTGGTCGGTCCCGATCCAGCAGGCCGGTGGCCTTCTTTTCAACGCCAAGGGTAATCACGATTTCACGATCCGCACGAGCCGTACCTCCGCAGATGGATGGACCTATTCGTCGCAAGCGGCGAGGGATTTCTACATGACGGCGAACGGCTGCAGAGCGGCGGTGACCAACGATGCCGATCCGACGGCCTGCTATTACTATGCCGACGATGCCGCGGCGAAGATCCGCTATGTGGTTGCGGACACTTCGGACGCTGCAAGCGATGATCCGCGTGCCTATTGGGGCGTCAAATATGTCGTCGGCGCAACGCAGCTCGCGTGGCTGGCCGAAACGGCGCTTGCCACCGTGCCGGACGGCTATTCAGTCATCGTGATCCACCATATTCCGCTGGCGCCGATCACGGCATCGGACAGCGAAGTGAAAATGTTCGCGGACTTCCGCCGGCTCTTGGAAGCCTACCAGAACCGGGAACGCGTGTCGCTCAGCGGCCGCGATTATGATTTTTCGGATGCGCGCGGCACGATCCTTCTCGATCTGACGGGCCATCACCACAGCGACCGCGTGAACCATTTCAACGGTATCCTGCACGTGACGGAAGCGTGTGACGCGGCGTATCGCGACTACATCGCGCGGACGCCGTTTGCGGGCGTGTTGCCGGAAAAAAAGGCGGGGACGGTTTACGAGCAGACGTTCGATGTCATTCAGGTTGATCCCGTGCACGGGTTACTCTACACGACGCGCGTAGGCGGCGGGCAGGATCGCGTCTTCCACGTCAAGCCCGTCTCTGTGGCAGTCGGCAACACCCGGGCGTTCGCCGCAGAAAAGCTGAAAGGCGCGGTCACGTGGTTCTGTTACGACGGAGACGGTGCGCATACCGACAGCCAAGCCACAACGCCGGATCAGTATTGGACGTTTCGCCGTCACCGTGCGTCCGTCGACGCCAGCGGCACGGTTCGCGCGCTTGCGCCGGGCGATGTGACGGTCGTCGCGCTCGACGCACATCTGAACAAAGAGATCTTTGGCGTGAAGGTGTGCGCGGAGATTCGATGAGGGGCCGCCAGAGATCGTTGGCGTATTTGGTAAACTGGAAAGGGGTGGGCTGTATGGTGCGCAGTTTTGGGCTGGCGGGAATGGCGGCGGCATTCGTCTGCTGCGGCGGGCAGGAGAATCTCGTGCGAAATCCTGGTTTCGAAGAGACGGAGCCGTCCGGTGCCACCGTGGGTTGGAACGAACGGAAGCCGGTGTATCGTTTTGCGGACGGCGCGGGGCGCGAGGGTACGCGCGGACTGGTGTTCGAGAACGGCGACCCCGCTTTCTACTCGTTTCCGTCGCAGGCGCTGGATCTGCGGCGCGGCTGCTGTTACGCCTATGAGGTGTGGGTGAAGACCGAAGGGCTGTCTGGCGACGAGTCTGGCGCGACGGTCTGCATGGAGTGGTATGACGGCAGCCGGTATCTCGGCGGCGCATATGCCGAGGGCGTGCGCGGAACGAGCGAGGGTTGGCAGCGTGTTCACGGTTTCACGCGCATGATCCCCACCAACGCCACGCGCGTCAGCCTTGCGCCGTATGTGCGCCGCGGCATGACCGGCAAGGCGTGGTTCGACGATCTCAAGGTGACGCGGCACGTGCCGCCGCTGGTCCGAGCCGTGAGCCTTTCCAGCTACCGCCATGTTGCGGCGGAAGGGCCGGTTTCTTTGCATGCGGTACTCGCGCTGGACGAGGCGGGCGTGGCGCCTTCAGAGGTTGCCGGGCTGTTCAGTGTTGAAACGGGCGACGGCCGCGCTGTGAAGCGCCTGGCACCTGAAATGCTCACCGGTCGGTATGCCGTTTGCACGTTGGACGCGCGGTCGCTGCCGATCGGCGCGTACACGGTGCGTTTCGCCTTGACCGCGCGCGACGGGAAGTCCTGCGGCAGCGCTCAGACGCGGTTTTCTCGTGTCGAAACGCTGCCCAATCGGCGCGTGTTCATTGACGAGCACCAGCGGCTGATGGTGGAGGGTCAGCCTTTCTTTCCGCTCGGCATGTATTGGAGCGGCATCAAAGAGAAGGAGTTGGATCTTTATGCCAAGAGCCCCTTCAACTGCCTGATGCCGTACGGCAGTCCAACAACGAATCAGATGGATGCCTGCCAGGCCCGCAACCTCAAGGTGATCTACTCGATCAAAGATTACTATTCAGGCACGCGTTGGGCCCCCGCCTCCATGAAGACCGAGGCGGATGAGCGGGCTGAGATCCAGCGGCGTGTGGCGCGGCATGGCCGGCATCCCGCACTGATAGCGTGGTATATCAATGACGAGCTGCCTCTCACGATGGTGGACCGGCTCGCCGCCCGCCAGGCGTTGATGGAGGAACTTGATCCCGACCATCCCACGTGGGTTGTCCTCTATCAATACAACCAGGTGGACGCCTATCTGCCGACCTTTGATGTGATCGGCACCGATCCGTATCCGCTGCCTGACAAGCCGGTCGGCACGGCGTTGCAGTGGACGCGCGACACGCGCGACCTCACGTTCCGCTCACGGGCGGTGTGGCAGGTGCCCCAGGTGTTCGATTGGGGGGCGTACCGCAAGGGCGCGGCCCGCGAAAAGACGCGCGCGCCGACCTTGGCCGAAATGCGCGCCATGGCATGGCAGTGCGTGGCTGCCGGGGCGAACGGATTGGTCTTCTACTCCTTTTTCGATCTGTTCAAGATGAACGAGCGTGATCCGTTTGAACGGCGCTGGTCGGATGTCTGTGAGATGGGAGCGGAAATCAAGCGCTACATTCCGGTCCTGCTCTCGGTTGAGCCGTTGCCGCAACTGGCCTGCAAGGGGCCTGCGGCCGTGGAAACGCGCGCGTGGCGCATGGGGCAGCATCTTTACCTGCTGGCTGTGAACGGCGGCACGGTTCCGGCCGATGCCGAGGTCACGGTCGCGGGAGGGGTCTCGGGACTTCATGAGGAGTTCGGTCAGGCGCCGCGAATCTTGGATGGCGGCCGGCTGGCGTTCCGGCTTGATCCGCTGGATCCGGTGATGGTGCGGGTGACGCTCGGCGCACGGTGAGCCGGCGCACGGCAGCCGCGATCAGCGGTGCGCGTCCGGTGCCGATGCGCGGTAGGCGGCCTCACGTTCGAGGCAGCTTGCGACAGCGGCTCGGATCGCATCGAGCGTATGAAGTTCATGCAGGCGGCCCCGCACGTACGACGAGCCCTTGAGCCCGTGCAGATAGCGGAAGAGATGGCAGCGGAAGGTTGTAGCCAACGTTTCGTCTGTCTCCGCCGCGTTGCGGGGCAGGGCGTAGCGTGCGCGGATACGTTCGATCAGTTCGACTTCGGCCGCCATGTGCGTCTCCAGCGCGTCGCGGATCACCGTGAGCTCGCGACGCGGACGCGCGCCGGAAAATGCGGTTGCGGGGGGCTCGTTGCCGGAGGCCAGCGCCGTCAGCGTGTCCTCAAAGATCCAGGGGTTGCCGATCGCCGCGCGGGCGATCATGACGGCGTCGACACGGGTCTCATGCAGCATGCGCCAGGCATCGTGCGGCGACGTGACGCCGCCATTGCCGATGATCGGGATGCGCGCGCGCTGTTTCACCTCGGCCAGCAGATCGAGATGCACGGGGCCGCCATGGCCTTGCGAGGTGAAGCGTCCGTGCAGCGCCAGGGCGTCGGCGCCGGCCTGTTCGGCGGCGTCGAGGATTTCAAAGATCGCGATGCGGTCCGGGCGCGGCCCGAGGCGTGTCTTCAAGGTCAGCGGCAAGCGGACGGCGCGGCGCATGGCGGCGAGAATGGCATGAATGCGGCGCGGATCATGAATCAGAGCGGCGCCGGCGCCGTTCGCGGTGATTTTATGGACCGGACAACCGGCGTTGAGGTCGATTCCGGCAAAGCGTTCGGTCTGTTCGACCCGTGCGGCGGCCTCAGACAAAGACACAGGATCGGAGCCGTAGAGGTGGGCCACGACCGGTCCCTCGTCTTCAAAAGTTTCGAGCAGGTGCCAGGTTTTGTCGGACGCGTGCAGCAGGCCGAGGTCATTCGTCATTTCGGTATAGGTGAGCGCGGCGCCGTGCTGCCGGCACAGGCGGCGCATCGGGGCCTGTGTGTAGCCGGCCATCGGAGCGAGGAACAGCAGGGGGAGGTGGGGATTCGGAAGATGGAAACATTGATGCAGCGATTTCGTCATGACGCGCAGAGCATAGCGGATTTTTACTGGGACTCACACGCAGAAAACGCGGGCGATAGTCGGTCCCGTCGAGGGTGACGGGCGTGAGCCCGCCCAAGACAGCGTTCCTCGTAGAAAGCAACTTGTTCTTTTCCCACCAATCCTTGCGGAGCAAGGCCTGAATGTCAATCATATGGTTTTCATCATCGTAGGGCTGGCCGTCATGCTTGCGAAAGAGGTCGAGCAGTTCCAAGGCCTTTTTCCAGTTGCCGACGCTAAGCGTCGGTAACTGCCTAACTATCAAGGAGATATCGAGAAATTGGTGTTGTTTTGGGGC